>VSOC01000061.1 GCA_009774615.1 Lachnospiraceae bacterium
CCGGAAAAAGGACTTTGCGGCTTTTGGACAGGGAAGGCCGGATTGGGTGGATGAAGGGGGAAGAAAGGAACTGGAGGCCACCTGCCGCCTGTGGCCGCATAAAATTCACGGGGAAGGGCATTATCTGGCTGTTCTTGGAAAGAGAGCGGCGGGGGAAGGAAAAGGAACCAGTTCAGCAAACCGAAGCGGGAAAACAGGGAAGAAAAAAGGAAAGGGATCGGGAGAAAGAAACGGGGGAAACGCTCTGAAAGGAATGGGAAGCCGGGAATTAGAAAAAGTTTTCCGTGCGTTCTGCCAGGATGTTTTCTGTGCCGGAGATTGGAAAATTGATGAGGAAGAATGCAAAGACAGAGAAAAAATGATGGATAGAGGAAGGTCTGCGGATAGGGAAATGTTTGAGGACAGGTTTATGTTTTTTGGTGAGCAGCTCTATGCTGTGCCAGAGCCTATGCCGGATATTCGGGGAAAAAAGATTCTTCGGCCGGGGCTGCATCTGGGAAGCTTTAAAAAGAACCGCTTTGAGCCGTCCCACGCCCTGGCACTGTACTTAAATATAGATCAGGTAAAACAGTATGTGAACTTAGACAGCAGAGGAGCGTGGGTTATCCGTTATCTGAAAGGAGAAGCCCTGCCAGTAGAAGAAGTGCTGTCTGACGGAAAAAAGAAATTTTTAGTATCCATGGATTCCGAAAAGAAATTCTTAGCAGACATGGCTTCCGGATGGGTCCTTGTCGCGGTGGACGGCTACAGTCTGGGCTGGGCAAAGCTGGCTGGGGGAAGGCTGCAAAATCATTATCCTAAAGGGCTTCGATGGGGGTAAGAGGATTTTTTTCAGAAGAAATCCACCGCATGTCCCTCGGAACCTCCGCCTCAAAGTGCATAGTCTCTCCGGTAATCGGATGGCGAAAATCCAGATGGCAGGAGTGCAGGGGCTGGCGATGCATCAGGCGGTAGTCCGGGTTATATAAAAAATCTCCGGGGAGAGGATGGCCGATATGCTTCATATGCACCCGGATCTGATGCGTCCTTCCGGTTTCTAAGCGAAGGCGTACCAGGCTGCAGTCGGATTCTTTATGGTAAAGAAGGCGCTGGTAGTGTGTGCAGGCATAATCCCCGTTTTTTTCATCTACACAGCGCAGAACGGTAGAATCATCTGCCCGGCCAATGGGGGCACAGATCGTCCCTTTTTCGTCAACCTTTCCTGCGGCGATCGCCAGATATTCCCGATGAATTTCCCTGCGTGAGGACATCTGCGAAAGGATGCAGGCGCTCAGGGCATGTTTGGCGATAATCAGAAGCCCTGTAGTATCCCGATCCAGGCGATTAATCACCCGGTAAACAAAAGTCTCCTTTTTTTGCTGAAAATACCAGGCAGCAGCATTTGCCAGTGTATTTTCAAAATTTCCCTGCGAAGGGTGGATGGGCATATTGGAAGGCTTATTAATAACCATGATATCTTCATCTTCATAGACTATGGGAAAGGGCAGGTCTGTGGGGACAATACGGGCAGAACTTTCCATTTCTTCCAGATGAATGTGCAGCGTTTCTCCCTGTTTTAAAATCTGCGGTGTAATTGCATGCAGACCATCCACTTCAATTCCGCCGGCGTCGCGTATCTGGATTATGATGTGCCTGGAATAACCCTTGCTTTTCAGAAAAAATTCGATACTTTCTCCCGCATGTTCTGCGTCAATAGGATAATAAAAATCCCGTTTCATAGATGAAATTTCCTTTCTTTTCCAATGGTTCTTTTCCGCAAAAACGGTTTTGAATAAAAAATAAATAAGATTCTCTGTGTTGGCTGCATAGCAGCGGCTGAACTTGGTATAATGAATTTTAGGCTGCTGTGCATATGTGAACAACAATCATTAGAGCAGGAAGATATTGGAAGACCGATTCTACAGGTTTTAAGAAGATTATACGATAAAATTTCTGTAATGCAAATGGAATTGGAGAAATTTTTCAGGAAGACACGGTTTATGGATTGCCAAAGACATCTGCGGACAGCAACGATTACTGAATGACTTGGCTTAAAGTAAAAAATGTGATAAAATAGTTGTTGTAAACGTGTGAACAGTAACGAAAATGAAAGATTTCGGATGCTCATGGGGTATAAAAAATGAAACGATGGGAGAGTTTAAGGATTTTAACGGCGGTTCTGGCAGTGATTCTTAGTCTGGCTGGCTGTCAGCGATATGAACCAGCCCCTGAACTGGGAGAAAAAAGCATGGTTGGCCGTCAGGAGGAGCATGATCCGGGAGGAGGAAGCGGACCGGAAAAAAGGCGTGATCCGGAAGATGGAAACGGATGGGAAGAAACGGACGGGCTGTCTGCACAAAACGGATGGCCGGGTGACAATGGTCAGGAAAACGATGGTCAGCCGGGGAATGCGGACAGAGAAATCAGCATTGAAGCGGGGAATTCCGAAAGTGCACTTGCAAAAGCGGAATCCGAAGGAATTGTCATTCGTACAAAACCGGAGCGGACACCAGTTAAGGTTAAGGGAATTTATGTTTCGGCCTATGTTGCGGGGATGGAGGATTTGATGGATGAAATCATTGCCCAGATTGACCGGACGGAATTAAATGCGGTAGTTATCGATGTTAAAGATGATCATGGACGGGTTACTTTTGCCATGGACTCGCCTTCTGCGCAGGCTATCGGGGCATGTGTGAATTACATCCCGGATATGAAAACCCTGGCGGCGAAATTAAAAGAACATGATATTTATATGATTGCCCGCATCCCGGCTTTTCGCGATCCTTACCTTGCAGAAGCCCGGCCGGACTGGTGCTGTATGCTGGCGGACGGAAGTGTTTTCCGGGACAGGAATAAACTGGCATGGGTGAATCCCTATAAAAAAGAAGTCTGGAATTACCTGGTGGAAATCGGGAAGATGGCAGGAGAGGCCGGATTTGATGAGATCCAGTTTGACTATATCCGTTTCTGTACGGAAAAGGGGATGCAGAATGTTGTATTTTCCGAAGAGGATACGCAGGGGAAATCCCGGCAGGAAATTATTCTGGAATTTGTCCAATATGCTTACGATCAGCTGGCTGCGGAGGGGCTGTTCGTTTCCGCAGACGTTTTTGGCGTAGTGATGAGCGGGGGAGCAGATGCCCACGCGGTGGGGCAGGACTATGGGGAAATGGCAGCTTCGCTGGATTATATCTGCCCGATGATTTACCCTTCGCATTACGGGGACGGCTATTTTGGCATAGCTCATCCGGATACCCAGCCTTACCAGACCATAGCTGCCGCCCTGAACCAGTCGAAACAAACTCTGGCATGGGCAAAAGAAATGGCAGAGCGAAAGAAAACGGCAGGTACGGAAGAAGATGAAGTAAATGCAGCCGGGGCAGGAAACGAAGTGACGATACTGGAAGAAGCAGCAGAAGAAGAAAATGAAAATGATGTGCAGGAAGAGGAACCGGACAGTCTGCGCCAGGCGATCGTCCGCCCGTGGCTTCAGGATTTTACGGCCAGTTACCTGAAACATCATATCGCATATGGACCGCAGCAGGTAAAGGAACAAATCCAGGCGGTGTATGATGCCGGATATGAAGAATGGATTTTGTGGGATGCCAAGGTAACTTATCATTATGACGGGCTGCTTTTGGAGTAAACTTTTATAAGGTTTGCCCCATTCATTTAGCCAATAAATCGAAATAAAACAGGAGAAAAAACGTGAACAGGATACCAAAGCCAGGGGAATTTTATCGAGATGTTGAGAACAGGCTGTACCAGATTATCACAATGGCAAAGCATACAGAAACAGGAGAGGAACTGGTGGTTTATCAGGCGCTTTACGGGGCTTATCCTATTACTGCTGCACCGCTTTTGCTGTTTAACCGCAGAGTCGATGAAACAATACATCCCCGGGCAGAACAGGAATATTGGTTTGAACCAGTGAAGTTTTTAACAGGAAAGCGGACAGGAAATAAAGATTTTTTGCCGGAAGAGGACCAGGAGGAATATTTCGACGAAGAAGGTGATGCTTTTGAGGATGTGAGTTTTGAGGAGTTATCCGAAGATGAATTATCACCATCGTCAGCGGCAGAATCCGAGAGAAAAGGCAGTACAGCGATTGAATGGCTGGAGAAGTTTTTGGATGCAGAAAGCTATGAAAAACAGCTGGAAGTTTTGGCGCAGATGCGCGGCAAGGTGGGGAAGCGGGAACTGGACAGTATTTGCCTGGTTCTGGGGATTCCTGCGTCTTCCGGGGATGAGGACAGCCAGATTTTTAATATAAAGAAACATCTGGAAACACGAATGCGCTATGATAACCGGAGATTGAGGTGATTTTTATGGGAAAATTCACACAGGAAACAAAGCCGAATGCCGAACCAAAAGTTATACAGGAAGAAAAGCTGGATGCTAAACCTAAATCCGGACAGAAATTTGAGCAAAGTCTTAAACAAAAACCCCGTGAGGAGGGAAACATGAAAGCCGTGCGGCACTCTCCCCTGGGGGCTTTTGATGTGGAGGCGGAGTTAAAAAAGCTTCCGGCAAAGCCCGGGGTGTATTTAATGCATGACGGGCGGGATGAGATTATCTATGTGGGAAAGGCGATCAGCCTGAAAAACCGGGTGCGGCAGTATTTTCAGTCCAGTCGGAATAAAACATCAAAAATTGAACAGATGGTGGAGAGGATTGCCCGGTTTGAATACATTGTTACCGACTCGGAACTGGAAGCCCTGGTGCTGGAATGCAACCTGATTAAGGAACATCGTCCAAGGTATAATACCATGCTCAAGGACGGAAAAACCTATCCGTATATTAAAGCAACCATTCAGGAAGATTATCCCCGGCTTTTGTTTTCACGGGAGTTAAAAAAGGATAAAAGCCGGTATTTTGGGCCGTATACAAATGCCAAAGCGGTGAAGGAATCCCTGGATTTAATGCATAAGCTTTACCGGATCCGCACCTGCAGCCGCTCTCTTCCTAAGGATATCGGAAAGGGGCGTCCCTGTCTGAATTACCATATTAAACAGTGCAGCGCACCCTGCCAGGGCTACATAAGCAAAGAAGAATATCAGAAAAATTTTGCGTGTGCCCTGGAGTTTTTAAACGGCAATTATGCCCCTTTGTTAAAGGAACTGGAAGAGAAAATGCTGGAGGCATCCGAGTCCATGGACTTTGAAAAAGCGATTGAATACAGGGACGCTTTAGACAGTGTAAAGCAGGTTGCCCAGAAGCAGAAAATCACCAGTTACGGGCTGGAAGACAGGGATATTATTGCCATGGCAAAGGATAGTCAGGACGCTGTGGTGCAGGTGTTTTTTGTCCGGGAAGGGCGGCTGATTGGGCGCGATCATTTTCATCTTTCCATTGCCGCAGCGGAGGATGACCGGCAGATATTGACCAGTTTTGTCACGCAGTTTTATGCAGGAACACCCTTTATTCCCCGGGAACTTCTGGTACAGTTTCCTTTGGAGGATGAGGAGGTTATCAGCCAGTGGCTGAGTGCAAAACGGGGGCAGAAGGTGCGGCTAATCAGTCCTAAAAAGGGAGAAAAAGAGCGTTTGGTGGAACTGGCGGCAAAGAATGCAAAGCTGGTTTTGGATCAGGATAAAGAGAAAATTAAGCGGGAAGAACTGCGCACGATCGGCGCAATGAATCAGATTGGAAGCTGGCTGGGGCTGCCCGGACTGCGGCGGATTGAAGCTTTTGATATCTCCAATACCGGAGGTTTTTCCTCGGTTGGTTCGATGATTGTCTATGAGGACGGGAAGCCGAAAACCAGCGATTACCGGAAGTTTCGGATTCAAACCGTCCAGGGGCCGAATGATTATGCTTCGATGGAAGAGGTGCTGACCCGGCGCTTTACCCATGGGATGGAGGAGGAAAAGGCATTAAAGGAAAAAGGAATGGAACTTTCACACGGAAGCTTTAATCGTTTTCCGGATTTAATTATGATGGACGGCGGACGGGGCCAGGTCAATATTGCCCTGGGAGTTATGGAAAAGCTTTCCCTGTCCATTCCGGTCTGCGGGATGGTTAAGGACGATAATCACCGGACAAGGGGACTGTATTATCACAATGTGGAAATTCCCATTGATAAACATTCCGAGGGTTTCCGGCTGATTACCCGGATTCAGGATGAGGCGCACCGCTTTGCTATCGAGTACCACCGCAGCCTTCGGAGCAAGACCCAGGTGCGTTCGATTCTGGATGAAATTCCGGGAATCGGCCCGGCCAGAAGAAAGGCTCTGATGAAGCATTTTAAGAGTCAGGAAGCGGTCAGAGAGGCTTCTGTGGAAGAACTTGCCGCAGCGCCCCAGATGAACCGCAGAGCCGCCGAGGAAGTTTACAAATTTTTTCATGGAAAAGAATGACAATTTCTTTAAGGTATGCTACTATAGCCTTATGAAAGAGCGGAGCGCTGCTGTAAACACAGGTCAGGGCAGCGCCCCTGCGGTAACGAACAGAAAGGAGAAATCGAATGCATGGGGTAATGATTACAACGTTTATTGAAAAAATGAAATTAAAAAATGCCACCCCAGAGCTGGATACGGATAAAATTGTTCTCAGCCATCCCGAGGTAAACCGTCCGGCCCTTCAGTTAGCAGGCTTTTTTGACCATTTTGATCATGAGAGGGTTCAGATTGTGGGAACCGTAGAGCGGGCATATGTTTCGACCCTTTCCCAGGAAACGAAACTGGAGGTTTATGATAAGCTGCTCTCCAGCAAGATCCCCTGCCTGGTGTATTGCCGGGGGATGGAACCTGACCCGGACATCCTTCCCTTAGCCAATCACTACGATGTCCCCGTGCTGGTTTCGGATAAGACAACTTCGGATCTGATGGCAGAAGCTACCCGGTGGCTGAAGGTTCGTCTTGCCCCCTGCATCAGCATCCACGGTGTTCTGGTTGATGTATTTGGCGAGGGCGTGCTGATTATGGGTGAAAGCGGGATTGGAAAGAGCGAGGCAGCTCTGGAACTGATTAAGCGAGGCCACCGTCTGGTTACGGATGACGTGGTGGAAATCCGCAAGGTGAGCGATGATACGCTGATTGGAAGTGCGCCGGATATTACGAAGCATTTTATTGAACTGCGCGGCATAGGAATTATTGATGTTAAGACTTTGTACGGCGTAGAGAGTGTGAAAGATACCCAGGGAATTGATATGGTGATTAAACTGGAGGACTGGGATAAAGATAAAGAGTACGACCGTCTGGGACTGGAAGACCAGTACACAGATTTTCTGGGAAATCAGGTGGTCTGCCATTCGATTCCCATACGTCCGGGACGGAATCTGGCGATTATTGTGGAATCGGCAGCCGTAAACTACCGTCAGAAAAAGATGGGCTATAATGCGGCACAGGAGCTGTATAACCGGGTGCAGGCGAACCTGAACCGACATTACCAGTAAGACTAGGAAGCAGAGAAAAACAGGTGAAATCCAGGGAAGCGGCGGGAGGTAGGTTTGAGCAGGGATAATCAGTTTTTTCAGGAATTATGTGCAGTGATGCCAGAAGAAGGCAGGGTTTTGCAGCAGGAACCGATGAAAAACCATACAACATTTAAGGTTGGCGGACCGGCGAAGTATTTTGTCCGACCAAAGAGCAGTGAAGAACTGGCAGAGGTGATTGCCCTTTGCAGGGAGAGGGGATGCGCCTGGTATATTTTGGGAAATGGAAGTAATCTTCTGGTTGGCGATAAGGGCATTGACGGTGTGGTTATTTCCATGGAAGAAGGCTTTTCGTCAATTCGGATCGAGGGAAACTGTGTGGTCTGCGGGGCAGGAGCTTTGCTTTCACGGATTGCCCGTACGGTCTGGGAAGGCGCTCTTACGGGGTTTGAGTTTGCTGCCGGGATTCCGGGGACGCTTGGCGGTGCAGTGGTGATGAATGCAGGTGCCTACGGGTCGGAGATAAAAGATGTTCTGGCGTGGGTTCGGGTTTTGGATGCAGAGGGAAAGGTGGAAGTTCTCCCTGCTTCTGCTCTTGGACTTGCCTACCGCAGCAGTATTTTTCAGGAAAATGGAATGGTTGTTCTGGAAGCAGGTCTTTTGCTGGAAAAGGGGAACAGAGAAGAATCCAGGAAACGGATGGAGGAGCTGGCAGCAGCGAGAAGGGAAAAACAGCCCTTGGAATATCCCAGTGCCGGAAGTACGTTTAAGCGCCCGCAGGGTTATTTTGCCGGAAAACTGATTCAGGATGCCGGATTAAGGGGGAAGCAAATCGGAGGTGCGCAGGTATCGGAAAAGCACTGCGGATTTGTGATTAACCGGGATAATGCCTCTGCGCAGGATATTCGGGAACTCTGCGCGTATGTTGCCGGTGAGGTTGAGCGGCAGTTTGGTGTAAAACTGGAGCTTGAGGTAAAGGTTTTGGGGGAATGGTTTTAGGAAAAAAACATAAAAGTAAGCAAACATAAAAACAAACAGACGTACAGACAAAAACAGCCGGAGGGCAGACAAATGAAACTGGTTATCGTAACAGGAATGTCAGGTGCAGGGAAAACCCAGGCATTGAAGATGCTTGAGGATATGGGATTTTACTGTGTGGATAATCTTCCGATTTCCCTGCTGGAACGATTTGCCGATTTGCTGTTGGGAAATATGGCAGATATTAACCGGGTGGCTCTGGGGATTGATATTCGCAGCGGTGAGGATCTTCCCCAGCTGGCAGATGTCCTGAAAAACTGGAATACGAAAGGCTTTTCTCATCAGGTATTATTTCTGGATGCCGGAGATCAGGTGCTGATTAAACGCTATAAGGAAACGCGCAGGAAGCATCCTTTATCCGGAGCCGGGAGGATTGAGCGGGGGATTGAGGCAGAGCGGGAAAAGCTGGATTTTTTAAAGCGTTCTGCGGATTTTATTATTGATACCAGCCAGCTTTTGACCAAGGAGCTGCGAAAGGAATTAGAGAAGATTTTTATCAGCCAGCAGGAATATAAAAACTTGTATATCACGGTACTTTCTTTTGGTTTTAAATACGGAATACCTTCGGATGCAGACCTGGTTTTTGATGTCCGATTCCTTCCAAATCCCTATTATGTGGAGGAATTAAGGAGCAAAACCGGAGAAGAAACGGCAGTGCAGGAGTATGTAAAACGCGGCGGAAATGCCCAGATTTTTTTGGATAAGCTTTATGATCTTCTGGAATTTTCTATCCCGAATTACATCCTTGAGGGGAAGAATCAACTGGTGATTGCTATCGGATGTACCGGGGGCAAACACCGTTCGGTTACCGTGGCTCTTGCCTTGTATGAGCAGCTTTTACATCATCCGGAGTATGGAATAAAGATCGTTCACAGGGATATTGGCAACGCTTAATTTATCCGGCAAAGAAGTGGGGAAAGGGTGAAAGGTTATGTCATATGCCTCTAAGGTGAAGGACGAATTATCGCGCCAGCTGTCCGCTGCCAGGCATTGCCAAATCGCGGAAATTGCAGCAATTATCAGTCTTTGCGGCAGGATTTCCATTACTGCCGACAATCGTTACAGCATAAAAATCCATACAGAAAATGTGGCAGTTGCAAGAAAGTACTTTACATTATTGAAAAAAACATTTAATATAGTTACGGATGTTTCAATTCGGAGAAATTCTTATCTGAAAAAGAATCGGACGTATTCTGTGGTGGTCGATGAACACCATGATGCTATCCGGGTTTTACAGGCAACAAAGCTGATTGGCAGGGATGGTGAGATTGAGGAAAATCTTTCTCTCCAGAAAAATATGGTGGTTAAGCAGGCATGCTGCCGTCGTGCCTTTATCCGTGGAGCTTTTCTTGCCGCAGGCTCGATCAGCGATCCGGAAAAGTCCTATCATTTTGAAATCACCTGCGCTACAGAGGAAAAAGCCCGCCAGCTTCAGGGGCTTATCGGGACGTTTCATTTGGATGCAAGAATTGTGATGAGAAAAAAATACTTTGTGGTTTATATGAAAGAAGGCTGCCAGATCGTGGATATTTTAAACGTGATGGAGGCTCCGGTTGCTCTGATGGCATTGGAAAATGTCAGGATTCTCAAGGAGATGCGGGGGCAGGTAAACCGCCAGGTGAACTGTGAAACAGCAAACATTCATAAAACCGTGTCGGCTGCGGTAAAGCAGCTCAGGGATATTGAATACATCCGTGATACCATAGGCCTTGCAAAACTGCCGGAACGTCTGGAAGATATGGCCAGGCTTCGCCTGGAAAAACCGGAAGCAACATTAAAAGAACTGGGGGAGGCATTAGATCCGCCCGTGGGGAAATCCGGAGTAAATCACAGGCTGCGCAGGCTTGGAGAGATAGCACAGGCTTTACGCACAGAAGACGATGTTTTAGAATTGTTTCTGGCAGAAAAAAAGAAGTAAGACAGTAGCAAAAAATACAAGCACAGCTACAAAGATTGGTACTGGGACGGAAACTGGACCGTCCGGGAAAGAGGAGGAAGATTATGATTAAGAAAACAGTCACTGTTGAACTCTCATCCGGTTTGGAAGCAAGACCGATTGCTATGTTAGTACAGGTGGCAAGCCAGTATGAAAGCAAAATTTATGTAGAGTGTGAATCTAAGAGAGTTAATGCAAAAAGCATTATGGGAATGATGACCCTGGGTCTGGCCGCCGGGGAAGAACTGGTGATCACTGCTGACGGTGACGACGAGCAGCAGGCGGTTACTGATATTGAAAAGTATTTGCGGAGCAATTAAAAAGCAGTTAAAAAGGTAATCAAATAAGAAAATAAAAAAACACGCGCAAGCGTGTTTTTTTACCAGATAGCATCTGTAATAAATTAAGGATGCAGGAAAGAAAAGCATCCGATACATAAAGACATAGAAAAAAGACAGGAGGAAAGATAATGAAGAAGCTGGGATTTGGGTTAATGCGGCTGCCGCTTTTACAGCCACAGGATGTTACATCCATCGACGAGGCACAGCTTTGCCGGATGGTGGACAGGTTTTTGGAGGAGGGATTTACCTATTTTGACACGGCTTATCCTTACCACAAGCAGACCAGCGAGGGGGCGATTAAGCGCGCACTGGTTGAGCGGCATCCGCGGGAAAGCTTTCTGCTGGCAGATAAGATGCCGACCTATCTGGTGGAAAAGGAGGAGGATTTCCCACGATATTTTAAGGAGCAGCAGGAACGCTGCGGAGTGGAATATTTTGACTATTACCTGCTGCACACCCTGGATCGGAACCTTTATGAAAAGACGAAGAAGTTCGGCGGCTTTGCTTTTGTAAAGAAGATGAAGGAGGAGGGAAAGATCCGGAAAATGGGATTTTCCTTTCATGACACAGCAGATATTCTTGATAAAATTTTAACAGAGCAGCCGGAGATGGAGTTTGTTCAGCTGCAGATTAACTATATTGACTGGGAGAGCGAGAAGGTACAGTCGAGGCTGTGCTATGAGGTGGCAAGAAAGCACGGTAAGCCGGTGATTGTGATGGAGCCGGTAAGGGGCGGGGCGCTGGCAGCCGTTCCCGGGGAAGCCGAAAAGAAGATGAAGCTGGTCCAGCCAGAGCTTTCCGTTCCTTCCTGGGCTGTGCGGTTTGCGGCTTCCCTGGATGGGGTGTTTATGGTGCTTTCCGGGATGAGCAATGAAGAACAGCTTATGGACAATATGTCCTATATGAAGGAATTTGCCCCGTTAAGCGAGAAGGAAAGGCAGACGGTGGATGAGGCTGCACAGATTATCCGCAGAACAATTACCATTCCCTGTACGGCATGCCGCTACTGTGTGGACGGATGCCCGCAGAATATCCCGATTCCCGAATATTTTGCCGCAATAAACCAGATGGAGCAGACGCGGGATAAGGACGAGGCAAAAAAGACGTATAAAAAGCTTATAGAAGAAGATGGCAGAGGCAAGGCATCGGCATGTATCGGCTGCCGTCAGTGCGAGGATCATTGCCCGCAGCATATTGATATTACGGGATGGCTGGCAAAGACAGCGAAGGAGCTGGAATAAAAGAAACCGAAGATGTTCCAAATGGTGAAGGAGCGGGGATAGGATGGGTTTTACACATTTACATGTCCATACAGAATACAGTCTGCTGGATGGTTCCAGTAAGATAAAAGAACTGGTAGCACAGGCAAAAGCATTGGGAATGGACAGTATTGCCATTACCGATCATGGGGTAATGTACGGTGTTATTGATTTTTATAAGGCAGCAAAAGAAATCGGGATAAAACCGATTATCGGCTGTGAGGTTTACGTCGCGCCCGGGTCGAGGTTTGACCGGGAAACGGTCAGCGGCGAGGATCGGTATTACCATCTCGTCCTTCTGGCTGAAAATAACCTGGGCTATCAGAATTTAATGAAAATTGTTTCCAAGGGCTTTGTGGACGGGTTTTACTATAAGCCGAGGGTGGATGAAGAAGTGCTTACTGCCTACCACGAGGGAATTATTGCCCTGAGCGCCTGTCTTGCTGGCGAGATTCCGCGCTATCTGGAGCGGGGGATGTACGAGGAAGCGAAAAAGACAGCCCGGCATTACGAGGAAATTTTTGGAAAAGGAAATTTTTTCCTTGAACTGCAGGATCATGGGATTACAACACAGAAAACCGTCAACCAGGGGCTTCTGCGGCTGAGCCGTGAACTGGGGATTGATCTGGTGGCAACGAACGACTCCCATTACACCTTTGCCGAGGATGCCCAGCCCCACGATATTCTTCTGTGCATCCAGACCGGCAAGAAGGTTGCCGATGAAAACCGGATGCGCTACGAGGGCGGGCAGTTTTATGTTAAATCCGAGGAAGAAATGCGTAAGCTTTTTCCCTATGCCCAGGAAGCGCTGGACAATACCGTTAAAATTGCAGAGCGCTGCCAGGTGGAGATTGAGTTTGGCGTGACGAAGCTTCCCAAGTTTGATGTGCCCCAGGGGGAAACTTCCTGGTCGTATCTGCAGAAGCTCTGCCGGGAGGGGATGGCACGGCGCTACCCGGACGATGACGGCACACTGGCAAAGCGGCTTTCCTATGAGCTGGATGTTATTCACGGGATGGGCTATGTGGATTATTTTTTAATTGTCTGGGATTTTATCCGCTTTGCCCGGCAGCAGGGGATTCCTGTGGGACCAGGGAGAGGGTCGGCAGCGGGAAGCATTGTTTCTTATTGTCTGGAAATCACCAATATTGATCCCATCCGCTACAACCTCCTGTTTGAGCGGTTTTTAAACCCGGAGCGGGTGTCCATGCCGGATATCGATATTGATTTCTGCTTTGAGCGAAGGCAGGAGGTTATCGACTATGTGGTGGAAAAGTACGGAAAAGACCAGGTGGTTCAGATCGTTACCTTCGGTACGTTAGCGGCCAAGGGGGTTATCCGGGATGTGGGGAGGGTTTTGGATCTGCCCTATGCCCAGTGTGATTCCATTGCCAAGATGGTTCCGAATGACCTGGGAATGACGCTTGACCGCGCTTTAAAAGAGAGTCCTGATCTGCGCAGTGCCTACCAGACGGATGACCAGGTAAAGTACTTAATCGATATGTCCAAGCGCCTGGAAGGGCTTCCGCGCCACACCTCCATGCACGCCGCCGGGGTGGTGATCAGCAGAACTTCCGTGGATGAATATGTCCCCTTAAGCCGGGCCGCGGACGGAACCATTACCACCCAGTTTACCATGACAACCTTAGAGGAACTGGGGCTTTTAAAGATGGATTTTTTGGGCCTTCGCACATTAACCGTAATCAGCAATGCCGTGGCGCAGATTGAAAAAAATCATGGGATACATCTGGACATGGATCATATCAATTACGACGATAAACAGGTGCTCGATTCCATGGGGACCGGGAAAACCGAGGGTGTGTTTCAGTTAGAAAGCAGCGGGATGAAAAGCTTTATGAAGGAGTTAAAGCCCGAAAACCTGGAGGATATTATTGCCGGGATTTCCCTGTACCGGCCCGGGCCCATGGATTTTATCCCGCGGTATCTGAAGGGAAAAAATGACCGCTCGTCCATCACCTACGAGTGCCCGCAGCTTGAGCCGATTTTAAGCCCTACTTACGGATGCATTGTTTACCAGGAACAGGTTATGCAGATTGTCCGTGACCTGGCCGGGTATACGATGGGCAGGAGTGATCTGGTACGCCGTGCCATGTCAAAGAAAAAGGCTGCGGTGATGCAGAAGGAGCGCGAAAACTTTATTTACGGCAATCTGGCGGAGGATGTGGAGGGCTGTATTGCCAAGGGAATTCCGGAAAAAACGGCGAATTTAATTTACGATGAAATGACCGATTTTGCCAAGTATGCTTTTAATAAATCCCATGCTGCCTGCTATGCCGTGGTTGCCTACCAGACGGCGTACTTAAAGTACTATTATCCCCTGGAGTTTATGGCAGCGCTGATGACTTCAGTGATGGACAATGGCAATAAGGCGGCAGAGTACATCCTCACCTGCCGCCAGATGGGAATTTCCATCCTTCCGCCGGACCTAAACGAGGGAGAGAGCGGCTTTTCTGTGTCGAACGGGGCCATCCGCTATGGGCTGTCCGCAATTAAGAGTGTGGGAAAGAACGTGGTGGATCAGATTGTTGCCGAGCGCAGGGCAAACGGGGCATTTTCCTCTATGGAAGATTTTATTGACCGGATGAGCAATAAGGAGGCCAACAAAAAAACTCTGGAAAACTTTATTAAGGCCGGGGCTATGGATTCGCTGCCGGGGAACCGTCATCAGAAGCTGATTGTTGCCCCGCAGCTTTTAGAGCAGAAGAGCAAGGAGAAGAAAACCTCGATGGCCGGGCAGATGAGCCTGTTTGATTTTGTGGAGGAAGAGGTGAAGGACGATTTCCGCCTCACCCTTCCCGATGTGCCGGAGTTTTCCAAGGATGAACTTCTTGCTTTTGAGAAGGAAACCATGGGGATTTATGTCAGCGGTCATCCCATGGACGCTTACCGGGAACTTTGGCAGAAGAATATTACGGCGACGACGGCGGATTTTATCGTGGATGAGGAAACCGATCGGGCCAGGGTTGTGGACAGTTCGGTTGTGACCATTGGCGGGATGGTAACGGGAAAAACCGTAAAAACAACGAGAACCGGGCATATGATGGCGTTTATTACGCTGGAAGATATGATGGGCTCTGTGGAGGTTCTGGTATTTCCCAATATTTATGAGAAAAAGCGGGAACTTTTTGTGGAAGAAGAAAAGCTGTTCATCCAGGGGCGGGTTGCTCTCGAGGATGCTCCGGTGGGAAAACTGATCTGTGAGCGGGCGGTTTCCTTTAAAGAGGTTCCCCGGGAACTGTGGCTGCAGTTTGAAGACTATGCAGCATACCAGGGAAGAGAAAAGGAGGTTCTGGCGCTTCTGAGGGAAAGAGAAGGAAGGGACAGGGTTATTATCTATCTGAAAAAGGAAAAGGCAAAGAAGATTCTTCCGACAAACTGGCAGGTAAAGGCGGATCAGGATTTATTAGAGATTTTGACGAAAAAACTTGGTGAAAAAAATGTCAGGATAGTAGAAAAAAGTATTGAAATGAAGGGCAAAATGATTTAATATAGTTGTGTACGGGTTTTCGAACAAGACAGAAGTTTTGGAAGAATAGATTTTCACAGCAGGAGGGAATAGCAATGGCAAAGGCAGTCAAAACGATTGGTGTATTAACCAGCGGCGGTGATGCTCCGGGTATGAATGCGGCGATTCGTGCAGTTGTACGTACAGCGATTCATGAGGGACTGAAGGTAAAGGGCATTATGCGCGGCTATGCAGGGCTTCTTCAGGAAGAAATCGTGGATATGGGAAGTACCAGTGTGTCAGATATTATCCATCGGGGAGGTACGATACTTTATACTGCCAGATGTATGGAGTTTATGACTCCGGAAGGGCAGGCTCAGGGAGCAGAAATCTGCCGTAAGCACGGGATCGACGGAATTGTGGTTATCGGCGGCGACGGATCTTTCCGCGGTGCGGGAAAGCTGGCGGCATTAGGGATTAATACCATCGGTGTTCCGGGAACGATTGATTTAGATGTGGCATGTTCTGATTATACGATTGGATTTGATACTTCTGTAAATACGGCGATGGTTGCTATTGACAAGGTGCGTGATACTTCTACTTCTCATGAGCGTTGTTCGATTATCGAGGTAATGGGACGGAAAGCCGGTTATATTGCCCTTTGGTGCGGTTTTGCCAACGGTGCAGAGGATGTCCTTCTGCCGGAGAGATATGACGGTGATGAGCAGGCGCTGATTAACCGGATTATTGATAACCGGAAGAGGGGGAAGAAGCACAATATTATTATTAATGCTGAAGGTATCGGACATTCGGCTTCGATGGCAAGAAGAATTGAGGCAGCTACAGGGATTGAAACCCGGGCGACGATTCTCGGGCACATGCAGAGGGGCGGTACGCCTACCTGTAAGGACAGAGTTTATGCGTCGATTATGGGTGCGAAGGCGGCATTGCTTCTGGCGGCAGGAAAGAGTAACCGGGTAATTGCTTACCGGCGCGGGGAATATATGGATTTGGATATTCAGGAAGCATTGAGTATGAAGAAGGATATTCCTGAGGATCAGTATGAGATTGAGAAGATGCTGGTGAGATAATGCAGATAGATGTAATGGTATAGATGCAGACTTAAAGTGAAAGTTAGAAAAGGCGTCGTGATGGTGCGGCGCTTTTTCGTGTGGATGGAGGAAGGGGTTTGAGGCGGAAGATATGCTTTTCCGCTACAGCAAAGCCGTGTTCCGTCGTCACCACGCTCTCGCTCCGCATAAAACGTAGCGGACGCTAAACTCGTGAGGGACCTCGTTAAGCGCCGACGTTTGATAGGGGATTCCTCACGGAACATGGCTTTGCTTTCGCTGGTTGATGAGCGGGCGGGAGGGTGGTTTGATGGGGTTAGATTTTGACAGAAGGAGGAACGGATATGGAGAGAGAAACGGTTGTGCTCTGCGGGGCGAATTCGTATGAGCAGAAGTATTATTTTAATAGAGATTTTGCAAAGCTGCCGGAGGGTATTCAGCAGGAATTGCAGGTGATGTGTGTTTTGTTTACGGAAGATGTGGGCGGGGTGCTTACGCTGGAGTTTTCGCCGGAGGGGGTTTTGGAGTTTAAGGTGCAGGTGGATGAGCAGGATTATCTGTTTGATGAGATTGGGAGCGAACTTAAGATCCGGGAGTATCAGAGGGAGAAGAGGGAACTTTTGGAGGCACTGGAGATGTTTTATCGGGTGTTTTTTATGGGGATAGATGTGGGGGAAGTGGAGAGAATGAATTTGGATAAGATGGGGATGGACGAATGAAACTGGAGATTGGCGGGGTGGTTTTGGAGAATGGGCTGGTGCTGGCACCGATGGCGGGGGTTACGGATTTGTCGTACCGGAAGCTTTGTAAGGAGCAGGGGTGCGGGCTGGTGGTGACGGAGATGGTGAGCGCGAAGGCGATTCTTTATAAGAACAGGAATACACAGGAGCTTTTGCGCATAAGGGATGAGGAGAGGCCGGCGGCGGTGCAGCTTTTTGGGTCGGATGCCGGGATTATGGGGGAGATTGCTCAGGTGGTTTCGGAGGGGAATTGTGATTTGATTGATGTAAATATGGGGTGTCCGGTGCCGAAGATTGTGAATAACGGGGAAGGGTCGGCGCTTCTTAAAGAGCCGAAGAAGGTGGAAGCGATCCTGACGGCGATGGTGAAGAGGAGTAAGAAGCCGGTGACGGTGAAGATTCGCAAGGGGTTTAATGATGCGTCGGTGAATGCGGTGGAGATTGCTAAGATTGCCGAGGGCTGCGGGGTGGCGGCGGTGGCGGTGCACGGGCGGACGCGGGAGCAGTTTTATTCGGGGAAGGCAGACTGGGAGATTATCCGGCAGGTGAAAGAGGCGGTGAAGATTCCGGTGATTGGGAACGGGGATGTGACCGGGGCGAAGGAAGCGAAGGCGATGCTTGATTTGACCGGGTGTGACGGGGTGATGATTGGGCGGGGGGCGAAGGGAAATCCCTGGATTTTTTCGCAGATTCTTCATTATCTGGAAACGGGGGAAGTCTTGCCGGGGCCTTCGGTTTTGGAGATTAAGGAGATGATTTTACGGCATGGGCGGCTGCTTTCGGAGGATAAGGGGGAGTTTACGGCGATGCGGGAGATGCGCAAGCACATGGCCTGGTATACGGCGGGACTTCCCCATTCGGCGGCACTCAGGAATGAGATTAATTTGGTGGAAACGTTGGAGGAGATGGCGGGGCTTATGGAACGTTATTTTGTCGGTTGACAATCGTGGGTGTTATAGGCTATAATACGGTGAAATAACAGGGATGCTGTGTATGCGTGAACAGTGATATAACAGGCAGGAGGGCTGTGCGCAGAGCGTTGGAAAGACAGCAGCCGAACGAGTATTGAAGGTAAGGAAGGTGCAGAATATGGCAGAGAAGAAAAACATTTTGACGTATGCTGGATTAAAGCAGTATGAGGATGAACTTCATAATCTGAAGGTGTTTAAGAGGAAAGAGGTTGCGCAGAAGATTAAGGAAGCCAGGGAACAGGGCGATTTGTCGGAGAATGCAGAGTATGATGCGGCGAAGGATGAACAGAGGGATATTGAACTTCGGATCGAGGAACTGGAGAAGCTGTTAAAGAATGCGGAAGTAGTTGTCGAGGACGAAGTTGATTTAGATAAAATCAGCATTGGCTGCCGAGTTAAGGTCTATGATCTGGAGTTTGCGGAGGAGATGGAGTTTAAGATTGTCGGGTCTACGGAGGCGAACAGCCTTCAGGGACGGATTTCCAATGAATCTCCGGTAGGTCATGCGCTTTTGGGACGGCGCGTGGGTGATGTTGTGGATGTGGAAACGCAGATGGGAATGATTCAGTATAAGGTGCTGGATATTCAGCGGGTGAGTGATTAATCCTGTGCGCTTTGCCTACGGGTATGTGCCGGTTTTTGCGTAAAATGGCGGATGGAAAGCATTGGATGAACGCAGGTGAACAGCAGGAAGATAGAGGAAGGAGAAGTGTAGAAGGATGCATTGGTCAGATAAGATTGCGGATACGATTATCCGCAGGAATCCAGATAAGGAAGAGTATGTGTGCGCTGCGGGCATCAGTCCGTCGGGGTCGATTCATATCGGAAATTTCCGGGATATTGCCACGAGCTTGTTTGTGGTGAAGGCACTGGAGCGGAAGGGGAAGAAGGCAAGGCTTTTGTTCTCCTGGGATGAGTATGACCGTATCCGCAAGATTCCGGTGAATGTGGCGAAGGTGAATGACGATATGGAGAAGTATATCGGGGCTTCTTATATTGACGCGCCGAATCCCTTTGGCACAGAAGAAAAGACGTATGCGGAGTATTTTGAGAAGGAATTTGAAGCTTCCATTGAACGGTTTGGGATTAAGATGGATTACCGCTATCAGGGGCAGATGAATAAGAGCGGGAAGTATAAGGATTATGTGATTGAAGCCCTGCAAAAGAGGGGGGAGATCTTTGCTATTTTAGACAGCTTCCGCACCCAGGACGCGCAGGAAGGGGAGCGGGAGGCGTATTATCCGGTGAGTATTTACTGTCCGGAGTGTCATCGGGATACGACAAAGATTACTTCGCTTTCCGAGGACTGCACGAGGGCCGAGTATGTCTGTACGTGCGGGCATCACGGAACCCATGATTTTACAAAGGACTTTAACTGCAAGCTGTCCTGGAAGGTTGACTGGCCCATGCGCTGGAAGTATGAGCAGGTTGACTTTGAGCCGGGCGGGAAGGATCATGCAAGCCCGGGGGGAAGTTATGAAACGAGCAAGGTGATTGCAAAGAAGATCTTTAACTATGAGGCGCCGGTGTTCCAGGGCTATGAGTTTATCGGGATTAAGGGATCGACAGGGAAGATGTCGGGCTCTACGGGGCTGAATCTTACGCCGGCGACTCTGTTAAATATTTATCAGCCGGAAGTGATTTTGTGGCTGTATGCAAAGTCCGATCCGACGAAGGCGTTTGATTTTTGCTTTGACGACGGGATTTTGCGGCAGTATTTTGAGTTTGACAAGCAGTATAAGAGCTTTCTTGAGGGGACGGCGGATGATCATGTGCGGGATATTATGAACAGCTGCCTGATGTTTGATAAGAAGATTGAGATGGTGCCGATGTCGCATCTGGTGCAGCTTGGGTCAATTGTTGATTTTAATGTTCCGATGCTGGAAACGGTATTTGAAAAGATTGGCACACCCTATAAGTATGAGGAATTTAAGGAGAGATTGGGTCTTGCAAAGTACTGGCTGGAGAACTGTTCGCCGGAGAATGTAAATAAGCTGTGTCCGGTAAGGAACTGGGCGGTGTACAATGAACTGGACGAGCAGGAGAAGGCGGCAGTGGCTGCGCTCTTTGCCTATCTTTCGGGAAATGACTATACGCTGGATGAACTGAATACAAAGCTTTATGATATTCCCAAGGAAATCTACGGGAAGGATGCGGAGAATATCAAGGCATTGCAGGGGAAATTTTTTAAGAATGTTTACCGGCTGCTTTTGAATAAGGAGAAGGGGCCGAGATTGTATCTCTTCCTGTATGCGATAGAAAAAGAACAGTTTTTGTCCCTGCTGGATTTTTCCGCGCCGATGACCGAAGAGGAAGAGAAGGCGATGCATCCTGAAAAAGAGGAGAAAGCAGAAGAAGGAGCCGCGGCGGAAAATGCTGTGGTTTACGGCGAGCCGGATGAGGTTTTACCGGTGGAAGAGGAAATTGTGCTGGATGCGTTTAAGAAGATTGATCTGCGGGTGTGCAAGGTGTTAAAGTGCACGGAGATCAGGAAGTCGCACAGCTGCTATAAACTTACCCTGTTTGACGGGCTGAAGGAGAGAGTGATTGTTTCCAGTATTAAGAAGTATTATCAGCCGGAAGAACTGGTGGGGAAGAAGATTATCGTGGTGGCAAATCTCCAGCCGGCGAGATTCAGCGGCGTGACCAGCGACGGAATGCTTCTTGCGGCAACGAACAATGCCTGTGGGTGCCAGGTTGTGTTTGTGGATGATATTGTGCCGGAAGGGACGAGGATTTGCTAGAAGTCAGGGATTAGGCAATGAAGCATTGACCATAGAACAAGTAAAATGCCGGAAATCTGCATCATTATGTGTGGATTTCCGGTTTTATGTTTTAATGATTTGAAAAATAGATTTTTGCCTGTTTTTGTGTGTGAACAGTAACAAATTTTTTGTGAAATCTTTTAAGAGCAGGTTGTTAATTGATATGAATTTGTTATAATAGAAAAAAGATGAAATAATGTTGACAGAACATATGTTCTGTAATATACTATGAATAGATAGCAAGTGATTAAGAAACAAGTTTGTAAATTGAGAGGAGGAGAAGGATGTATTTGGCATTAGAGATAGCAAAGTATATTATTGATAAATGTACAAAAGATAACTGTCCAATATCTAATTTGCAATTACAAAAAATTCTTTATTATATTCAAAGAGAATTTTTACAGCAAGGAGAAATTGCTTTTCCAGAAGAAATAGAAGCCTGGCAGTTTGGCCCTGTTGTTCCAGAGGTATATAGGCAGTATTGTGGATTTGGTGCACTGCCGATTAGAATGCGATATATGGTTAGGATAGAATTAGATGATATAAGAATGATTAATCCTATTATTGAAAAAAAGAGAATATTAAATCCATGGGATATGGTAAGTGATACACATAGTTCTGGAAAGGCATGGGATTTAATTTATAGAGATGGGGCGGGAGATCATCAGGTTATCCCGCAAGAATTAATTAAAAGTAAGGGATAATTCATGAGGATATTAAATGAACAAGAAAAAAGGGATTCATTGAATGAGATTCTAATAGAATTATCTAAGTCACA
Source organism: Lachnospiraceae bacterium (assembly GCA_009774615.1). GTDB lineage: Bacteria > Bacillota > Clostridia > Lachnospirales > Lachnospiraceae > Caccovicinus. Next base: position 21,719 of record VSOC01000061.1, read on the forward strand.
GGATATATTAAAAGAATCAAAAGACAGAGTTGCCTTTTTCATACGACTTGAATCCATATATTATAATAATAATGAAGAAAAATTTCGCCATTATTATTCAGATATTTTTTCCACATTAACTTTGATTGACGGGGATTCCAGTATAGGAAGCTTGGATATTCTGGCACAAAATATTCAGACGATTAAAGAGGGCTATATTCCTAAAAATAATGATGAAGATGGAAAAATCATTGATATCAGCAAAGAAATTGTAAAATTATATGATCATACAAATTTGGATATTGCGAGAATTAATTATACAAAAACAATGACAAATGA
>VSOC01000062.1:0-2193 GCA_009774615.1 Lachnospiraceae bacterium
GACTAATGTAGTACAATATCAATAAATTAATTTTTATGTAACAATGTGGGTTGCCAAAAAGGCACTCACATTGTTATAATTTATAAATAAAGTTTCTTCAATAAATATTTTCAAGAATGGGGGTATTACAATGAATATTGGAAGAGTTTCAGGGGATTTTCCACATACATTTTGGCAAGGATTAAAAAATGCAGTGGAAACATCAAAAATGGTATATGAAGCAAATCCGTCAGCCGTTATCCGAAAAGAAACGGATAAAATTGTGGTAAAATCTCATTATACCGAAGATGAAGCATTGTGGAATCAGTACATGAAGCCGTACCGTGAGGCTCTAAAGATTGTCGATGATCAATTAGTAGTCAATGCTGATATACGTCACCTTGCACCTTACATACTTACGAAAACAATTCCGTCAGAAGAATTGGAATCTTTTCAGCGAAAACTGGAGCAGGAAGGCATTGGAGATGAAATTGACTGGTGGGGAGTAAAATATGATTTTCAGGATATGGATATAAACTTCCGTAATGCAGGATACTTAAATACAAGAATTGACTATATTGCATCCCGCTGTGCGGTCTTAAAAGATCGCATTGAAAGAAATTATTCCGGTGAGGAAAAGGAACAGCAATTATCTAAGCTGAATGAAATTTTAGATCACACAAAAAAAACAATGATTGATTCTTATTGCGGATCGGTTGGAAATTTTTATGAAGAATGTGGTTATTCTGAAGCCAAAACAGAAATGGCAGAAAGTTTATCCAAAGGTATTGATCAGCGGATTTCTCAATATGAAGAACATTTACAGCAAAGTGAATCCTATGCAGCTCTCCGTAATACAACCGTAAGATGGATGCAGCAGGATGACGGCTACATGGCGGCACGGCTTCGGGAAGATATGAACGCCTATGACCGTGTGTCCACACAGACATCCTCCACGAAGACAGAGGAAATGGCTTATACGCTTCAGGATCTGGAAATCGCAGGAATATATTCAGCGGAATGCCAAGAGCAGTTGGATAACCAGGGAGGGACATTTTGGTCAGATAATGAACAGCGCATAGGATTAGATCTGGCCGTGCAGGGAATGAAAACAGATTATCTGTCAAAACATGCCGGATTAAGCAATAATATGCAAAATCTTTTACAAAACACATTTCAAAGCTATAAGGACAACTATATAGATACCTTGGAACAAATGCTTAAGGAAAAGGCAAAGCAGTTTTTTACCCCATTTAAAACCAGTGTCAACCGAGAAGAAATTAATGAAGTTTATACTTACACCATGATGCAATACCGTCAATCCGGAAATATTCTGGATGCCTTTACTCAAGGTGCAAAACAGGCACGGTCAATCGCTGAAGCAAAATTTTACGGGTATGGCAGGCAATATCATCAGGCAGAAAATATTCCGGATATTTTCACCCAGGAGTCATGGGCAAAGTTTGAAGAACTATTTTTTGAAAAGGAAGAAAACCGTGACTATTCTGCAAAACATGACTGGGATAATTTTTTTGTTCCATCGGACTATACCCGCTTTACAAAAGAAGACAGTATGTATGTAAAATACCAAAAATCAATCAATCGTTTTCTTGAGAGCCTGGAATCGGGTAATTATAAGAAAATTCATTTACTTTTTGGCAGTTCAGGAGATTATGAGTTGAATTTATTCGCATAGTTGAATAAAACTACCACAAAGCTGATTCTGTTTATATATTAAAAAAAGCTGCCACCCCAGAGAACCCCTTCCCCGGAAGTGACAGCCTTTTTTCACTTATTTATTTTTATCCGAATGAATAATCATTTTCCCCCTTAATCGCAGCAGGAATCTACTTCGCAGCAGGAGCACTGATTATTTTCTTCACAGCCGCATACATTTACCGGACGGCAGGGAACGCAGCACCCGATTATGCCGCCGCACACGCCGGAATTATTCCCGCAGCCCGGACGATTTCCGCAATCACAACCGGGACGGCTTCCGCACCCACAGCCAGGACGGTTGTTGCAGTCGCAGCCAGGACGATTGCCACAATCGCAGCCCGGACGGCTTCCGCAATCGCAGCCAGGACGATTATTGCAGTTGCAGTCGCAGTCACACCCAGGACGGCTGTTGCAGTTACAGTCGCAGTCACAACCAGGGCGGCTGTTGCAGTTGCAGTCACAGCCCGAATTATTCCCGCAGTTATTATCGCAACC
>VSOC01000062.1:2293-22015 GCA_009774615.1 Lachnospiraceae bacterium
ATCAGCCCAAGGAGGAGAATGAATTCGATGGAAGCCACAAAAACATAAAGTTCCAAAAAACGGGAATACTGGATTTCCGCCGTCAGCCGAACCTGGGAAAGCGCAGAATACATATCCAGAAAAGCAACCAGGGCAAGGATACTGTTAAACAGCATAATCATCACCGGATAGCGGATACTCCTGCTGCTGACGGTCATCTCCCTGCGGTAAATGGGGTTCTTTTTCATCCCCGTAAAACGCTTCCTTTTTTCCGTCTTCTCGGTTCTTTCCGTTTTCCTGCTCATTTCCGTCTTTTCAGCAATTTCACTCATGTTCCCGGCCTCCCTTCATAGTGCAGCACGGGCTGCTCCTTATGGTCGGTAATCTGCATAAACAGGGATTCTAGGTTTCCCTGCTGGCGTGTAAACCCGTTGACTAAGACTTCTGCATCGACAAGCTGCTGAAGCAGAAGGGCTTCGTCCTGGGCATCTCCGGTAAAGCCCACGGCAAAACAGTTATCTTTTATGGAAATCGTCCGGACACAGCTGTGACTGCGCAGTATGCCCATGGCACGCTCGGCGTTGCGGTAAACCGTTATCAGCAGAGGGTTGGACTGATCCACCCGCTCTAGGATTTCCTTCATGCTTCCCCCTAAAACGATGCGGCCCTGCTCGATAATCCCGATATCCGTACAGACCTGGGAGAGTTCGGAGAGAACATGGGAGCTGATGAAAATCGTCGTTCCCTGCTCATTGATTTCCATAATCATCTCCATAAATTCCTTTCGGGTTTTCGGGTCAAGCCCGGACGACGGCTCGTCTAATATCAGCAGTTTCGGTTCATGAACCAGGGCGCGGGCAAGGCAGAGGCGCTGCTTCATTCCGCGGGACAGACCGTCAACATAAAAATCCCGTCTTCGTTCCAGGCCCACCTGATCCAGAAGGAACTCACACCGCTTTCTTCCGGTTAGCCCTTCTATCCCGTAGCAGGCGGCAAAAAATTCCATATATTCCCAGACCGTCAAATTATCATACACACCGAAATGATCCGGCACATAGCCAATCTTTCCTTTTAAATCCTGCCCCGCCGTGGACATATCCATGCCGTCAATGCTGATTCTTCCCTCATCCGGCGCTAAGAGCCCTGCCAGAATCTTAATCGTTGTTGTTTTTCCTGCCCCGTTGGGGCCTACAAAGCCGTACAGTGCCCCCGGCTTAATTTCCATATTCAAACCGTCCAGTGCCCGGTATTTCCCGTAGGATTTCTTTACATTTTCTATCCGCAGCATTGCCCCTGATCACCTCTTTCCCTCAGTACCCACGACCGCAATCACCGGGAGTTCGATATCCGGAAGGTATTCTTTATCGTAAGCGTATTTTACCGTCAGCTTATTGTCTTCGGAGAGATAAGGTTCAAGCTGCCAGTCAGCAAACTCTTCCTGCCCCTGCTCCATCTGGTCATAGTTTCCCGTATGGTAATTGTAAAAATAAAGTTCTCCGTTAAACAGAGGAAAGACCCCGTACTTGGGATTTTCCAGAAATTCTTCAGACACGGAGATAAAGCGCACTTTTTCCACCCGGATTCCCCTTCCCAAATCATACTCCAGGGTAAGGGGCGACATCCCGTCCATCGTATTTTTTTCTGCACTGTAGGAACCATTGACCACCTTGGGCTGACGCTCTAAAGAGGTATGATAAACCTTGTTCCCCTCTCTGCACTCGGTTTCTAAGGAAGCCGTGTACAGGGAATAGCCCTGGACATCGATATCCTGTCCCTGAAAAATCCCGTTCTTTTCTTCCCGGGAAACAAAGCCCATCAGCCTCGCACCGTACTGATAACCTGTCAAAAGATTGTCCAGATAAAATCTTAAGCTGTTCGATCGGTTGACTGCGGTCATATATTCCGGCGAATCTACCTCTGCCTGGGCAAAACGGTAACCTCCGCTTATCCGGTCTGCCGTAATAAAGGATCTTGCTTTGGGATAATACAGCACCGGCAAATCCTGAAGGCTAACCGTTTCCCCTGCTTTTATCTCATCGATAAGCACCATGGCACCGGAACACAGAACGGCGGCCTTTTCTAGGGAAACGTCCAGGTTATTCGTCACTTCCCCGGAGAGCCTGCCGTCAAAACTGTAAACCTTGCCGCTCAGTCCCTGATCTTCTTCATTTTGAGAACGCTTTTCCAGATGAAAATAGTTCGGGGAAAATGCCCCTGCATCCCTGACCATCAGACGGGTTCCCTCTTCTTTATAATCGATACGGATATCCGGCGCTTCCTCTCCGGTAAAACGGGAAAACTCCTCACGGTCGTTCCCCTGCATCCTGGTAATGGGACGGATATCATAGGACGGGTCAAGCCAGACGGAAAATGAACGGTTATAGGGCGTCTGCATATTGATGTAGGTGGACTCTACAATCGTATCTTCGGCATAGTCCTGGATGGAGGCATAGTGGAAAAAGCTGTCCTCAAATCTGGTTTTGCTGCTCATCAGATAAATCAGGCTGCTTGCAAACAGGGAAAGCGCCGTGACAAAATGGGGATAACGGCGGCGCAGACCCCTTTGCTTTAAGAAAAAGTACAGCCCCGGCCCCGCCAGAAGAATGTAGCTGAAAATGGCTATAGCATACAGGGAAATCTGCGGAAGCTTATCGATCGTTCCTGAGTTGATAACCCCCTGAACCTCCCAGTAAGTGTTGTAGCCATTATCAAAGAGGTAATCGGCAAGTTCTCCAATCCGGTCTTCTCCCAAAAGGCTGGTAAACAGCTTATCCACATAGGGATGTTCCTGACAGAAACTGCTGATATCCGAAAAATCATAGATCGAGGCGGCAATCATGCCCTTTTCCCGGTTTACCGCGGTAAGAACAGGAAGGCCCTGGCTGGTCAAAACCTCCATCCCGTCACTGATCTTTACCTGCGTTGTTGTCAGGGAAAGCTGCACGTCCTCCGGCCCGTAGATGGCAAATTCCTGCCCCATATCGACGATTTGCTCCTGCGGGTCCGGAAGCTCCCCCTCGATATTATTTTCCAGAAAGGTTTCTATGGCTTCCTGTCCTCCGGCTCCGGTTCCTAAAAGAAGAATCCCGCCCCGGCTCACCCACTCCTTAATCGTTTCAATCTGAGAGATGGAAAGCCGGCGGATATCATAGTTGGTAATTAACAGCACGTCCAGCTGATCAAGACCTGCCGCCTGCTCGGAGATGCTCCCCGCAACCATGGCACAGGTTCTTGTCAGCAGGGTGCTGTAATGGATGCCTACGCCGTTCAAATACTCTAATTTATCCTGGGAATCACTCAGAGTTCCAATCAGCAGTTCCGGCGTATCCCGGCGGATATTGATTTTCAGACGCTTTTTCACAATCAATGTTTCTTCCTGGTCGTAGAGTTGGACATAAAGCTGATCGGAGCGCAGACCCAGGGGAATATTTAGGTTCACCTGCCGGGTCTGGCGGCTCTCTAAGGACACCGGATAAGCATATTCGTAAATGTTATCGTCGGCTTCCATCGAGCGCACGGACACGGTTCCGTTAAACACCTTATCTAACTGATTGGTCAGGGTAATGTACACCGGAAGATAGCGCCCGCCTTTTGCCATATTGTCATAGCCGTAACTGGCCTCCATGGCGACCGGGGCGTTTTTATAGCCGTAGGCGGTATTCACCTCCTGGGCATCCTGGGCGTAAACCCGCAGACCGTTTCCAAAGATTACTCCGGCACAGCAAAGAAAGGCAAGAGCGATTCTCCTCGCCCTTGCCAGCCCCTTTCCTAACCGGTTTTTCATCCTTCTTCTTTCCATCAGCCAATCTCTCCAAAATTTTCCTTATTTACATCAAAATGCACCTTTAGCTTTACCGTAAACACGGTTCCGTTTAAGTCACTGGTCACCTGGATACTTCCCCCGTGCATGTCCACGACATTCTTGGCAATGGCAAGTCCTAAGCCGGTTCCTCCCGTGCTGGTGGAACGCGAATGCTCCACCCGGTAAAACTTATTAAAAATCATGGGAAGTTCCTCCGGCGGAATGACCCGCCCGTAATTGGTAATGGAGATGGTCGCCAGTTCTTCCCCGCCGCAGACATTGACCTGAATACGCTTTCCCTCTGCCCCGTATTTAATCGCATTGTTAATCAGGTTGTCAAACAGACGCGCCAGCAGATTGGCATCGGCACAGATCATCTGTGCAGGGACATCGGAGGTCAGCTCATAGGTTAGGTTGTTATCGGCAAAGCTTGGGTAAAACTCTTCCAGAAGCTGGCTTAAAAGTTTTATAATATCCACCTGCCCCACCTTCATGGAAACCTTTCCGTAGGTCATTTTGGTAAAGCCAAAAAGGTCTTCAATAAGTTTTTCCAGACGCTTTGCCTTTGTATAGGCAATGTCTATGTACTTCTTCTGTATCTCCGGCTCCGTTACCGTCTGCCGGCTGTTGGAAAGAAGTTCCAGATAGCCGATAATGGACGTCAGGGGCGTTCTCAGATCATGGGCAATATTGGTAATCAGTTCGTTTTTTGACCGCTCTGCTTCCCTCTCCTTATCCATAAGTTCACGGATATTTTCCGCCAGCTTATTCAGGCTTTCCGCCATCTGCGAGAACTCGTCGTCGCCGATAATTTCCACCGCCGTGTTTAAATCCCCCTCGGAGATATTCTGCATGGCCTGGGAAATCTCTGCCATATACCGCATTGTCCTGCGCTGAAGAAAAAGGAAGGACACCGAAAAAACCGCGATGCCCAAAAGTACAAAAATAAGCACCCGGATAAGTTCTCCCTGTCCTCCCCCATCAGTAAAGAGGTTCTCCCTCCCCATTTCCCGAAAATAGCGGGAAATAATGGAAAGATTGGTAAGAAGAAAGATTTCGGACATACAGGCAATCAGTGCACTGTAGCCGATATTTACTGCCATGTGCCAATAAAAGCTTCTGCTTACATCCTTACTTTTCAATCTTGTACCCTACTCCCCATACTGTGGTTATAATCTTATTTTGCCGGGTATCTTCTTTCATCTTCCCCCGCAGGCGGCGGATATGTACCATAACGGTATTATTGGCTTCATAAACTTTTTCATTCCACACATTTTCAAAAATTTCATCCGTGCTGAACACTCTTCCCGGGTTGGAAGCCAGCAGATATAAAATATCAAACTCAATGGGGGTCAGCTTAATCTCTTCCCCCTCGACGGTCACCTTATGATTATCTTTATTGATCGTCAGCCCCTTAATGGAAATCTCATTCTTCCCGGCATCGTGGACATTGCTGTTGGGATTGAGCTGGGTGTAGCGGCGAAGCTGCGACTTTACCCGGGCCGTCAGTTCCAGCGGGTTAAACGGCTTGGTCACATAGTCGTCGGCTCCCGTTCCCAGGCCCAGGATCTTATCCAGATCCGTAGACTTTGCACTGAGCATAATAATAGGAATATTGTTGGTTTCCCGGATCTTCTTGCACATCTCCAGACCGTTCATCCCCGGCATCATAATATCCAAAAGCACCAGATGAACCTCTTCCTTTCCAAGAATCCCCAGCCCCTCTTCTGCATTATTTGCCTTTAACACCTTATAGCCGTCACTGACCAGATAAATTTCAATTAAATCAGCGATTTCCTTTTCGTCATCTACTACTAAAATCCGGGTTTCCGGCATAGCTGCCCCTCCTTCTCTTTCGCTTTTTCCTGCGGTTTGCCAGATTCTTCGGCAAACCGCAGCCGCTTTTCTTTCTTAAACGAGCCAGAACAGGTTCCGACTTCACATTCTTTCGTTGTATTTACCTATAGCTTATATGCTGCCTGCAAAAAAATCTATAGGAGTTTATTGGATACGTGAACAGCAACTGCTCGATAGCCTTTTTATTCGACAGATTCTAAACCATTTAATTCTCGCTCTCCACCGGGATAAAAACCCTGGTGGTCATGGGATCGGGGTCGATCTTTTTCCTGACTTCCTTTGCCATGTGCACGGCTTCCTGACAGAACTGCTCCTGGGAATTGACAAGGATCTTCCCCCGCTTATCCGGCTTTTCATAGCTTCCGTCGGGCTGGAGGATGTGCGCTTTTACATTATCCTCCAGTTCGACTTCCAGAATATGGAAAACTTTTTCTTTCAGCACCTCATCTTCCACCGGAAAGACAATCTCCACCCGCTTATCTAAGTTTCTCGGCATCCAGTCGGCGCTTCCCATGTAAAGCTGCGCCATGCCGTCGTTTTCAAAATAAAAGATCCGGCTGTGCTCCAGGAAGTTCCCCACAATCGAGCGAACCGCAATATTTTCACTCAGTCCGGGTATCCCTGCCTTCAGACAGCAGATTCCCCGGATAATCAGGTCAATCTTTACCCCGGCGCAGGAAGCCTCGTAAAGTTCGGCGATAATCTCCTTATCACACAGCGAATTCATTTTGGCGATAATTTTTGCCTTCCTTCCCTCCCTGGCATTGGCGGCTTCCCGGCGGATCAGGCGCACAAAATGGTTGCGCAGCCAGATCGGCGCAACGGCCAGGCGGTTCCAGCTCAACGGCTCCGAATAGCCGGACAGCATATTAAAGACCGCCGTGGCATCCTCGCCCACTAAAGGATTGCAGGTCATCAGGCCGCAGTCCGTATAAAGTTTTGCCGTGGAATCATTATAGTTTCCGGTTCCCAGATGGACATAGCGGCGGATGCCGTCCTCTTCCCGGCGAACCACCAGGGTTATCTTGGAATGCGTTTTTAAGCCTAAAAGACCGTAGATAACATGGCATCCGGCCTGCTCTAACTTCTTTGCCCAGAGGATATTATTTTCCTCGTCAAAACGCGCCTTTAACTCAACCAGCACCGATACCTGCTTGCCGTTATCCGCAGCCGCAGCCAGGGCGGCGATAATGGGCGAATTCCCGCTCACCCGGTATAAGGTCTGCTTAATGGCAAGCACCTCCGGGTCCTTAGAAGCCGCACGGACGAATTCAACCACCGGGTCAAAGGTCTGGTAGGGATGGTGGAGCAGGATATCCCCTTTTCGGATATTGGTAAAAATATCATCCTCATTCATCAGTGCCGGCACGGGCTGCGGGGTGTATCTTTCGGCTTTTAAGTTGTCAAAACCGGTCAGACTGCCGTAGACCTTCATTAAGAAGGTTAAATCCAGCGGCCCGTTGATGGCAAAGATATCTTCCGCACTTACCGACAGTTCCTTCCGCAGAATTTTTAACAGATGCTTATCAATCTTTTCCTCCACTTCCAGGCGGATAACCTCGCCCCACTGGCGCTTTTTCAGCTGTTTTTGAATCTCCTGCAGGAGATCCTCCGCCTCTTCCTCGATGGTCAGATCGGCATTGCGCATAATCCGAAACGGCGCTGCTGCCAGGATATCATAGTTTAAGAACAACGTCTGCATATTCCTCTCGATAATCTGCTCAAGAAGGATGATGTTTCGCAGTTCCCGGCCGTCTTTCCCGGCAGAAACCGGAAGTTCCACAAAACGTGGAAGAACCGACGGTACCTGTACCATGGCAAACTCCGGCTCCTCATCTCCCTTTTTCTTTTTTAACAGGGCGGCAATATTTAAGGTCTTATTCCGCACCAGCGGGAAAGGACGGGAGGAGTCAAAGGCCATGGGGGTGAGTACGGGATAGACATTTTCCTCAAAATACTTATCTGCATACTTTTTCTGCTCTTTATTTAAGTCTTCATGATTTTCAATCACACAAAGCCCCTGCTGCTTTAAAGCAGGCACCAGAGAACGGTTATAGGCAGAATACTGCTGGGCAACCAGTTCATGGGTTTTCACTGAGATTTTCTCTAACTGTTCCTGTGGCTTCAGCCCGGCAATATCTTCCTTATCGTATTTTGCATGAACCATATCCTTTAAGGAGGCCACGCGAACCATAAAAAACTCATCCAGGTTCGAGGCGGTAATGCTTAAGAATTTCAGCCGTTCAAAAAGCGGAAGGGTCTTATCCCTCGCCTCGCTTAATACACGGTAGTTAAATTCCAGCCAGCTTAACTCCCGGTTCACATAATTTCCTGGTTCTCTGTAATTCACACTGTTTTCCGCCATGACTAACCCCTCCTTTTATGCTTTAATACCGGCCGGATTCCAAAGATTTCCTCAAAGAAATCGGCTTTTTGCTGGAATGACATCTGCTCCAAGAGAATTTCCCCTGGATAATCGGTAGTAATCACCAGCTGTTCGTCGCGCACCGCCATCTTGCAGCCGGAAAGCTTCTGCTTGTGGCTGCGATCCATAGAGTTTGCCAGACGAAGGATCGCCGTCAGCTTGGCGATTTTTATGCGGATATCGTTGACGCTTAAGGTTTCCTTATCGCCCCCGGAGGATGCCGTGCTGTTTTTTAAGCCTCCGGAAACTTCGCGGTCAATATCGGTTTCCAGCTGTATCTGGTTATAGTCAAAGTCCCGGATATTGTAGCGCACCACATTGGCGATAATTTCCCGCTCTAAATGGCTTAATCCGATGATTTCCGTGGACATAATAATATTATAGGCACATTCGTTCGCGTCGCGGATACTGATAAACTTGCCGCAGGCGTGGAGAAGGACGGCAATCCGAAGAAGCAGCCGATCTCTGGAATTCATCCCGTGGTATCTGCGGATGGTATCAAAGATATCCATGGCATAGATTTCCAGAATCTGGTTGTGCCCGGTGTGGCATTTATAGCGCTTGGCCATATTTTTGGAAGCTGCCAGAATATCGTTTTCAAAGCTGTGCTTAAACTTCACCTGGCGGGAGTTGTCCGCATACTCCGCTGCCATCCCGTCGCAGAGCCGGATTCCCGGAAGCCAGAACTGTTCGGCACCCGTGATTTCCAGTATCCGTTTATAGATAATGGCACTGGGCATCATCAATTCCGCATAGGTTTCATTGACCCCGAATAAATCCTCCATCTGCTGAAGGCTCATATGGAAGAGCGCGTCGTAAAAACGGTTCACATCCTCGGCCGTCATCCGATCCGGCATCTTTTTATCCACGGTCACCATCTGCTTATAGAGGGAAAGAGCGTTGTCGCCGATACCGATTAAGTTTTTAATTTCCCGATCCTTTAAATACATCTTGCGGAATACAAAAAGCTCATTGTCCACCAGTTCCCGGATAATCTCCTGGTGCATCTTGACATTCGTGGGAATCCGTGAAATCAAATCGCGGATTTTCAGCGCCCCTAACGGCAGGTTCTGGGTGGTGATCAATGCATCTTTATCAAACAGTGATAACTGCATACTGCCAAAGCCCACATCAACAATCGCCGTTCCCTTCTGGATAATCGTGTTAAATTCGCTTTCCTTGGAGGCAATGGCCTTATAGCTTAAGAAACGCTGTTCGGAGTTGCTGATCAGCTTAATTTCCAGACCGGTGCGCACCCGTATCTGCTCCAGGATAATCGGGTTGTTTTTTGCTTCCCGCATGGCACTGGTCGCATAGGCGGTATAGGCGGATACCCGGTAGCTTTTCATAATCACCGAAAAATCCTTGAGCACCTGGCAGAGTTCCTCCACCAGATCATAGCTGATCTTTCCCGTGCTGAAGGTATCCTTCCCCAGGGCAATCACATGGCGCACATGGTCAATGGGACGGATGCCGTTTTTATTGGAAATTTCATAAATCCCCAGCTCCACTTCAAAGGAGCCTACATCAATCGCTGCAAATGTTTGAATTGCCATACTCTCCTTATTCCTCCCTGTTTAATTGCTGCTGCTCATTTAAATCCTCCTGCATCAGAAGATGGGTGATAAACTGTGCCGCCGTCCTCCCTGACAGACCGCCATGGCTTAATTCCCACTGATTTGCCGCAAGCAGAAGTTCTTCTTCCGGAAGGTTCACCCCCCGTTTTTTCGCCAGAGCCTTAACAATGGTCTTAAATTCCTTTGGCTCCGGTGCGCCGAAATAAATCGTTACCCCAAACCGCGCCACCAAAGAAAGCTTCTCCTGCACCGTATCGTTGGCATGGATTTCATCGTCGGAGAGCTGCCGCTTATCCCGAAAGCTTTCCCGGATCAGATGACGGCGGTTGGATGTGGCGTAAATCAGGACGTTTTTCGGCTTCTTTCCCAGACCGCCCTCGATAATCGCCTTTAAATACTTATATTCCAGTTCCGATTCCTCAAAGGATAAATCATCCATATAGATAATAAACTTGTAATTCCTGTCCTTCACCTGCTCAAGCACATCGGACAATGCCTTAAACTGGTGCTTGTACACCTCGATAATCCGCAGTCCCTGATCGTAATACCGGTTAAGGATGGCCTTAACGCTGGAGGACTTCCCCGTCCCGGCATCCCCGTAGAGCAGGACATTATTCGCCTCCCTGCCGCGGATAAAGGCTTCCGTGTTCTCCACCAGCTTCTGCTTCTGGCGCTCATAGCCGATAAGATCCTCCAGATCGATGTGCTCGATACTGGTAATGGGATCAATATAAGCCTGTTCATCCTTTTCCAATATGCGAAACGCCTTATTCAGCCCGAACTTCCCCACGCCAAACTCATGGTAAAACTGCGTAACCTCCCGCTGGAATTCATCCACATCTTTAGCCTGCTCTAAAGAAACCGCCAGTTTTACAATCCGATCCCGAATCCTTTTATTAAACACCCGGCTGCTCTCCTTCGCCGCACGGTAATCAGCCGTCAGATGCCAGATTCCCGTGTCCAAGTCCCGATCAAGCACCCGGATATCATAGTCAAAAAGATCCTTAAAGATCTGGAAATCATGGCGGGCCAGAATATCCAGGGAACCTCCTGCCGGTCCGGAAATCTCACAGGAAGTACTGTAGGCATTCTCATGGTTGGCCAGGCAGAACGCCAGAAAGCAGTGATAAAGATTCCCCCGAAACCCATAGGTCACTGCCAGTTCAATTAACTGATTCATACAGGAAAAGCGCCGATCCTCCGGCCCCCTCTCCGTAAGCAGGGACTCCATATCTTCAAAAAGCTGCTGATAGCGAAACCCCCGGTATAAAATTAATTCTTGTGTTTTCACGTGTTTGGCCCCGTTTCTATGTAATCTATTTTTTATGGTTATGTATTTTCCTTTTCTGCAAGCTTATTCTGCTAACTTAATAATTCCCAAATACGCAGATTCGCCGCTTCTGCAGTCTTAATAATTCCCCAGAATACGCAGATTCACCGCCTCGTGCTCAATCCCCAGCAAGGCATTCTGCACCTTCCCGTCCTGCAGTGTTCCCTCGATATCCACGAAAAACCGGTATTCCCAGTTTCTCTCCAGAATCGGCCGGGACTGAATCATCACCAGGTTGACGTGGTTGTAGATAAAATGGCCCAGCATATTGTAGAGGGAGCCGCTGACATGCGGCGCTTCAAAGCAGACACTGACCTTTTTGGCATCCAGCCGGTATAAGGGTTCTTTCGCCAGGATAATAAAGCGGGTTGTATTGTTCCGATTATGGTTAATTGACCGTTCTAAGGCAGTCAGACCGTAGAGCGCCCCTGCGGTTTCGCTGGCAATGGCTGCCTGGGTCACATCGTTTTCCTGCGCCACCTGCTTTGCCGCCATAGCAGTATTTTCCACGCTCACCTGCTTCCATTCCCTGTGCGTGCTTAAAAATTCCTGGCACTGGATTAAGCCCTGCGGGTGAGAATAAACCGTGCGGATATCCGAAAGCTTTGCCTGCAAAAGACCCAGAAGGGCGTGGTTGACCACCACTTCGGTTTCTCCCACGATGTAGTTATCATATTTTAATAATAAATCATAATTATCGATAATCGCCCCTGCTGAAGAATTCTCAATCGGCAGAACCGCATAGGCCGCCTTTCCCGCAGCAACATCTTCCATCGCTTCTTCCCAGGAGGGCACATGATAGGCGTTCACCTGCTGGCCGAAAAATTTTCTGGTCGCCTCATGGCTGTAGGCCCCCTCCACGCCCTGGTAAACCACCTTCACCCCGGCAGTCGGAAGGCATTCCACCAGGCGAAATCCTTCGCTTATCCGGCTTTTCGCGGTTCCTAACTGCTGGTACTGATAGCGGCGGCTGATCGTCATCAGCTGCGCAAACATCTCATCCACGGCAATCTCGTTAAACGGGGTCTTTGCCAGGCTCCTCACGGCAAACCGCTTTTGTTTTTCTCTCTCCGGGTCAAAGATAGGTTTTTTGCTTTTCCGCTTATACTCTGCCACATCCCCGCACAGCTTCATTCTCTGTTCAAATAATTCCACCAACTGGCTGTCCACCTGGTCAAGCTGTTCGCGGATCTTTTGCAAATCCAGTTCTTTTTCCATGCTCCATCTCCATTTCCAGTCAAATCATTGTTTGTCTTTTCTTTATTCTGTTCCTGATTATGCTTTTTATTCTGTTCTTAAATGCTTTTCTGCAGACTATACGGCCTCTTCCATCTCCTTAATCATGGAAATGATCACATCCCGTGTATAGGCTCCGCTCTTTTTTCTCTGCTCCGGCAAAAGTTCTTTTAAGTAAATCGGCTTTCCGTAGCGCAGGTATACCTTCCGGGGGCGGATAAAGGGGATGTGCTGTTCAAAAATCCCGTCATTGCCCAGCATAGCGACCGGAATCACCGGGCAGCCGGTTTTTTCCGCCATCTTTAAGCTTCCCTCCTTAAACGGGAGAAGATCCGTCGGCTCGCTGTTTTTGTTCCGGGTTCCCTCGGGAAAGATCCAGATCGATATCCCATGCTTTATTTTATCAATTCCTTCCAAAATGGTCTTTAATGCTTCCCGGGTATCCTCCCGATCCAAAAACAGGCACTGGACATAGTCCATCCAGTTTTTCAGCACCGGATAGCGCGTCATCTCTTTCTTGGCCACAAAGCCCAGAAGCCCCGGAACCGTGGTATAACCGATTAAAATATCAAAATAGCTTCTGTGATTGCCCACATAGAGGACGGCCTTATCTCTGGGAATATTTTCCATCCCCTCAATCACAAGCTTCGTTCCGGAAATCTTTAAAATCAGCCGGAACATAAACTGGACAACCGCCAGGCAGCGATGGTTCCTTGCCTCCATATCTTTCTTTCCCCAAACCGCTTCCCAGATCACCCAGGGAATCGTGAGAACCAGAAAAAGCATCAGCAGCAGAAACACCAAAATAAACCGTATCATGACTTGCACCTCAAACCTGTTATCATTTTCACAAAAACGATCAATGTTTTTGATGGTATCATTATATAAAAGGTTAGAGGCATTTACAAGACCAGAGGTTCGTTTTTTTGTTGATTTTCTGTAACTTTTTCCAAAATTAAGCCGGTCAGAAACCACAGGGGAGCAAAATCCAGCCGAATCAGGCCGTGGATATTCGTGGGCATCCCCCGGTAATCCCATGGACAGATCCCCATCTTCCCCAGCAAAAGCCCGAACAGGTATTCTGCCGTAAAGATCAGCACCATATCAATCATTCCATGGCGAAGGGCAAGTTCTCTTTGAGAAATCCTTCCTTTATCCCAGAACCCTTCATCCAGCCACCGGTCAATTCCCCTGCAGATTGGCCCCAAGAAAACCCCCAGACCGTAAATGGGAAACATCAGAAGGGAAGTCTTGCCCACCAGCCGCCAGTCCTGGTGCAGGAGCGATTCCATCGAAGTAAATAAGATTTCCAGGCACCACCCGGTAATCCCACAAAGCAAAAAATATTTAACCCATTGCATACTGCATCTTTTCATCGTTTTCATAAAACCAGTATGCACACAGCCCGAGGGAATATGCGCTGTTTTCCCTTCCAGATTCTTCCCTTCCCGCCTCTTTTTTCATTGCTGCTCACATATCCACCGCAATGGGCAAATATCCGCTGCCCAAACAATCCGCTTCTATAAAAGCGGCGACAAAAGGCGGCAGAACTGTTCCTTAACACGGATAAGAAGGCTGCGCTTCTGGTAATCCTCCCGGGTAACTTCCCGACAATAAGGCAGATCATCTAAAAATGCCTGTTCAAGCTTCCCTGTGGTTTCTTCATCGTATATTACGGCATTGACCTCAAAATTTAACTCAAAGCTTCGGATATCCATATTGGCCGTTCCATAAGAACTGACCATCCCGTCCACCGTAATTCCCTTGGCGTGGAGAAAGCCGTGTTCATAAATATAGCATTTTGCCCCTGCCTGAATTAATTCCCCCGCATAGGAAAACGTAGCCCAGTAGACAAAGGGATGATCCGGCTTGCAGGGAATCATCAGCCGCACATCCACCCCCGAACGAGCAGCTATCTTTAATGCCGATAAGATTGCGTCATCCGGCACGAAATAAGGGGTCTGGATATAGATATGGTTCTTTGCCCGGTGGAACATTTCCAGATAATTGTCCCGTATATTCTTCGTCCCCGTGTCCGGACCGCTGCTGACAATCTGTATGCCTACAGCCTGTAGAGATTCCGGCATCTCCTGTTCAAAATATCTGCTCTGTAAAAACAGGTTTTCTTTTACCGCATAATTCCAGTCAAGGGCAAAGCGGATCTGAAGACTGATGGCCGCCTCCCCCGTAATCTTTAGATGCGTATCCCTCCAGTAACCAAATTTGGGAACCTTGGAAATGTATTCTTTTCCCAGGTTAAATCCCCCCACATAGCCGATTTTTCCGTCAATTACAACAATCTTTCGGTGATTGCGGTAATTTACCCGGAAATTCAGCCGTCCAAGCACCGGCGGGAAGAAAATCCCGACCTTAATTCCTGCCTGCTTCATCACATTCCAGCGCTTTTTGGGCATGAACCGTCCGCCCATCCCGTCCGCAAGTACCCGAACCTCCACGCCCTCCTTTACCTTTTCCAGCAGGATCGGCACAATGGAATCAAAAACCTCATCATTTTTAATAATATAATACTGAATATGAATGTACTGCCTGGCATTTCTTAATTCCCGGCGCAAATCTTCAAATTTTTTTCTTCCGTCCGTAAAAATCTCCAGGTCATTGTTCATGGTAAGCACCGAACCGGAAGTTTCCAGATTGTAGAGCACCAGACTTCCATAGTCGCGGACCACAGGTTCGTTTTCGGTGGCCGGATGGTATTCTCTGAAAATCTGCTCCTGACTTTTCACCGAATAGCGCAGGCGATCTTCCACTTCCTTAATCCGAAACATCTTGCTTTTCCTGAGATCCTGCCCAAAAAACAAGTAAAAAATCACGCCGAATACAGGAATAAAATTTAAGGCAAACAGCCAGGTCCACACACTTTTCGGATCTCTCCGCTGGAAAAAAATAATCGCAATGCTGAAACACAGATTAATCAGAAATATATTTTTCATTTATCCACCGCCTCTCTGTACTTACTGTTTTATCACGTTCACCAAAGCCAAAAGACTTGGTGCGCAGCAACAGCTCTCTATGCCAGTGTATGCATTGTTAATGCCCACTATAATAACATAAATTTTCCAAAAAGACAAATCTCCACCCAGATAAACTTTCATTAAAAAAACCTTAAAAGAATATAAAAAAATGGCAGGAAGCGAAGCACTGCACATGCCCCGGTTCCTGCCGCTGCTCTATTATGATATTATAATGGTTTCTTCGTTACGGTTTACGATTTAGCATACCCGCAGATATGGGTTCATCCCTTTAAGCTGCGGATGTTTTTATCGGCCTCATCCTGCTTTTTTCGATCCTCCTTGCGAAACTTTGTGGGCGGAAGTCCCTTGATCTTTTTAAATGCCTTGGAAAAGACCAGGGGATCGTCGTAACCGCAGGAGGCAGCAACCATCTCCACCGTTAGATCCGTAATCGTCAGCAGTTCCGACGCCCGGGTAATGCGGTAATTGCTTAAATACTCCTGTGGCGATACCCCAAAGCTTTTCATAAAAATCGTGTAGAGGTAGCTTCGGGTAATTCCCACATAGTCGGCCACATCCGAAATCTTAATCTTCCGCGGATAATTATTCTGTACAAATTCCACCGCACGGCGCACGTACTGATTTTCTAATTCCCGGTACTTTTGTTTCGGCACGACGGCGGTTTTGGCCAGCACGGAAAAGAAGGCGTACAGAAGGGATTCCAGTTTAAAATCCGTAAGAATACTGCTCTGCCGGTGCTGCAGCATCTCCATCACAATCTGTTTTAATTCCTCTCCGCTGTCAGACTGAAACATCATGCGGCTTTCTCCCAGACCCAGATCGCTTAAATACTGTCTGGCATTTTTTCCGCCGAATCCCACCCACAGATAGGACCAGGGTTCTTTTTCATCGGCCTGATAATAGGTCAGCATATCCGGCGGAATTAAAAAACCATCCCCGGCTTTTAATGGATATCGGTTATCCCCGACCCGGTAATAGCCCTTCCCTTTTAAAATAAAATGGATAATATAATTCGGCCTTACTGCAGGCCCAAAACTGTGGAGGGGTTCACAATCGGCATAACCGCAATAACACAAATAAAGATCAGAAAATTTCTGCTCGGACAAACTAAGTACAAACGCATTCTCCATCCCTTAACCTCCAAAAGACCTTTTGATGCTTTTCTTATCTTATCATAGCACGAGGAGATAAATACTGGAAGCCTTTATTTTTACCTTGTCCAAAAAAGCCCGAATTACAGCAAAATTTTCCATATTCACAATCGAATAGGGAAGAGCCGTATTCTATAAGCGCGGAGGTTTCTGCTTTATAGAACGTAATTTCTAATAAAGTAAAAAAGGGGTACTGTTCACACATTCACAGTACCCAAAAAAGTCAGACCATTTTCCCTGTTTTTGAAAGAAGAGGTTCGGAAAGGTGGGTATTAAACCACTGGATAATCGGTCCCATGCACAGAGCCGTAATTACCGTTCCCACACCAATAACCACCGCGCAGATAAACCCGGTAACCACACAGAGTAAATCCGTGCTGATCCGGCAGATGCGGAAGGCACACAGCCGGTATTTATTAGCGGCAATCAGGGATACGGCATCGTAGGCCGATACCCCGAGATCCGCAGTAAAGTATAAGGAAGCGGCAAGACTGGAAAAAATAACACCGATAATCAGCAAAAGAATACGAATAGCCATACCAGGCTGCGGAAAAAGCTGATTTAAAAGTTTTACGGTCAAATCCGCCATAATTCCTGTGCCGAAAAGATTAAAAATCGTAGCAATACCAATGTAATGGCGTTCGACGAAAAAAACACCAAGCAGCAATATCCCGGTAATGATGGGATAAATATTTCCATAGGTGGAATGGGCGAGATTGGCAAACGCCGAAACAAAACAGGTAAACGGATCGGCACCCAGGCTGCTCTTTTGCAGAATGCCCACACAGACACCGCAGAACAATACGCCAAACAATGCCATCCCTATACGTTTCTTCTTATTTTCCATAACTTACTCCTCTTTTTCGTTGCTGTTCATCTGGCACCGTAAATCTTTTCCTTTGCTGCGGGTGCATGAAAGTTTACGGACAGTCCTCTTCTGCTTCCAGCACGATAATCCTGGACCAGAAATCCGCACAGTGCTTTTCTTTTGACACCTCGCCCACCGAATAATCACTGGTGACAAGGCCGACATTCATTAGTTCATTGCCGTAGAAATACCCGGGCTGCACACCTTTCTGCATACTGGTATCCATGCCTTCTGCCGCCAGATCAACCTCGTGATAGCGGGTATTTTCCTGAAGTCCCTGAAGCTTTAACCGGCGGAAAGGACTGGTAGTTTCGCTGAGCACCTTAAAATAAGCCACAACCGCCTGCTTCTTGTCAGGGGAAACCACCATCCATGCCGTAATATTTCCCTCAAACGGACTTTTCAAACGATAAAACGTTCCATTATGAATTAAACTGCGGTACTTTTTCATAAAGGCAATCTGTCTGCGGACAATGGCGTGATCCTCCTCGGAGAGCTTGGTCAAATCCAGTTCATAGCCAAACGCGCCGAAATAAGCCACATTGCCCCGGGTTTCCATCGGCGTTATCCGATAGAGCTGATGGTTTGGTGCAACGGAAACATGGGCACCCATGGAGCTGACCGGATAGGCATAGCTGCTTCCATACTGGATTTTCAGACGTTCTACGGCATCCGAATCATCACTCGCCCACGCCTGCGGCGCATAGTATAACATTCCCGGGTCAAAACGCCCGCCGCCGCTGGCACAGGACTCAAAGAGGATGTGCGGGAATTTTGATATTAAGCGCTCGTATAAATCATACACCCCTAAAATATAGCGATGGAAGATTTCTCCCTGCTGGCCGGCTTCATAAGCCGCGGAAAAGCACTCGGTAATATAGCGGTTCATATCCCACTTAATATAAGAAACCTTGGATTCCGATAAAATCTTTTCCACCAGACCATAGATATAATCGACAACTTCCTTCCGGGAGAAATCCAGAACATACTGCTTCCTTCCGTGGGAGGTGCTTCTTCCCGGGGTTTTTATAATCCAGTCCGGATGAGCACGGTAAAGTTCACTGTCCTTATTCACCATTTCCAGCTCAAACCAGAGCCCGAACTTCATGCCCAGATCCTCAATCCTCTGCGCCAGCCCCTTGATTCCGTTTGGAAGGCGGTCCGTGTTCGCCCACCAGTCACCCAGACCGCTGGTTTCCGTACACCTGGTGCTAAACCACCCGTCATCCAGAACAAAGAGTTCTACACCGTCCTCTTTTGCTGTCCTTGCAATTTCCACCAGCTTCTCTTCATTAAAATTAAAATAAGTTGCTTCCCAGTTATTGATTAAGATGGGGCGTTCCTTTTCCCTCCACTCCCCTCTGGCCAGGCGGTAACGGTACAGGCGGTGAAAGGTCTGACTCATCCCGTTTAAGCCCTTATCCGAGTATACAACAACGGCTTCCGGAGTCTGAAAGCTCTCTCCCCCCTTTAAGCACCAGGAAAAACCAAAGGGATTAATTCCCATCATCATCCGGGTAACACCAAAGCTGTCCACCTCTGCCTGGGCAAGGAAGTTCCCGCTGTAAACTAAGGAAAAACCCAGAGCCTCTCCCTGGAACTCATCCGCCGAAGGCCGCTTTAATACAACAAAGGGATTGTGCACATGCCCGGAGTCGCCCCTTGTGCTGTTAATGGAAGTAATGCCCGGCTGAAGCGTCCTCTCTTTCAGGTGGCGTTCCCTGCTCCAGTATCCGGAAAACTGCATCCACGCATAGTCGGCATCCGGAAGATCCAGCGATAAACTCATCGCGGTAGTCAGCTGCATCTCTTCCCCGCCCTTATTTTCAAATCGTGCACTTCGGGCAATGGCGTTTTCTTCATTAAAAATCGTGTAGTACAAAGTCAGCTCCACGTTTAATAACTCGTCGCGCAGAAGGATTTCCAAGGTATCCGCCTCTTCATCCTTTTCCGTATAGGTCGCCGGAAGAGAAGCAAGCTTTGGTTTTCCTGCATAAACCTTCGAGGAAACATAGGTAAAGTTGGTAATTCTGCTCCCGTTCTTCTGAAGAATTTCCACCGCGGGCATACGAAAATCGCTTGTGCCGTAGGACGGATATTCCTGCTTTAAATGCTCTAAGGAAAACGAATATTCCCCTTCAAAAACATAGGCAGATGTGGGGCGGTAACTGTTTTCAATCATATAGTCATAATTGTCTTTCTGGGCAATCCGCTTTCCAAAATAAAGCTGCCCAAGCTGTCCGTTGCGAAGAACCTTCATAATGTAACTGATTTCGTTATTATAAAGGTGAAATTCTCCCGTTTTTTCATGAACAAAAATACCCATAACCTCTTTCCTCCTGTATTCAATGTTACAGGTATTATAAAAGATAAACCAAAGTTACGGGAGTTAAATTTGTAGGATAAAACTGTTTTTTTGTTCACCAAAAAACCGACGGAAAACAAAACTGTTCTCCGCCGGCTCTTTTCTCTTACTCGCCTTCTGCCTTATACTCAATTCCGCT
>VSOC01000063.1:0-4288 GCA_009774615.1 Lachnospiraceae bacterium
AAATTTTTGAAAATTCATTGATAGAATAATATTTACTCATAATTAAATTCCCCTTATAATGTTTATACTTTATTCTATCAACAAAAATTATAAAAATCAACATATATTTATAATTTTTTATAATTTTATTTTAACAGTTATTTACCCCCTCCGGTAACGGCGCAGCACCGGAAGCAGTTCTTTAAGCACCCCGGCGGCATAGTCAATTTCTTCTCTGGTATTATAAATTCCCAGACTAAAGCGCAGGGTGGAGTCCAAAAATTCCTGCTTTATTCCGACGGCTTTTAATGTCCCGCTGATTGCCGGATGATTCGACGAGCAGGCCGAGCCGCTGGAAACATAAATACCTTTATCTTCTAAAGCATGAAGCAAAACCTCACTGCGCACACCCAAAAAACCTGCACTGACAATCTGCGGTGCGCTCTCTGATCCTCTTTTGCTGTGTATTTCCACACCCTCTAAGCCCTCGAGTGCATCAATAAGCGCATTTTTCAGTTCAAGGATGTGGGAAAGGTTCTCCGGAAAATGATCATAAATCTCCTTTGCGGCAATGCCGATTCCTGCAATTCCCGGAACATTTTCTGTCCCCGGGCGCATATCCTTCTGCTGACCGCCTCCGTAGAGTATCGGCTTTACCTTTGCTTTTTCGCTGATATAAAGAAATCCCACCCCTTTAGGCCCGTGAAACTTATGCCCGCTGGCGCTAAGCAAGTCAATCCCCTGCTTTTTCGGCCGGATTTCATACTTCCCATAAGCCTGAATTCCGTCCACATGGAAAAGAACAGAAGGGTTTTTCTCCCGAAGGATTTGGCTGATTTTCTCAATTGGCTCGACAGCGCCGATTTCATTATTCACATACATTACAGAAACCAGGATGGTATCCGGGCGGATGGACGCTTTTAATTCGTCTAAGGAAATATGCCCGTCCTTATCCACCGAAAGCCAGGTCACCGAAAAACCCTGACTTTCCAGGTAAGCCAGCGGCTGATATACCGAAGCATGTTCAATCCGGGTGCTGATGATGTGCTTTCCCGCCCGGCTGTTTGCCATGGCGGCACCGATAAGGGCCAGGTTATTGGACTCCGTTCCCCCGGAGGTGAAAAAAATCTCCTTTTCCTGCACGCGGAGGGTTCGGGCAATATTCGTTCTTGCTTCCTTAATATAGTGCTCTGCTTCCAGACCTTTTCTGTGTCTGGCGGAAGGGTTCCCGTAGTCTTCCTTCATCACCTTAAGCATAAGTTTGGCTGCGGCATCCATCACCTTCGTGGTCGCCGAATTATCAAAATACGCCTCCATCTTCGGTTTCTTCCTTTCCTTGTTTTTGTGGACACAGCAAGGTTTCCCCGGCACATTCCAGGTTCATCATCAGCACGGACAGCAGGGCAAGGCCCGCCGTTTCCGCACGCAAAATCCTTCTTCCCAGGGATACCGGCAGAATCCCGTATTCCCCGGCAAGCTTAACCTCATCCGGTGAATATCCGCCTTCGGGGCCGACAAATACGGCAATAGCCTGCCCTGCTTTCACCTTCTGCATCTCCCGCACCGTCCCCTGCATTCCGTCTTCATGTTCATAGGCAAAAAAGCGGACAGGACAGCTTCCTGCATCATTAAGAGCTTCTTTCAGGGTGAGCACAGAACCAATCTTCGGGATTTTGCTGCGTTTGGACTGCTTGGCTGCACTTTCGGCAATGGCCTGCCACCGCCTGCACCTGCTCTCTTCCTTTTTCTTTTCCAGTTTTACCACGGCATTTTCCGAAGCCACCGGAACAATCCGGCTCACCCCAAGTTCCACCGCCTTCTGGATAATCCATTCCATCTTTTCCCCTTTAACCAGACTCTGGTACAGCACCAGAAAAGACGGCAGTTCCCTGTCCTTTTCCACGCAGAGAATTTCAGCAAGAATTTCCTGCTCATTCAGCGACCGGACAACGCAGCGGTAGTCCCCTCCCGTACCGTCGCTGATTAAGATCTCCTCTCCCGGACGGATACGCAGAACCTGACGGGCATGGTGGACATCCGAACCGGTGAGCACAATGGTTTTTTCTCCCACCTGGCCTTTTTCAGCAAAAAAATGATGCATCCTATCTCCTTCGGGCAATAATGCTCACCCATTCCCCCTGCCGTGCAATATCCACCAGTTCCAGTTCTTTATTTGAAGCAATGGCCCTGCGCACATCCTCTTCCTTAGTGTTAATAATCCCGGAAGTGATAAAGATTCCGCCCTTTTTCAGGTGCACCGGGATTTCCTCCTGCAAAAGAATGATGACCGGGGCAAGGATATTCGCCACCACGATATCATAGTATCCCGTTCCTGCCCACTCCTGAACGTTTTTATCTTCAATAATATTCCCCTGAATCACCTGAAAACGCTCCGGGGCTATCTGGTTGGAGGTCATGTTTTCATGCACAGCCGAGATGGCATTCTCATCCAAATCCGTTCCCTTTACTTCCTTCGCACCTAAAAGCAGGGCTGCAATGCCCAAGATCCCGCTCCCCGTCCCCACATCCAGCACCCGGCTTTCCGAAGTGATGCAGTGCTGAAGCTGACGGATGCAAAGCTGCGTAGTTTCATGCATCCCCGTTCCAAAAGCGGTTCCCGGGTCAATCTGAATCAGAAGCTTGTCCTTATGTTCTTCAGGAATCTCCTCCCAGGTCGGCTTGATTAAGATATTGTCCACGGTAAACGGCTTAAAATACTGCTTCCAGTTATTGATCCAGTCCTTGTCCTCCGTTTCAGAAGCCTCAATACGCCGTTCCCCCAGGTCCACAAACATGGCAAGTTCATCCAGCCCCTCTTCCACCTGGCGCAAGATCGAAACGGCATCGGCATCCTCCTCCAGATAAAAGCTCATACGGGCCTTCCCCTCATCCGGCGGAAGTTCCGGGAGAATATCGATAAACATCCCCTTTGTTTCCTTATCCGTCAGCGGAATATTGTCCTCAATTTCTACTCCTTCAATGCCAATTTCATCAAACATGCTGCTGATTAAATCTTCGGCGGCTGTAGTTGTAATTAAAGTAAATTTTTTCCATTTCATAAAACTTCCTCCATTGGTCGATGGCTTCTGAAATCTTCCTCAGGAAATCATAGCATAGTTTCTTCCAGCTTTCAAGCGTGTATTCGCAAAGCCTGTTTCCGGCAAAAAGAAAAAAATAAATTTTTTTAAATTCTTTGCAATAAAATCTTCGCCTGCTGCATTAACCTATTGAACGGATGAAGATTCTTTATCGGAGGGAATCCTTTAAGGGCAAAAAATAATCAAGTAAACTAAATTCCTTGATGCATTACAACCCATCACACCCGCCCAAGAAGGTGTTCCTTCGATAAACGATTTTCAGCATCAAAAACTTTTAATGTCATCATCAAAAATGGAGTGCGGCAGCATCGGATTACAGATGCGCGGCACTCCATTTTTATGCAAATTTCTAATGGCGGTTCAGGAGCATATTTGAAAATAAGCTATAATGATCCTTATTCGGGCAGGATTTCCTGGACTTTATGTTCTGTTTCCGTTTCTTCGGTATGCAGGCAGCGGTCAGGATACTCGGCTTCTCCGCTCTGGTTATCATAAGGGTCGAACCGCCAGCCCTTCATCGGCGGAAGAAAATCGGCCTGAAACTGACAGCACGAGGGCATACGGTAAGGGTCAAGATTCCCGAAATAAAATCTTCTCCTCTCTTCACATCCCATCCTTGCAGCACTTCCGCCAAAGGAGCAGTCGGCAAAAAGCCATCCGTATTCTTCCAGATAAAACATGGCCCAGTCATGGCTTCCCGGGTCGGCTGGCCGGGTATAAAGTCCGGACTGCCAGCGTGCGGGGATTTTTGCAATACGGCACAGGGTAATAAACATAAGTGCCTGAAGCCCGCAGTCCCCCTTCCACCCCGAAGCCGTATAGTCCACAAGTTCGGTAATGGAAAAATAATCGCGGACAAAGGAATACATCACATGTGTGGTAAGGTAATCATAGATTTTCCTCGCCTTCTCTAAAGGACGGGTTTCCTTTCCCACGATTTCCTCTGCCAATGCCCTTAAATACGGGGTAAAATGAATATGAGGAAGCTGTTCCTGCAGGAAATACTCCGGAAAATCCTCCCTCGCTTCGGGGAACCATCCATGCGGCAGAACTTTTTTTGGATTTTTCTGCCCATTAAAAGAATAAGCTTCCGGTTTTCTCTGCCCGTCCGAAGCATAAAGATCAACATAGGGCATATCCACCTGATAGAGATATTCTACGCGAAAACGGGTACCTTTTTGATATTTTCCACAAAAACAAACCGTTCTCTG
>VSOC01000063.1:4388-21384 GCA_009774615.1 Lachnospiraceae bacterium
CCCGATCGCTGGGCGCTTTCTTTCAGACACATCGTGGTCTGTACACGGAAGCGGCGGGAAATTTTTCCCTCCTCCTTCATCACCGCAATAACCTGATTTAAAAAATCACTGTTTTCTGATTTTCCGGCGGCAAGTTCCGGATAGAGAAGACGGCTGCACATCCATTCCCGGGTTTTTATCAGGTTGCTGAAAAAAAGGTGATGAAAGCAAACCCTGCCCTGAATATAAATCCATTCCATGGCGTCTTCTTCCCAAAGAGCCTGAAATTCTTCCCTGGAAAAGTCCCGGATATTTTCTGCCATCACTGCAAAAGCTTCATCCCAGGAGTAGGGATACTGCCCGGGAAGGCGGCGGATAATCTCAAGTTCAGCCAGAAGCCTTTCTTTTAACGCCTGGGGAATGTCCCTGCTTAAACGCTTTTGTATCACACGCTCCATCACCGGAAAATCACCGTACCACTTCAGTTTCTTCAGATCCTCCGGCAGAGGCGCCATCAATGTTTTTTCTGTAAACTTCATGTTCAAATTCCCTCCTGGTTTTTTCCTGATATTCTTCTGCCTTCCGAAGCAGAGGAGCAAGCTGGCGGATTAGGTCAAAAAACTGCTGCCTCTCTTTCTGGTCAAAGCAGCCTAAATCCGTTTTTAATTTTTCCTGAACCATCATTCTTTCCCAACAGACAAATGCTGTGCCTTCTTTTGTTAAGCGGATCATCACCAGTTTCCGGTTTTCTTCGCTGTGCAGCCGTTCGATAAATCCGGCATCCACCAAAGCTGCAACCAGCCGGGTTGCCTGCTCCTTCGAGCATCCAAGACTGGCAGCCGCCTGGCTCATCGTCATGCTCTTTTTCCTCGACAGCACAATCAGCAAATAAATCTGATACTTCGTAAAGCGCACGCCCTGGTAATCCATAGATTTTAAAATCAATCTCTGTGATGTCGTAAAAATCTCAAATAATGCCTGTACGCCATCATCATCTGCCCACCGTTCCATAGAGCCTCCCTGTTTTTCCTGCTTTTTTTATGATTTTCATTCCGGGTGATTCTTCTAAGTTTTCCCTTTACCATGATTTGTTTTTTTCTTGATTCCCAACATTCACTGTAACTATCCTATATTATACGTCCTGTAATTGCACAAGTCAACCATTGATGAATGATAAAGGTTGACATTTATCAATAAAAAGGGTATAACTATAATAGAGTAACGAAATAAGGAGGTACTTTTCATGGCTGATAACCGACAATTTGTAGATGAGTTTGCAAAAGAACAGATTGAACTCTGCCTGGCAAACAGCAGTATTGACCCCGAATTATTTAACACTTACGGCGTTAAGCGGGGGCTTCGGGATAAAAATGGTGCCGGTGTCCTGGCTGGCCTGTCGAACATATCCCTGATTCAGTCCAAAAAGGAAGTTGACGGAAAAAAAGTTCCCTGCCACGGGCGGCTGCTCTACCGGGGCTACGATATTAACGATTTGGTTCACGGCTTTCTCGATTCTACCCACAAGCACTTTGGTTTTGAAGAAATATCCTATCTTCTTCTCTTTGGGAATCTTCCCACCCACAGCCAACTGGCTGATTTCCATGAAGCGCTGAATAAAAGCAGTTTTCTTCCCACAAACTTTGTCCGGGACGTAATTATGAAAGCACCGGGCAAGGACATTATGAATTCGATGACCAAAAGTGTCCTTACCCTGGCTTCCTATGATGACAATGCCGATGACAATACGCTTTCCAACGTCCTGCGCCAGTGTATGATGCTAATCAGCACCTTTCCCATGTTAGCAGTCTATGGCTATCATGCCTACAATCACTATGAATGTGACAACAGTCTTTACATCCATCGTCCGGACGAAAACCTTTCTACCTCGGAAAATATCCTGCGTATGCTGCGCCCGGATATGCAGTATTCGGATCTGGAAGCCCGGGTACTGGATTTAGCCCTGGTTCTGCACATGGAACACGGCGGCGGAAATAACTCCACCTTTACCACCCGTGTTGTCAGTTCCGCCGGTTCGGATACCTATTCCGTTATCGCTGCCGCCCTTTCTTCCTTAAAAGGCCCCAAGCACGGCGGTGCGAATATTAAGGTTGTGGAAATGATGGCAGATATGAAAGAGCATCTTACGGACTGGACCGACGAAGAAGAGGTTGCTGCTTATCTGACAAAACTTCTCCACAAAGAAGCTTTTGATCAGAAGGGGCTGATTTACGGCATGGGGCATGCGGTTTACTCGATCTCCGATCCGCGGGCACAGATTTTTAAAGGATTTGTCGAAAAGCTTGCCATTGAAAAGCATCGGGAAAAAGACTTTGCCCTCTATTCCATGATTGAAACCCTGGCACCAAAGATTATCGCCGGAGAACGTGCCATCTATAAAGGGGTAAGCGCCAATGTGGACTTTTACAGCGGTTTTGTGTACAGTATGCTGGATATTCCCACCGAACTCTTCACCCCTATCTTTGCCATCGCACGAATCGTAGGCTGGAGCGCTCACCGGATCGAAGAACTGATTAACGTGGATAAAATTATCCGTCCGGCATACCAGAGCCTGCTTCCCCTTGAAAGCAAGCCTTACCTTTCGATTGACGAACGGAATTGACGGATGAGATTAGCCATCGAAATGAGCAAACGGGATTGATAAACAAAATTAACCTATAGGATTCACAAACGGGATTGACGAACGGAATCAAAAAAACGGGCAATGTCCGCATGACACTGCCCTCAATCACCTAAAACATTGACAATTTTCACTGGTGTTCGGTAGTACATATTCGATGTGGTAATGCCTACCCGCTCATTAGAAGCATGGACGACACGACCCTCACCGATGTAGATCGCTACGTGGTTTACCGAAGCGCCGTTGCTGTAAAAAACGAGATCTCCCGGCCTGGCCTCCTCTGCGGAAACGGCCTGGCCCTGCGTTGACTGGGAAGCTGCCGTGCGGTTTAAGTAAACACCGGCCGTATTGGCCATGATGTATTTGGTAAAACCGGAACAGTCCACCCCGGTATTCGGATTATTTCCCCCGTAAACATAGGGATTGCCCACGTACTGAAGAGCATTCCGGACAATGGACAGACGCAGGGCCTCTCTTCGGGCTATCTCTGCCGCCTCGGCTTCTCTTTTTGCTTCTATCGTATGTAAATAGCTGTCATACTGGCTGGTCTTTTCGGTAAGGCTGGCCTGCAAAAAAGCAAGTTCCTTCTGAATATCCTGAAACCCTGCTGTATTTTCTGCCAGAATCGCCGAATAATCCGCAGCAAATGCCTGCATCATCCCGCTGTTTGCAAGAGGCACTGTCCCTTCCGGAGTACCATCGGTGATCGCTTCGATATTCTGGCCTTCCATGGCCTCGTTTTCCCCGGAATCAGCATCCTGGTCTTCCATGGCCCCGGCTTCTCCAGAATCAGCACTCTGGCCTTCTAACGACCCCTGTTCCTGATTTTGCGGCAAAGCTTCTGCCCCTAAATTTCCTGCCCCGGCAACCTGTCCCAGCCCTAATTCCTGACGGATTTGATTTTCCCTTTCAACCAAATCTTCAAGTTCTTTGATGGATTCTCTCGTTTTTTGCTCCAGTTTTTTTAGTTCCTGCTCCTGGTTTTCTCTTGCCTGCTTCAGCTCTTCGTTTTCCTTATCCGCTTTCTCCTTCTGTGCAGCCAGCTTTTCCCATTCCCGCTCAAGATGGTTTTTTTCTGCCTGCACCTGCTTAAGCTGAACCCGCGAACCTGCAAAAAACAGGCAGGCACCGCTTAAGATAAGCAGTCCAAGAAAGAAAAGGCCAAAAGTCCATACCGGAGTTTTAAAATGAATGGGTTTTTTCTGCGAATGTGGAAGCAGCATAACGGTATAATTTAATGAAATCCGTTCTTTTTTAAATTTTTTCCACTTCATTTACTTCTTTTGGCCCCTCTTTGCCCTTTGCTTCCTTCTTTACCTTTTCCTGTCCGGGGGAAGCTTTTCCGTGAAAATCCGCACTGAAATTCTCCGGTGCCTTTCGGTCTTCCATCACCTCCATCATACAGTTTCCCTTAAAGGATGCACCTTCATCGATAACCAGGGTTTTTGTAATCAGGTCACCCAGAACACAGCCGGTTTCCGTCAGTTCAATTCTCTGCTCTGCGGTCAGATTTCCATAGACGGTTCCCGCGACCAGAATCTCCATAGCCTGGATATCTCCCCGCACGATACCGCTTTCCCCGACAATCACGGAGCTTTCCGAAAGTATCTTTCCCTGCAGCACACCGTCTACCCGGGTAGAATCCGAAGCGTACAGCACCCCTTCTATCTTTGAGTTATTTCCAATAATGGTATTAATGATACTTGTATTCACCGTATCCAGCTTTTTCTTCGACTTAAACATAGAGCCTCCCTGTTGACCAGTTTCCCTGTACCCGGGATCTGATACATGATTATTGTTCCAATGGATTGACTCTATTCTAATACGATTAAAGCGAAAAAACAATGGGATTTAATAAAATTGTAATATTTTTGTTACGGTTTGTTACAGTTCACGTAGGCCTGCACACCTGCTGCACTGACCCCTGCTGCTGATTTTGCCCGGAACCCCGGGCCAGCCTTATGGCTGTCCCTGGTTCTCATAAGCGGCCCAGGCTTCTTCCGGAGATGCAAAACCGCCGGACTGAATCGCCTTAAAGTCCACATGGATAAATTCCGTGCTTTCGCTCAGTTCACCTCCAACAATGTTGGCAAAGGTCACGGTATGGAACAGCGGCGGGATATCGTGTCCTGCCGGTACGGGGATTTCATCCCAGCCTCCTCCGGTATAAATATACTCATAGACATAGCAGTCCCCTTCCCTCACCGGTGTACCGGATAACCGACGCATACCGGATTCCGGATTCAGCTGATAAGTAAAGAGCTGAGTTTCTACTGCCTGTCCTCCTGCATTTAAGGTTCCGTCTTCTGCCGCAGTAACAATCTCTGCCACAGGAACCTTTACCGTCATCCTTACATAGGCATCATTTTTACTGTTGTTTTTAATTGCCGGATCTTTTGGAATCTCCATCCCTGCATACATATGTCTGGCCTGCTCAATGCCCAGCGCATCCGAGGGACTGGCATCCGACGAACTGGCATTCGAGGAACTGGCGTCGGACGATGTTGCGTAAGTGCCGTCGGGCCGCTCTCCGTCCCAGTTTCTTTCATACAGGTTAAAATCCACACTGCCCACCGTAAAACGGTTTTCAGCAGCTTCGTAATCGGTCATATAGGCTAAGGTTCCGCCAAGGCTCAGCATTACAATCAGCGCTGTAGCCGCCATGACCTTCAGCTTATTTTTCCACTTCTGCTTTTTTTCCATGTTCTCGTTCATCCATATCCTCCTGCTCATGGTTGCTTACCGCGCACAAGTCACGGTAAGCTTATCACATCATCTATTTCCGAAGGAGTAAATAACCTACGAGCGGAAGGTGAAACTCTACTTTTCCCTCGATGGCTGACAGAGGAAGTGTTTCGGGATCACATACTTTATTTGCATCTCCTTTCGTTACGGCCGTTTTCTCTTCCTGGTTCACCGAAACAATCCTGTGCGTCACCATCGCCCCTCCCGCCGGAAAGCTGACAATATCTCCCGGACAAACCGGCTCGTCCTCCCGGTACGGACGAAGATAAATAATACTTCCTACCCTGATCGCAGGCTCCATACTGCTGCTTTTCACCACATAGGCCCTCATGTGGAATGCCTCCGGCAGCCACACCGCTGCCGCCAAAAGTAAAGCCAGTACAAGAAACAGATTCACAAGCCACCGACCTAAACTGGGTAATGCTTTCTTCATAAGATTTCCTCCTCTACTCTTTATCCGACAAACCGAACGTATGTACGAAATAATTTTTATTTTTTTATTTTGCCTGATTCATCTTTTTCTGATTCACATTACTGCTTACAGGCGTTCACTCCAGTTTTTTCTTCAGACGCTGCAACAGCTTTTTATGCCGGGACTGGAGCGTCGTCACCGGAATGTGCTTCTCCCGGGCCAGCGCCCGAAGGGAATCTCCGTAAACATACAGGCGGCTTAACAGTTCCTTTTCCCCGGGATTAAGTTTTTCCACTTCCGTCTTCAGATTTTCCAGAAGACAGTTCCTCTCTGCCTGTTCCTCCACGGAATCTGCATCCGGGTCGGAAAACATCTCACTGCCGTTCAATTCTTCCGTATCCAGAGCATCATAAAAAAAGGTGTTATTCCTCCGATCGCCTTCCCGAAAATACCGCTCTTTCCTGTCGCCCTGACAATAGACTTTATAAATTTCTTCCGATACAGGAACAGCAACATCACCAATCCGAATATAATAATCCATACGTTCCTCCCCTTTTCTTCGAACGTGCGTTCTTTTATTTTTTCTTACTTTATCACAAGAACATATGTTTGTCAAATACATTTTTTCATCTTTCTTTCTCTTCCGCTTTCCTGCCAGCAAAAAAAGACCGCTGCACCCTTTATCCGGCAGCGGCCTTTACGGTCAACCTCTCATTATTAGCTTTTATCAAATCTTTTGTCAAATTCTGTATTTATCACCCCTCAATCGCGATATATTTTTTATCTTCTACCATGGGCTTTGCTTCCTTCTTTGGAATCAACAGCTTTAAGATACCATCTTCAAATCTGGCTTTAATCTCTTCCTGGCTTACCTGAGTGCCCACATAAAAGCTTCTGCTGCAGGACCCCATGTAGCGCTCGCGGCGGATATATCTTCCGTCGTCGTCCTGCGTATTGTTCTCTGTATTCGATGAAGCCTGAATGGTCAGATAACCGTCCTTTAACTCTGCCTTGACATCCTCCTTCTTCACTCCCGGCAGGTTCATGGTCATCTCGTAGGATTGTGCCGTTTCTTTAATATCGGTTTTCATCATCTCATGTCTTCCCGGCTCTACACCAAAATGCGGAAAAGAACTTCCAAAAAAATCATCGAATAAACTCTCTCTGAAAATACTTGGCATTAACATAATCATCTCTCCTTTTATTCTTTCATTGTTTGAGTTGTTTTATTTGTTCTATGAGTAATATAACACTTATTGTTAGCCAAGTCAAGTGTTGAGTGCTAATTTTTTATAAAATATTTCTAAACAATCCTTTTGTATCTTATTATCTTTTTATCTCATTATCTTTTTATCCCATTATCTCCAGTGCCATGCGGTTTATCCTTTCCACAAATGCTTCTACCTTATCCATATCCGGGTTATCCGGGAGGATGCTGTTTTTTGTGGCTTTTTCCAGCCGTGCTTCATAATCAGCCAAAAGCTCATAAAATTCCCGGCAAAAGGTTTTATCCTCCTTTTGAAAGCCACCCGAACGAATCGTCAGCAAGAGATCCAGATCATTCTTCCTGTATGTGCAGATTTCCCCTTTTTCCAGGATATCAATTCCCATCATAAAAAGCCGGATGAGGTGCATTGCATGTTTATTTAAGTGATTATCATCCTTTTTCCGGTTGCGCTTTCCAATCTTTTCATAGTCCTTCACTACATTATGCATTACCGACCACATTTGCTCATAATCCCGAAGCGGAAGATGGCGGTAATCGGCGTCCACAAAAATTTCGGTTTCCAGTTCGGGATTTTCTGCTTTATCGATGTACAGATGAATCCTTCCCTTAGAAAAGGAGGCATAACGCCGGGAAAAATCCTCCAGTGCATTATTCACCGAACGAAGAATATGCTGTTCTCTCTCCCTCTGGGGCATGGAATCCCGGGCAACGGCATTTTGCAGACGGCGAAGCTGTGCGCTGGCATAGCCGCCAAAGGATTTTGCTGCCCGCTTTGACAAGAAAATCGAGCGGGAACTTAAAAGTTCTTCACCCAAATCTGAAAGCACCATATAGCGCTCCTTTTCCAGACCAAGGATTTCGCAGGTATTGGGATTGCATTCTAATAGAAGGCGCACCATTTTATTAAACGAATAGATAACCGTATCCGTCTGTGCATCTTCATATTGTTCAAACTCCGTCAGGCCAAGCAGGTCGGAGGGCAGATTTAAGGTAATCCCCCGGATATCGATATCACTGTTTTCATTATTCGTCCCATAAGCATAACTTCCCCCCGGCCCTAACAGCATAATCCGCTTTCCCAGACGCCGGTTTGTCCGTAAAAAATCATAGCCCTCCGTCTTTATTAACTGATGAAAATCCAATCTTTTCATCCTCCTTCCCTTTTTCTTCTTTTTATTTCCTCATAAACCTATTGACATAGTAGGTAAATAGTGTTATCATTTCCATAACCTGTTAGAAGATTAAAGTATTAAACCACCAAAGGAGATCACCATGAACAAATACAAATTTGAAACTCTTCAGTTGCACGTTGGACAGGAAACACCGGATTCGGCTACAGATTCCCGTGCAGTTCCCATTTACCAGACCACTTCCTACGTATTTAAAAACTCCGCCCATGCCGCTGCCCGCTTTAACTTAGAGGATGCCGGAAATATCTACGGGCGTCTGACCAACTCCACACAGGATGTTTTCGAACGGCGCATCGCAGCCTTAGAAGGCGGGACGGCGGCCCTTGCCCTTGCTTCTGGTGCGGCAGCCATTGCCTACACGATAGAAGCCCTGGCGGCGGACGGCGGGCATATTGTCGCACAGAAAACGATCTACGGGGGCAGCTATAATCTTCTGGAGCACACCCTTGTCCACTATGGAATTACGACCTCATTTGTCGATGCCCACAACCTGGAAGAGGTGGAAGATGCCATTCGGGAAAATACCCGGGCCATTTACTTAGAAACCCTTGGAAATCCAAACAGCGATATCCCGGATATCGATGCTATCGCAGAAATTGCTCACCGGCACGGCCTTCCCCTGGTCATTGACAATACCTTCGGCACACCCTACCTGATCCGGCCCATCGAACACGGCGCTGATATCGTCGTCCACTCCGCCACAAAGTTTATCGGCGGACACGGCACTACCCTTGGCGGGATTATCGTCGATTCCGGGAAATTTAACTGGAAAGCAAGCGGAAAGTATCCGGCGATTGCCGAGCCTAATCCCAGCTATCACGGCGTTTCCTTTGCCGAAGCAGCAAAAGACGCCGCCTTTGTCACCTATATCCGCGCTATTCTGCTCCGCGATACCGGGGCGGCGATCTCGCCGTTTAACGCCTTCCTGCTTTTACAGGGCGTAGAAACCCTTTCCCTGCGCTTAGAGCGCCATGCAGAAAATACAAAGAAAGTGGTAGACTATCTGGCAAACCACCCCAAGGTCGAGCATGTCAGCCACCCGTCCCTGCCCGATCACCCGGATCATATATTATATAAGAAA
Source organism: Lachnospiraceae bacterium (assembly GCA_009774615.1). Lineage (GTDB taxonomy): Bacteria > Bacillota > Clostridia > Lachnospirales > Lachnospiraceae > Caccovicinus. The sequence goes on from VSOC01000063.1 coordinate 13,662, forward strand.
TATTTCCCCAATGGCGGCGCTTCGATCTTCACCTTTGAGATTAAGGGCGGGCAAAAGGAAGCCCATGCCTTTATCGACCATCTGGAGATTTTTTCCCTGCTTGCCAATGTCGCCGACGTCAAAAGCCTGGTTATCCACCCTGCCACCACGACCCATTCCCAGCTTACCGCCGAAGAACTTCTCGACCAGGGCATTAAGCCAAATACCATCCGCCTGTCCATCGGCACAGAACATATCGACGATATTTTGGCCGATTTGGAGAATGGTTTTCGCGCCCTGGATAACCTTACCCTTTAATCTTGCTTTTTAACCTTCTCACTTTAAGGATAAGTTAAGGAAATTCTTTCGGCAGCATCAAATCCGCGATGGTAATCCTGCTTAAATAATCGTGAATTTGCCGATCCAGGCCCTGCCACATCGAAAACGTGCGGCAGTTTGCCACCCGCGGACAGGGATCGGCCTCCTCTTCAAGGCAGGATACCGGGGCAAGGCTTTCCTCGGTCAGACGAAGCACGGCGTCTACGGTGTACTGTTTTGGCTCCATGGTCAGCTTATAACCGCCGCCCTTGCCCCGCAGCCCATATAAAAACCTGGCTTTGACCAGAAGCTTAATAATGCTTTCTAAGTATTTTTCGGAAATCTCCTGGCGGCCGGCAATCACCTTTAACGGGATATAACCGTCCGATTGATGTTCCGCAAGATCGATAAGCACCCGCAATGCATAGCGGCCTTTTGTTGAAATCAGCATAACATTCCTCCTGTTGTCCAATGCGCCTTCTCGGAATTTTTCATCCGCGAACCCGCAGTTCCATAAATAAACCCATTATACCACATGGTTAATAGGTAGGCAACGGACAAATAATATTACGTTTTATACGGTTTATACACAGTAAGCAAATAACAGAGAGGATACGTCACATACATTTATACAGGGTTGACAAACAAGTTCGTCTGCCCTAAGATGATAGTCAAAGACAGGTGAAATGGAAAAATTTATCAGGAGGATAAAAAATTATGAGCAAAATCTATACCTCTGCAGATCAGTTAATTGGAAAAACTCCTCTGCTCGAACTGGTTCATCTGGAAAAGGAGGAAGGGTTAAATGCCCGCATCCTCGCTAAACTGGAGTACCTTAACCCCGCCGGAAGTGCCAAAGACCGTATTGCCAAAGCCATGATCGACGAGGCGGAGGCAAGCGGAAAATTAAAACCCGGTTCGGTCATTATCGAACCCACCTCGGGAAATACCGGGATTGGCCTTGCCTCGGTTGCAGCGGCAAGGGGATACCGCATCATTATCGTGATGCCGGAAACCATGAGCATGGAGCGCCGGCAACTGATGAAGGCTTATGGTGCCGAACTGGTTCTTTCTGAGGGCTCTAAGGGAATGAGCGGCGCTGTCGAAAAAGCCGAAGAACTCGCCAGGGAAATTCCCGAAAGCTTTATTCCGGGGCAGTTTGTCAATCCGGCAAATCCCGCCGTCCACAGAGCCACAACTGGACCGGAAATCTGGGAAGATACCGACGGCAAGGTTGATTTCTTTGTTGCCGGCGTAGGAACCGGCGGCACCATTACCGGCGTGGGCGAATATTTAAAGAGCAAAAACCCCGAAATCAAGGTGGTAGCCGTAGAACCAGCCTCCTCACCGCTGTTAAGCAAGGGCATTGCCGGCAGCCACAAAATCCAGGGCATCGGCGCTAACTTTGTGCCGGAAATCTTAAATACCGGCATTTACGATGAGATTATTGCGGTAGAAAATGAAGCGGCGTTTGCCTCGGGAAAACAGATGGGAAAAATCGAAGGCGTGCTGGTCGGCATCTCCTCCGGCGCAGCCCTCCAGGCGGCAATCCAGCTTGCAAAGCGCCCCGAAAACCAGGGAAAAACCATCGTCGTCCTGTTGCCGGATACCGGGGATCGCTATCTTTCCACGCCTCTGTTTGCGGATTAGGGACTGTGATTTTTATCAGAGTGTTTATCGCGGTTTTATAACCATTTTATTTAAGAAAAAGCAACCTCTCCATAATAAGGATGTGGTTGCTTTTTGCCGAACGAACAAGAAAAACATTATCCCTAATCCGCTTCAAAATCCCTGCAAATTATCTTCACGTACTCTCCCGCTCCACCAGAACCGTTCCAAAGCTTACATGCTGGGTACTGGGCTTTTGATCGGCGGGGGCATTGATTTCGTCAATGACCATGTGCGCCGCCTTCTTTCCCATCTCATGTGCCGGCATTTCCATCGAGGTCATCGAGGTTTCCAGCATCCTTCCTACGGCATGTCCGGTCAGACTGATGAGTTTTACCTGCTCCGGCATCTTTATCTTCCTCTCGGTCAGCGCACGGATAACCCCCAGACCCTGGATATCCACGGCAGCCATAATGGCATCTAACTTCGGAACATCGTCTAAAAGCTGGTTTGCGCACTCATAGCCGTGTTCAAAACTGTTTACCGGATAATCGGACTGGCTAAGATATTCATTCAATCCCAGTTGCTTTACCGCTTTGCAGTAGCCGTCATGGCGGCCCTTATAAGGTGCTAAATCCAGGGAGCCATTAATCAGGCCAATCTCCTTGCATCCCTTCTCGTACAGAAAATGGACGGCGTCATTCCCGCAGGCTTCATAGTCGGCAACAATGCTGCTCAGCCGCTTTTCCTGCCGCCGAACCATCTGCACCACGGCAATTCCGCTGGCCTGAATATCGCGCAGCAGACGGTTATTATACCCGGTCCCTGCAATAATAATCCCGTCGGCGAAGCCATTGCGCAGACGGTTTAAACATTCTTTCTCGGTCGCCGGGTTATCCTCGGTATTGCAAAATAAGGTTGCATAGCCCAGACTTCTTGCTTCTTCTTCAATCCCCTGAAGGATTTCCGAAAAAATCGCCAGATGCAGACGCGGCACGACCACGCCGATCGTCCTTCGCTTCCCCTGGCGCAGCGCCTGCGCCATCACATTGGGCTGATAACCTAATTCCTTTGCCGCAGCGTAAACCCGCTTTTTTGTTTCTGGATGAACATAAGAAGTATTGTTCAATGCCCGGGAAACTGTACTGATATCCACACACGCCAGCCGGGCGACATCTTTTAACGTTGCCATAAACGCCTCCTTAGTTTATACAAACGTTTGCATATTTTTTGCAATTTTTTCCGTTGCCTTACACTATAGTAACCATTATAATGCTTTTTGTATAAAAAACAAGTAAATTCTAAAAAATAGTGCAAAGCAAATATTTTTATAAATTATGCACAATTATATCCGTTTTTCTATGTATAATATGCTGTTTTCGGCAAATTTTTGCAGACCATATGCAAATCCTTGCAGTAACGCCTGTGCATATTGACTTCACTTTTCTCCCGTGGTATAACATAGTCACAAGATACAAACGTTTGTAGAAACCAGTCATCCAACGTGCACATGGATGCGGAAGGGGCAATCGCCAGACACCATGAAAGATTACATAGTGCTGCCGAATGGCATACAGCTATTCTTTAGGGTTGCCAGAAAAAAACAATTGCCGAAAACAAAATAATCATAACAAAAAAGGAGATTTCAAGATGGCTAAAGTAAAGAATTTTAAGACAATTTTCCCCGCAGTTTCTGTTCCGTTAAACGACGATTTTTCAATCAATGAAGCTGAGTTCCGTGTATATCTGCGCTGGATTAAGAGTTTCTACGGCAAAGGCATCGAAGGTCTTGTATGTAACGGACACACCGGCGAAATCACCGGCTTAACCAGAGCAGAGCGCAAGCGTGTCGTGGAAATCTGTGCAGAGGAATGCGGCGATGTGATGACCATTATCTCCGGCGTAAACTGTGAAAACACCCAGGAATCCATCGAGATGGCAGCAGAGGCAAAGGCCGCCGGAGCTGACGGAATCCTTCTTATGCCTCCGCATATGTGGCTGCGCTTCGGCATGAACCCGGATGCTCCTTTCCAGTATATTAAGGACGTGGCAGAGGGCGCAGATATTGATATTATTATCCATCTGTATCCGGCAACCTCCAAGGCTTTCTATCCGGTAGAAACCCTGATTAAGATGTGCAAGGAAATCGACCATGTAAAATGCATTAAGATGGGCACCCGTGTTACCTCCATCTATGAGCACGATGTACGCCTGCTTCGTCAGGAATGCCCGGATATCTCCCTGATTACCTGCCATGACGAAACCCTGTGTGTAAGCTGGTTCCCGGGAATGGACGGCGCATTAATCGGCTTTGCCGGCTGCGTACCGGAATTAATCTGCCCGGCAAGAGAAGTATTTGCCAACCCGGATAAGCACACTTTAAAGGAAGCACAGGACTGGTCCGATCGGATTTACCATATTTCCCAGGCCATCTACGGCGGCGGACAGCCTTCCGGCGAAGCTCATGCCCGCTTAAAGGAAGCTTTATACCAGCGCGGTATTTTCAGCAACGCATTAATGCGCAAGCCGGTTCTTCCGTTAAACCAGGAAGAAAAAGACTGGGTTGCTCTGGGATTAGAGCGCAGCAAACTGCCTAAGGTAGATATGGAACAGTACAAATAAAAAAGTCATTTTACGACTGCATAAATCGTAAAATCAACAGGCTAAAAACCATAGATTTGGCTAAAAACCAACCATTTTACGGGACGCTGTCACAGGTGCAGTGTCCCGTTTTTCAGGCATTTGCAGTACAGTTTCGTGCCTGATTCTTTGGTGTTTACCGGAGCGTGTACGAAAGAAAGATGAAAGAAAAATTTTTTCGGCACGCCCCAGAAAGGAGTAAATCATGAGTGAAAACAACAGCAGCCAGGCAGCTTTTGGAACCGATGTAAAACGCCTTCCTTTAAAAGAATTAGTAAAGCGTATCGGCCCGGGCCTTATCGCAACCGGAATTGTTATCGGCCCCGGTGCCGTCACCACCTCCGCCATGCTGGGTGCCAATTACGGCTATGCCCTGATCTGGCTGATTCTTCCCATTATCTTTATGGGCATTACCTTTATGATGACCACGAACCGTCTGGCTATCGTCACAGGACTTCCCACCATTCATGCCATTCAAAAATACTATGGGCCGATAGCTTCTGCCGTTGTAAGTATCGCGGTATTTTTATCCTGTCTGTTTTTTACCATGGGAAATATCTCCGGCACAGGTGCCGGGATGAACCTGATTTTCGGGCTGAACTGGAAGATCGGGTCGGCGATCATGATTGCCGTCGTTTTGTACTGCTACTTTGCTAAAAATGTTTACTCTAAGGTAGAAAAATTAATCACCCTCTGTATTCTGGTTATGATTCTTTCCTTTTATATCACCCTGATCGGCGTAGGCGGCCCAGATGCCGGCGAATTGGGAAAAGGTCTTGTCAGCTTTAAAGTTCCCCAGGGAAGCCTGGCTACTGCCCTGGCCTTTATCTCCACCAACGCTGCCGTCACTGCCGGAATCTATGCAACTTACCTGGGAAAAGAGAAGAAATGGCGCAAAGAGGATTTATTTAACGGGGTAATGTTCACCGATGCATTAGTTCACGTTATCAGCGTCGTTCTGATCTCCGGTGCCATTATCCTGGTCGGTGCCATCGTGCTTCATCCGCAGGGACTCTCCATCTCCACCCCCGCACAGCTTGCCGAAATGCTGGTACCGATTATGGGAGGCGCGGCAAAATACATCATGGGCCTTGCCCTCGTAGGCGCAGGCTTCTCCTCCCTTCTGGCCAATACCCAGCGCGGCATGGTGCTTTTAGGGGCAGGATTTAATAAAGACGTAAGTCTGGAAAGTAAATTTATCCGCTACGGCTGCCTGGCCTGCCTGATCTTTGCCATGATTATCTGCTACAGCTACGGCGGTTCCCCCACACAGTTAATACTGATGGCCAATATCGCAACCTCCGTCGCAACACCGGTCGGCGGATTATTCATCGTTCTTCTGCTCTGGAGAAAAGATGTCAACGAAGGCTACAAACCCCCGACCGGAATGCGCATCTGCATGACAGTAAGCTATATCTTTGTTGTTATTATGACAGTTTCCGCACTGTCCAACCAGATACCTAAGGTGCTGAAGGCTTTGGGGATGTAAAAGCATTAGAACAGGAAAGGGTGAAGATTTTCGCCCTTTTCTCTTTTTATTCCTTCCAATGATTACCCATTTGCCTGGCTTATCGTAGAATTCATTTGAAAAATATAATTTTTCCAGTTTGTTTACATTAAAACTCATTGATTGCTATAATAACTCACCACATATATCCTTCTTTCCTTCATCTTACACAGTTTCAAAAGATAATCAAAAGATAGAAACTGCCTAAAATCAAATTTCTTACTAACTTTTTCTTAAATTTTGAATATTTTCAAAAGATACTCAAAAGATAGAAATCCTATTCCTTTGCTTTGAGATTATCTAACGCAATTTGAAGCTGTGTGATTTTTTCATCCGATGTTTCTCTAATGATATACCTTGTTGCAGGTCCATTGCCTATCTTTTGCACCAACTTTTTTTCGTCTAATGTTTCCAGCATCTTTCCCGGATTCAGAAAATGAAACCAACCATCAAAAACCTCAATTTTTATACTTGGATATGCCTGTACATAATCCGCATGCGCAAGACAATTGATCAGGCATTCTCTCAACACTTCATCAAAATCAGATAATGGCATCCGAAGCTGCCCCTCATCCAATTCAAAAGACTCTTTTAACAATATCTTCATCTTTGCATACACAATTGAATAAAAGTTAAATATATTCATCTCATAATCACTTGGTTCATCATCCGATACCCGGTCAATCCAACGCGGATTATACCCCTTGCGATTAAAATAGTCCAAATGATAATGCGGATACACTTCCTTTATTGCTAAACGCTGAATAATCCCCCGCCCACGCCTTTCAGAGAACCTCAAATAGAGAGGTTCCCACGTTTTTCTGGTGTTTCTTTTTCTGTATCGGTTATCCCAGAACATCTATCTTTAATGAAGTCACTCCATGGCATGAGTTGTTTTATGCCTGCGAGCTTCTTTTTATAGTCCGGCATATATAACAACAGGGTATAGAGATATTGATAAATGTTGAGGTGATTTGCTTTTGCTGTTTCGATATTCAGCGCTTACATTTATTCTTCTATCGATGTCTAAGCACAAAAAAGAGCCACGATAATTCATGGCCCATGGCAATTTATTATTACTAATGCTATGTATTCTCTTATTGATAATCAGATTAAACATCCGAAAATTCTTCCCATACTGCTTCTCTATTATACTGTAAATCTGAAATAGCCTGTACCAACCCCAAACATCCCTTATCATAATATGGTTTAATAAGCATCATGTCTTCAACATCAGAAAACTTTAACTCATTTTTATAATATTGTACTAACTTTTTAACTTCCTCATCCTCTGTTTGATCAGCTGCAAAAAGATAAAGATACTTGCAGCCTACTCGTTTTGTAATATCATATACTAAAGGTACTATTACTTCCCAAAAAAGGCCAAAGCCTAATGGCACACCTACTTGTTCATTTATCTTATACCTGCTATTCCGACAAAAATGATGTATCTCTATTGCAGAATAACACTCTTCAACTTTCAATGTATACTTATTATCTTGCAATTTCTTGTCTTCCATCTTTAAATCAATACGATTATTTGCTATATCAAATAAGTAATCCATTTCTTCTAAAGCATACATTCCAGAATAATAATAATCATTTAATGTATCAATATCCTTTTGCAACATGGCATTTACCAGCATGTTGACAAAATCCAGCTTATCACTT
>VSOC01000064.1:0-6883 GCA_009774615.1 Lachnospiraceae bacterium
AAATATATTGGTGTAAATATAGTTAAAATGTCAATGGACTATTGGTGCAAATAGATATAAAATAAACCTATCAAATGAAGGAGGTACACAAAATGAAGCAGATAACCAAAGTAAGAAAAGCAGTTTGCGCTATGGCTAACCAGTTACGGAAAGCCGGGTACTCTCTCAAAGATGCTTTCAAAAAGGCATGGCAGAGGGTAAAGCTGTCAATGACAGTGAGAGCCGCCGGAACCACATTCGAGAACAGACAGGAGCGACTTGCCTTCCTGAAGCAGTTCAAGCCGAAGGATTTGACCGTTACACTGGAAAGAGAAAAGAAAAATAAGTTTGATTGTAACGCTATTCAGATTGTTGTACATATCAAGCCTATTCGCCGGAGAACAGTTATAGGGTACGTTCCATCTAAACTGGCAAGGGAACTTTCCGAAGTGCTTGACATGGGTATTCAGGTAAAAGCTACTCTGATGCAGATTATCGGCGGATATGCTTATAAGGAGAATTTGGGGGCACTGGTGAGCATTGTGATATAGAAATTATAGAGGAGGTATCCGTGAGATATTGTATTGAGTACACAGGAGGCTACCATAACACTTTTGTGAATAATCGCCAGGAACTGGTTAAACAGATACAGTTGGCAGCTCCTGGAACCGTGGAGGACATCAGAAAGCTGTATAAATCTGGTGTTTCTGATTCTGTCATGGAAAAGTATGAGAAGTATATAAAAAAATAAAGGAGGATTTACAAATGGAAAATATGGCTTCTGAAATTATTGCAGAGCAGGACAAACAATTAAAAAACATCATTTTTGAACTGGATTCCATGATTGATGATTTACTGGAAAAGAGCAAGTTTGCTCTTGCTGAATTGATGGATTTGGTTGATGAAAAACCAGAAAATGTAAATGATGCTTGTGTATTTAGCAGCAATCAAAAAAGAATGAATATGTTTGTAAATATTGCGTTTGACTATTTATATCAAGCCCAAAGCGCATTAAATGAAATAGTTGTCAGAGGACATTAAAAAATCAAAAGTGACAAAACGGGGGGGCGGTCGGCGTCTCCCCTTCAATGGTGAATCGCACGTTACAGAAAGGTGGTTCTTAGATGGCAGAAAAGAGGAAAGACAGTAAAGGCAGGAATCTTAAAACAGGCGAATATTATGATTCAAAGAATAAGCGTTATATGTTCCGAAAGATGATTGACGGTGAGCGCATCACAATTACCGCTCCTGATCTGGCGGAATTGCGGAGACAGGAAAATGATTTGCTGTGCAGGATTGACCGGGGCAATAAACTGAATACCAGGAATGCTAGAATGACATTGAACGCATACTTTGATTTTTGGATGGAAACATTTGCAAAGGGCGGCAGGAAAGCCACAACTTGTACAAATTATAAGTCATATTACAACACATACATTAAAAACACTATTGGGAAAAAGCAGATTGCGAAGATTACAAAGGCAGATTGCCAGAGAATCATTAATGAAATGGTTCAGGACGGCAAGAAACATTCTACCATGTCCAACCTGAAAAGCTGTTTAAATATCGTCTTTGAATGTGCCTTAGATGATGATATTATTATCAAGAATCCTGCAAAGAATTTACAAGTGCCGCAGACAGAGAGTAAGAAACGGACGGCCATAGAACAGCAGCAGATTGATTTGTTTATGGGCTATGTAAAGAATAGTGAGCGGTATTCATACAGTTATCCGGCGTTTGTTGTCCTGTTTAATTTGGGTATGAGAATAGGAGAAATGGCGGCGCTGACGTGGGATGATGTGAATTTCAAAGAAAATACCATAACCATCAATAAAACGGTAAATCGGTACAGAAAAGCAGATTACGGTTTCACTATGGCGGTAGCTTCTCCCAAAAGCAAAACATCTATCCGTAGCGTTGCAATGAATAGCGTAGTGAGAAAAACCCTCCTGAAGCTGAAAATGCAGAGTGTTCCCCCTGCTGCAAAATTACCTTATGTGGATGATTCCGGGAATATCCGGGGGCAGATATCCGGCTTTCTGTTTGTGAATACATCCGGGAATGTATGGAATGAGCCGGGATTCCGGGAACTGATAAAAAGGATTGTGGAGCGGCACAACAAGGACGCAGAAGAAAACCATACAGAAAAGATTGAGAATTTTTGTCCGCACATGGTTCGGCATACATATACAAGCCTTGCCTATTCTGCAGGGGCTGATGTGAAGATTGTGAGTCAGAACCTTGGACACGCTTCTACGTCCGTGACACTGGACACATATACGCATCTGACAGAGGATAAAAAGAAAGAGCAGGAAGCAGTGGCGCAGACGGTTAGAATATCATAATAGCTGTGACAATTCTGTGACAAATTCGAGAAGAAAGACGGAAAAAGATAGACCATGATAAAAGTACCCTAAATGGCAGCAGTATTGAAATAAACAGTGATAACGCAAGACGGAGAAACACGAACAAAAGTTTGTAAAGAAAAAATACTTGACAGCCCTCTTGCTTTCGTGTATGATAACACAGGTAACAGAAATCAGGTGATAGATATGGAAAAGATTGTTCGGCAGGGTTTGCTGTATGATTTTTATGGGGAACTTCTGACGGAGCACCAGCGTCATGTGTATGAAGATGTGGTTTTTCATGACTTTTCGTTAAGTGAGATTGCCCAGGAGCAGGGGATCAGCCGTCAGGGCGTGCATGATTTGATTAAGCGCTGTGACAGGATTTTGGCAGGCTATGAGCAGAAGCTTAAGCTGGTGGAAAAGTTCCGGCGGACACAGAAGATGGCCGGGGAGATTCAGGGGCTTTTGGATGAGTACACAAAAAAGAAAGAACCGGATTTGCTGACCCGGGCGAGGGTACTGGCTGGAAAGATAGGGGAAGAATAAGTGTTACAGTGTACGCAGGTGAACGGTAACAAAGAATAAAGAGGAGGACTGCTCCATGGCATTTGAGAGCCTGGCTGATAAGCTTCAGAATGTATTTAAAAACTTAAGAGGAAAGGGACGTCTGTCCGAGGCGGATGTAAAAGCTGCATTAAAGGAAGTAAAGATGGCTCTTCTGGAAGCGGACGTCAGTTTTAAGGTGGTTAAGCAGTTCATTAATGCCGTACAGACCAGAGCCGTAGGCGAGGACGTGCTGGAAAGTCTGACCCCGGGCCAGATGGTGATTAAGATTGTCAATGAAGAACTGGTTCGCCTGATGGGTTCGGAAACGACGGAAATTGCCTTAAAAGCATCGAATGAGATTACCATTATTATGATGGTCGGACTCCAGGGTGCTGGTAAGACAACCACGACGGCCAAGCTTGCAGGGAAGTTTAAGGCAAAGGGAAGAAAGCCTCTTTTGGCTGCCTGTGATATTTACCGTCCGGCGGCAATTAAGCAGTTAGAGATTAACGGAGAGAAGCAGGGCGTGCCTGTTTTTTCCATGGGAGATAAAAATAAGCCGGTAAATATTGCCAAAGCTGCGGTGGAACATGCGGCAAAAAACGGCATGAACGTAGTGATTTTAGATACGGCAGGACGGCTCCACATTGATGAAGAGATGATGAATGAGCTGGTGGAAATCAAGGAGAATCTTGATGTTTTCCAGACGGTTCTGGTGGTCGATGCGATGACCGGTCAGGATGCAGTGAACGTATCCAGCATGTTCCAGGAAAAAATCGGCATTGATGGTGTGATTTTAACAAAATTAGACGGTGATACCCGGGGCGGCGCGGCGCTTTCTATCCGTTCGGTTACGGGAAAACCGATTTTATATGTTGGTATGGGAGAGAAGCTTTCCGATTTGGAACAGTTTTATCCCGACCGTATGGCTTCCAGGATTCTGGGGATGGGGGACATTCTCTCTCTGATTGAAAAGGCGGAAGCCGAGGTGGATAAGGAAAAGGCAAAGGAATTAAGCCAGAAGCTGCGCAAGGCGGAGTTTGATTATAATGACTTTTTGGATCAGATGCACCAGATTAAAAAGATGGGCGGTATGGCAAGCATTATGAGCATGATGCCGGGCATGGGACAGATGGGAAATCTGGATCTGGATGAAAATGAAAAGAGCATGGCAAGGATTGAAGCCATTATTCTTTCCATGACTCCTGCAGAGCGGGCAAACCCTGGCTTGATGAACCTTTCCCGCAAGCACCGGATTGCCAGAGGTTCCGGTGTGGATATCAGTGAGGTCAACCGTCTGGTTAAGCAGTTTGACCAGATGAAGAAGATGATGAAGCAGATTCCCGGACTTATGGGCGGGAAGAAGCGCGGCGGTTTAAAGGGCCTGGGAGGTCTGATGGGCGGCAAGTTTAAGATGCCGTTTTAATTAACCGGATTGGTTTTCCGGCAAGGATTTGGGTATTCCCGGTGTGCCGCAGGTGAACCGTAACCATGGCGGTGCAGACAGGTTTACTATAGAGAATGAAAAAATAAGAAAAGAATAAATGCAGGAGGTGATTGACGATGGTTAAGATGAGATTAAGAAGAATGGGGCAGAAGAAGGCGCCTTTTTATAGAATCGTTGTATCCGATTCCCGTTCCCCAAGAGATGGAAGATTTATTGAAGAAATCGGTACGTATGATCCAAACACTGATCCCAGTTCCATTAAGTTTAACGAGGAAGCTGCGAAGAAGTGGTTAGCGAATGGCGCTCAGCCCACCGAAACCGTTGCAAAGCTGTTAAAGGCTGCCGGTATTCAGTAAAATCCGAAACTCTTGAGGTGATTTTTATGAAAGAATTAGTTGAAGTTATCGCAAAAGCGCTTGTCGATAATCCAAATGAAGTGGTTGTTACCGAGAGCTTAAAGGGTGATGATACTCTGATCGAATTAAAAGTTGCTGCTTCGGATATGGGAAAGGTCATCGGTAAACAGGGAAGGATTGCCAAAGCAATTCGTTCTGTAGTTAAGGCCGCTGCTTCCAAGGAAGATAAAAAGGTGATTGTTGAAATTCAGTAACGACCCCTTTGGCTGCTGCTTATGTGCGGCAGCCCTTTTTCTTGGACTTTTTGCTTTATAGGAAAATATGTTCTATCAGGCAAAAATGGAAAATAAGGAGAGTTTTTATGGAAGAAATGCTTCGTGTAGGTGTGATCACTTCGACTCACGGTGTCCGGGGCGAGGTCAAGGTTTATCCGACGACCGATGATCCGGCACGTTTTAAGGATCTGGATGAGGTGACATTGGATACAGGAAAAGAACTTATACCGCTGACTATACAGAATGTGAAATTCTTTAAGAAAATGGTCATCTTAAAGTTTAAAGAATATGATACGATCAATGCGATTGAACCCTACAAGGGAAAGGATCTGCTGATTCACCGCAGCCAGGCGGTTCCGCTTGAAGAGGGTGAGCATTTTATCGTGGATCTTATCGGGCTTACCGTGATTACCGATGAAGGGGAAACACTGGGAAAACTTAAAGACGTGCTGCAGACCGGGGCGAATGATGTCTATATTGTCGAACAGCCGTCGGGAAAAGAGGTGCTGATTCCCGCGATTAAGCCCTGTATCTTAACTATTGATTTGGAAGCCGGAGAGATGAAGGTTCATTTGCTGGAAGGGCTTTTGGATCTGTAAGCTGCAGGGTTTTCAGGAATGCCTGACGTTTTTGTGTTTTTTTGTTTTACGGGTGGCAGAAGGAGGGCAGGATGCCATGCATTTTCACGTATTGACGTTATTTCCGGAAATGATCGTTCAGGGCATGGGGGTCAGCATTACGGGAAGGGCGATGGAAAAGGGGATTATTTCGGTGAATGCAGTAAATATCCGGGATTATTCTAAAGACAAGCACCGCCATGTTGACGATGCGCCTTACGGCGGGGGAGCCGGAATGGTGATGCAGCCGGAGCCTGTGGTGGAAGCCTATGAGGATCTGTGCCAAAAGACCGGGAAAAGACCGCGGGTGATTTATATGACGCCCCAGGGAAGGGTGTTTAACCAGGAGATTGCCCGTGAACTGGCGAAGGAAGAAGACCTTGTGTTCCTCTGCGGCCATTATGAAGGGATTGACGAGAGGGCGCTGGAAATGATTTGCACGGATTATCTCTCCGTTGGCGATTATGTGCTTACCGGGGGAGAACTTCCGGCCATGGTGATGATTGACTGTATTTCGCGGCTTGTTCCCGGGGTGCTGAATAATGAGGTATCGGCGGAAGTGGAATCCTTTCACGATAATCTTCTGGAATATCCGCAGTACACAAGGCCGGAGGTATTTTGCGGCAGAACCGTGCCGGAGATTTTACTTTCCGGGCATCATCAGAAGATTGAGGAATGGAGAAGGCAGCAGTCCATCTGCAGAACCCTAGAGCGCAGGCCGGATTTGCTGGAAGGGGCAAATCTCTCCAAGAAAGAGAAAAAATTTCTGGAGGAGAAGCTTTGGGAGAAAAGAAGCTTTGAACGTTTAGAGGAGAAAGTTTTAGAGCGTAAGTTTTAGAGAAAAAAATAACTTGACAGACGGAGAAATACGGTGTACACTGAGTTGCAGTTGTAACGCTTCTGACGGGCCGTTAGAGGTGATTTTTCAGAAAGGAGGCAGGATTGATGAAACGGATAGATAGGGATTTTTCGGATACAGAACAAATGAATAATTTATACAGGACAGCCTGCCGCAAAAACTTTCTGAATAGTGCAAGGAGAATCACGGATGTGTGATTGCCGGATAACGGATAGTTAGGGTGTATTTTTGCTATCATTATCCACCGATATTATTTGGAAACAGAAACCGCAGCTGGATAAAGGCAGCGGTTTTTTGCATGTGTACAGCAATGTTTATTTGATATGCATGGATTTTGGATGTAAGAAAAGTCTGAGCCTGTGGAGAGGTTCGGGCTTTTTTGCTTTTATTGAGGTGGGGAGTCAGGAGGAAAACCGATGTAGAAAACGTAGAAACAGGAGAAAAGAATAAAGAAAA
>VSOC01000064.1:6983-21053 GCA_009774615.1 Lachnospiraceae bacterium
AAAGAAAAGAGGGATGAGCAGAATGAAAAGATTATGGCCGTATATTCGGCGCTATTGGTTTTTGTATGGGATTGCCATTGCTTCTATGGTGGTGAGTATTCTTCTGGATGCGCTTTCACCGCAGATAACCCGAAGGCTTATTGACCAGGTTATTGTGGGCGGGGAAACGGATCTGCTGATGGGGCTTTTGCTTGGGCTTTTGGGAATCGGTCTGGGGAGGGCGGTTTTTCAGTATACCAAGGAATTTATCTTTGACTTTTCCGCTTCGGGGATTGGGTGCCGTCTGCGGAAGGATTTATTTGATCATATCCAGACCCTTTCGGTAAGCTATTTTGACAGCCATAACACCGGGGAACTTATGGCGCGGGTAAAGGATGATGTGGATCGGATATGGGATGCCTGCGGATATGTGGGTATGCTGTCGCTGGAGTGTATTATTCACACTTGTATTATTGTATTTTGTATGTTCCGTTTAAGTCCGGCGCTGACGCTGATTCCCCTGATGATTATGCCGGTAATTATGTGGCTTGCCATAAAAATGGAGAATGGTCTGGGGAATGTCTATGATAAAATCAGCGAGGAAACTGCCGAGATGAACACGGTTGCCCAGGAAAATCTTGCCGGGGTAAGGACGGTGAAGGCATTTGCCAGGGAGGCTTATGAGATTCGGAAATTTAAAAGCCACAACCAGAGGTTTTATGATTTGAATATGGAACAGGCAAAGATTCTTGTTCGTTACCAGCCCTGGATATCCTTTTTTTCGCGGCTTCTGTCCATGACGGTTATTGTGGCGGGCGGCATAGCCGTTATTCATGGAAAAATGACGATCGGCGCACTTGGGGCGTTTTTGGAGTACGCTAATAATATTACCTGGCCCATGGAAATGGTGGGCTGGCTGAGCAATGGTTTTGCCGCCGCCTTTGCCTCGAACCGGAAGATTCAGAAGATTTTCGGGCAGGAGGCAGAGATTAAAAACCCGGAAGGTTATCTGCTGTCCACAGAGGAAAAAGCCGTCCAAACCTTGTCCGGAAGAATTCAGTTTTCTCATGTGGATTTCACCCTTCACGGGCATATGGTGTTAAAGGATATTTGTTTTGAACTTCTTCCCGGAAAGACTTTGGGGATTATGGGAGTAACCGGTTCGGGCAAGACTTCGATCGTCAATTTAATTCAGCGTTTTTATGATGTTTCTTCCGGGGAAATCCTGCTGGACGGAAGGGATATCCGCACGATTCCGCTTCCGGTTCTTCGGGGAAATATCGCTGCGGTAATGCAGGATGTCTTTTTGTTTTCCGACAGCATTGCCGAAAATATCCGCACCGGGCGAAAGGAAGATACGCCCTGGGAAAGTCTGGAATATGCGGCGGACTGTGCAGATGCTCACGGGTTTATTATGAATCTGGGGCAAAGGTATGATACGGTGATTGGAGAGCGCGGTGTAGGTCTTTCAGGAGGGCAGAAGCAGAGAATCAGCATTGCCCGTGCCATTGCCAAGGAACGTCCGATTTTGATTCTTGACGATTCTACGTCGGCTCTGGATACGGAAACGGAAAAGGTGATTGAACAGCGCTTAAAAGAACTGAAAACCAGTACAAAAATCATTATCGGACACAGGATTTCTGCGGTTCGCCATGCGGATGAGATTCTTGTTCTGGATGAGGGAAGGGTTATCGAGCGGGGAACGCATCAGGAATTAATGGAGCAGAGAGGGCAGTATTATCTGACCTATCAGGTTCAATACGGAGAGGAGGATGAGGGATTATGGCAGTAAATGCAAGCCGGATGGATGAGGAACAAAAAGAAGTGTCAAAAAAAGAAACGATTTTCCGCCTCTTTGGCTATCTTCTGGCTTATCGGCGGGAACTTGTGCTGGTGCTTTTGATTATGGCAGGGACGCTTGCCATCAGCATGATTACTCCTCTTTTGATGGAGCGGGCGGTGAATGTCCATGTGGCGAATAAGGATGTAACCGGGCTTCTGACGATAGGTGCGGTTTCCCTGGGGATGTTTTTTCTTTACCTGGCAGGGACGAAGGCAAGGATGGCGGTGATGGCTTCCGTGTCCAACCGGGTACTGGTGACCATACGTCAGCAGCTTTATGAGCACATCCAGACGCTGAGTTTCCACTTTTTTGATACAAGACCTACGGGAAAGATTTTGGCGCGGATTATCGGCGATGTGAATTCCCTGAAGGATGTGCTTGCAGACAGCGTAACGCAGCTTGTACCGGATTTGCTCACGGTTCTTTGCGTGGCTGTGATTATGGTGATAAAAAATTACCGTCTGGCCATGGCTGCGCTGATTGCCGTTCCTCTGCTGGCTGCGGGGATGTTTTTCATTGAAACAACGGCGCATAAACTCTGGCAGGTATTTCGGAAGAAAAATTCCAACTTAAATGCCTATGTCCATGAAGATCTTTCAGGAATTCGGGTAATCCAGAGTTTTGCCGCAGAAAAGGAAACCAGGAAGGTATTTTTTGAACTGGCCGACGAGCAGAGGAAAGCCTTTGTGGACGCCGTGGTTGTGGCGGACGGTTTTGGACCTGTGGTGGAAATTACATGGGGGCTTGGGGGATTTCTGCTCTACTTTATCGGAATCCGGATTATCGGGGCTGAAAATGTAGGAATAGGAACCTTTCTTGCATTTTCTACCTATATTGCCATGTTCTGGAGTCCTATCCGCAATCTGGCTAATTTTTACAATAAGCTGACCACGAATATCTCGGCAGCCGAGAGGATTTTTGATATTTTAGATACAAAGGCGGATATCCGGGATCGGGACGGTGCAGGGAAACTGCCGCAGTTAAAGGGTGAGGTAGAATTTTCCCATGTATCCTTTGCCTATGCGGACGAACCGGAGAAGATGATATTAAAGGACGTCAGTTTTAAGGTAAAACCAGGGGAAACGATTGCCCTGGTCGGGCCTACTGGTGCGGGAAAGACAACGATTGTCAATTTAATCAGCCGTTTTTATGAGGCACAGGAAGGGGAGATTCTTCTGGACGGGCACGAGGTTTCGTCCGTGACCTTAAAGAGTCTGCGCAGCCAGCTTGGGATTATGACGCAGGATAACTTCCTTTTTTCCGGGACAATCCGTGAAAATATCCGTTATGGTCGGCTTAATGCCTCAGATGAAGAGGTAATCGAGGCGGCAAAGGCCGTGAATGCCCATGAATTTATAGAAAAATTAGAAAATGGGTATGCTACAGAAATCAGCGAGCGCGGGGCAAGACTTTCCATTGGGCAGAGGCAGCTTCTGGCTTTTGCACGAACCATGGTTTCTAAGCCCGGGATTTTAATTCTGGATGAGGCGACGTCGAGTATCGATACGCATACGGAGCGGATGGTACAGGAGGGGATTGATGCGCTGCTGAAAGGGAGGACATCCTTTGTGATTGCGCACAGGCTTTCGACCATCCGCAAGGCGGACAGGATCTTTGTCATTGATCAGGGGAAGATTTTAGAAGAAGGAAACCACGGGGAACTGATGAAGAAGAAGGGGGCATATTATCAGCTTTATCAGAGTCAGTTTATGTAAAAGAAAAGAAAGCTGCCCGTTGCTGTGAACGTGTGAACAGTAACATGCAAACGTGTAAACAGTAACCTGCAAACATATGAACAGTAACCGATTACCGCGAACATGTGCTCAGTAACAAAGAAAGGGATGGACGAAAGGGGGAAAATCGGATAGAATAGAGTCAAAAAAGATAGAAGACGAACTCTGGATTGGGGATGGTGAGGAAAGATGGCGGCGAAGGAACAGATTAAGGAACAGGTAAAAAACCAGGTAAAACTGCCCAGGCAGTACCAGGTAGTGATTTATAATGATGATTTTACCCCTATGGATTTTGTGGTGGAAGTGCTGGTGGATATTTTCGGCAAAGAGGAAGCGGCGGCTGTGGCGCTGATGCTGGAGATTCATAAAGGGCAGTATGCGGTTGCCGGGGTTTATCCTAAGGATATTGCGGCAACGAAGGCGGCGCAGGCGGTGCAGTGGGCCAGGCGGGAGGGTTATCCGCTGAAGGTGGAAGCGATTTGTGTGTGAACCCAAAGCAGAAGAAGCGGCAATAGACCTTTTGACGCTTCAATCATATCATTTGGACAGAAGGGATAAGGGACAAGATGGAATTTACCAAGAACATGCATAAGGCCATGGAGAGGGCAGTGATTTTGGTTCAGCAGAATCATCATCGGTATTTTTTGCCGGAACATATTTTATACGGAATTACGTTTGATGAGGATTTTGGCCGGGAGTTTACGACGGCCGGGGGGAAGGTTGAACTGCTTCGTAAAAATCTTATGGAGTTTTTGGGGGAACATGCAGAAACCGTGGACGGTGAAAATAAGGCTGTGCTGAGTGCGGATATTGAAAGGGTTCTGATGATTTCCGAAGGACAGGCTCGTTCCAGCAGCCGCAGGGCGGTGGATATCAGCCATGTTTTATCGGCGCTTTTGCAGCTTGAGGATTGTTATGCCCTTTATTTTCTTCTGATCCAGGATGTGGATTTGCTGGAACTGATTGGAGAACTTTCCCGGGAGAGTCTGTACCAGGAGCGGGGCGGGGCAGAAGACGAGTTTTTGCAGGATAGAATTTCAATGGGCGAAAACCGGAAAAAGGGAAACGGACGAAGGGCCGAGGAAGATTTTGGAGAGGATTTGCAGGATACGGGAGAGTACGGCGGGGAAGACAGGAGAAATCCGTCGGCAAAGTCCCGCCGCTGGCTTCGCTATGTGGAGGATATGGGGGAAACCTGTAAGAAACAGAATCCGTTAATCGGGCGGGAGCAGGAACTTGAGCGGACGATGCAGATTCTCTGCCGCAAGGATAAGAATAATGTGCTCCACATCGGTGAACCGGGGGTGGGAAAGACAGCGATTGCCTATGGTCTGGCACAGAAGCTTCTTAAAGGGGATGTGCCAAAGCCCCTTGTCGGGGCATCGCTTTATGGTCTGGATCTGGGAGGACTTTTAGCGGGGACGCAGTATCGCGGAGATTTTGAAAAGCGCTTTAAGAAGATTATGGAAGGGCTTATGGGGGTGGAAAAGCCAATCCTTTATCTGGATGAGATTCATAACATCATCGGTGCGGGGGCAGTGGGCGGCGGCAGCCTGGATGTGGCTAATCTTTTGAAGCCATATCTTGCCGCGGGCCATATCCGCTTTATCGGGGCGACAACCTATGAAGAATATAAGAAGCATTTTTCCGGAAGCAGGAGTCTGGTTCGGCGCTTTCAGAACGTGGATATATTAGAACCGGGGAAGGAAGAAGCAATAGAGGTTTTAGAAGGGCTGAAAGCGGGATATGAAAAATTTCACGGGGTAAAATATGCAAAGGGAGTTTTGGCTTATGCGGTGGAGATGAGCAGCCGCTATATGAATGAGCGGTTTCTTCCCGACAAGGCCATTGACCTGATCGATGAGGCAGGGGCTTACCGCAGACTTCACCCGTTAGCGCAGAAAAAGCAGACGGTGGGGAAGGATTTAATTGAACAGGTGCTGGCAAAAACCTGCAATATTCCCGTAAAAACCGTGGAAAAGGGAGAAACCGAAAAGCTGGCTGTGCTGGAGGCGGCGATAAAGCAGCAGTTGTTCGGGCAGAAGGAAGCCATCGTCCAGGTAGTTAATGCGGTGAAGTTTTCCCGTGCAGGCTTAAATGAAGAAAATAAGCCGGTCGCATCGTTTTTATTTGTGGGAGCGACCGGTGTGGGCAAGACCGAGCTGGCCAGAGTGCTTGCGGCAGAACTTGGGATTTCGTTTATCCGGTTCGATATGAGCGAATATGCGGAAAAACACGCCGTTGCTAAGCTGATTGGCGCTCCGGCGGGTTATGTGGGCTACGAGGAAGGGGGACTTCTCACCGAAGAAATCCGAAAGCACCCGCACGCCGTTTTGCTGCTGGATGAAATTGAAAAAGCTCATCCCGATATTTTTAATGTTCTTCTGCAGGTGATGGATTATGCCACGCTTACGGACAACCAGGGAAGGAAGGCGGATTTCCGCAATATTATCCTGATGATGACCTCGAATGCCGGGGCAAAAGAGGTGGGAAAGAGCCAGATAGGTTTTGGAAGTTCGGCCGTAAATATGGACGCACTGAAAGAAGCGGTGAAACGTACCTTTTCCCCGGAGTTTCGCAACCGGTTAAGCAAGGTCGTATACTTTAACAGCTTAGACGATGCTATGGCAAAGCGGATTACGAAAAAGAAATTAAAGGAATTAGGCGATAAGCTGGCACTGAAAAACGTGGAATTTGAACTGACCCCGGCGGCAGAGGAATATATCCGCAAAGCAGGAATAACCAAAGAGTACGGCGCACGGGAGATTGACCGTGTGATTACCGGCGAGGTAAAACCGCTTCTGGCAGAACAGCTTCTGTTTGGCCGTTTAAAGCGGGGCGGGAAATGCTGCCTGGATGTGGAACAGGGGGAACTTGTTCTCAGGCAGATGTAAATCGTTTTGGTTAATGTCGTACACTGCGCAGAAATTCAGCTTATCTGCTGTACAAAAAGGAGAATTGCAAGCTTGGAAAAAAGAAAAAAGGTCTGGAAATATGTGAAGATACTGGCAAAGGGAACGAAAATTTTCCTGCACATGTTTATGCCTGTGCTTTCGTTTCTGCTCTTTGAATGGGTTACCGGAAATCTTTTCCATCTTTCCCGGCCTTTTCTTGTTCTGGGTATTTTGTGGACGGCGGTGTTTTATCTGGCGGCTTTTGGGATTTTTGGCAATACACGATTTTCCCTTCCGCTGGTATCACTGTTCTTTTACAGTCTTTCCGTTGCGGAAACCTTCGTGATGGAGTTTCGCCAGAATCCGATTATGCTCTGGGATATTTTTTCTTTGCCGACGGCGCTTTCCGTAGCGCAGAATTATCACTTTTCTTTTTCCATGGAAATGAAAACCGCAGGCATGGTTCTTCTCAATATCAATTATCTTTTTTTGTTTTTTCCGCTTCGGGCAAGGGGACTCAAGCAGCGCCTGGCGGCGGGAATCGGAAGTTTTGGGCTTTTGGCAGCCTATGTTTCGGTTTTTTTCCGTCAGATCGTTCCCGCCTGGGCGCTGGTGATCAATATGTGGGCAATGCAGGAAAGCTATGACACCTACGGCTACATTCTGGCCACAGCGGTTTCCGCGCAGTATCTGGTGAAAAAGCCGCCCCGCGGTTATTCGCATGCCCATTTGCAGGAACTTGCAGAGAAAATAGAAAATGGGACGTATTTTGCAGGGGAAAGCATAAGTGAAAATAAAGGGATTCGCCCGGTAAATCTTATCTGTATTATGAATGAAAGCCTGGCGGATCTGCGCGTTGCCGGGGAATTTACAACGAATAAAGATTATTTTCCGTTTCTTCACGGGCTGACGGAAAATACGGTGAAGGGAAGTCTTTGTGTTCCGGTTTTTGGTGCGATGACCAGCAATACGGAGTTTGAATTTCTTACCGGGGACAGTATGGCGCTTTTTCCGGTGAATACTACCGCCTATCAGTTTTATGTCCGTCCGGATACGAAATCCTTAGTCAGCACCTTAAAAGCACAGGGTTATCGCGCCGTGGCGATGCATCCCTATCCGCCGGAGAACTGGAACCGCGATAAATGCTATGCATCCATGGGTTTTGATGCATTTTTGTCCTGGGATGATTTTTTGGGGAGTGAGGTTCTGCGCTATTATGTCAGCGACAGGGGCAATTATCAGAAAATTATTGAAGAGGTTGAAAAAAAAGAATCACCTTCGGATAAACTGTTTATCTTTAATGTTACGATGCAGAACCATGGGGGATATGACGAGGTGAATGAAAGCTTTCCTCATGAGATTTATCTTACGGGAGAAAATCGGGGGAAGTTTCCCAAGACAGATCAGTATCTTTCGCTGATGCTGGAATCCGATCGGGCGTTTCAGGAACTGACGGAGTATTTCAGCCGGGTTGATGAACCGACGATGCTGGTGATGTTTGGCGATCATCAGCCGGGGATAGAAGAGGAGTTTTATAATCATATTGCCGGAAGGCCCAGTGGGGAAATACCCGATGAAGAACATTTAATCTGGTATCAGACGCCGTTGGTTATCTGGACGAATTATTCCCAGCCTTCACAGGATCTGGGAAAGCTGGGAGCCGTGTATCTGTCTTCCTATGTATTGGAGCGTGCAAATCTTTCCATGAGTCCGTTCCAGCGCTTTTTGGGCAGGATGTCAAAGAAGCTTCCGGTAATTCATCCCATTGGGTGCTATGGACAGGACGGAGCCTATTATACCTGGGAGGAGGCAAGATCTGCTTCCTGTCCTTTTTCGACGCTGGTGCAGGACTATGAAGGGATGGTTTATAATCACAGTCTGGATGTTCAGAAAGCAGAAGCCTTATTTTCTCTGCCGCAGTAGATGCTGCCCCGGATTATTTTTTGCTGTTTGAGCAATCGCTTTTTGCCCGTTGCTGTGAGCATGTGAATTGTAAGCTTTACTTTTTCCGTGACAGTTTTCTGGATAACAGACGCAGGGTTTCCAGCTTCTTTTTATCACTTTCGGATAAGTGCCCGGTCAGGATTTCCGCGATAACGGCGGTTTCCTGGTCGGAAAACTGAATTCCCTGTTTCATGGTTTCCTGGTTTAATTCCATAAAGGCACCGAGAAGTTCATTTTTGGGCATGTGGGCAATGCGGTTGGAGAAAGAAACCAGGAGATCGAGTTTTTTTGGGTCCATGCCCTTTAAGCGAGGGTCATTTCTCCAGGATGTTTGTGTTTGTTCCATAGTTTACCTAACCTTTCTATGTAAAATAAAGTAGAATAAAAGCTTTTGTCGGAGTTTCGATTTTTATTTTTGCTGGTTTTTGCTGTCAGGTAAAAGCCTGCAGCGACTGCATCATCAGCTGGATATTTTCCAGACGGGACTGCTGTTCCGGGGAGAGGATGTTTTTCAGCTTTTCCAGCATCAGGGAAGGCGAGGAGGTATTGTTTTCCTGTACAGGTGCGGTTTCCTGGTAGTTTCTGCGCAGCTGGAAGCCCTGGATCAGGTTAATTAATACATCGAAGAGATCCTGTTCCTGCTTTGTGCCGTAGGGCTTCATGGCATTTAACATTTCTATCGGGGAGATTTTATCCTGTTCTACGGAACAAATCCCCATCTCACCTTCCGGCCCTTCCTGGAATAATTCCATCGTGCGCATCAGTTCATTGCCTTTAACTAAAAGAGAGAGAAATTTCTGCTGGGAAACATGGACGTAGGGCAGTGCCGCCTTAATCATCTGTAAATGGTGATCACCGATAAGATAATCCAGTTCGGTAAACTTTAATTCATCTCTTTCCATTCTTCCTCCATCTTCGTTCATTTGCTGCTGTCTGCAGATCCTTTAGCTGCTGTTCACAAATTCGCAGCAACGATCCCTTACAGCCGCAATGATTTTCTTTGCTTCTATATATATGGCTGATGTACGGGATTTATGTCTTATGCATATGATAAAATGTACCCTCAAAAAGGAGGATGTTTTTATGGTGTATACAAAGCTGATTATCGACGGCAATGCGGTCTATGAAATAGATGAGGAATGTATAATGCAGCGCAGAAAGCAGTTAGAAGAAATGGAACGCCAGAAAAAAGCAGGTACGAAAAACCAGCAGCAAAAGTAAACAGGGAAATCCTGAACAAGAGAACAGCAAAACAGAAAAAAGTAAATAAAGAAAAAAGGGCATTCCCAAATGAGGATGCCCTTTTCTCGGATGTGCGGGTTTCAAGGTCAAAAATCCATCAGGTAAGCAAGCATTTGTCAGATTTTTTTAGTTTTGACCTTTTAACCCTGCGTGCACGGGATTAGCAGAAGAAACGTCCGCCGCCGCAGCAGCACAGAAGAATGAGAATCCAGCAGATATCTCCTCCAAAACCAAAACTGCATCCGCAGTTGCAGCTATTGTCGAAGCATCCGTTGCTGCATCCGCCGTTGCCGCCGCAGCAGCACAGGATTAAGATAAGGAAAATCAGATTCGAACAATTTCCTCCGCCTGTCTGGCATTCGCACCCACAACCACAGTTTGTTGCCGCTACATCACTCATGTTAAATCCTCCAAAAATTTTCTTTACACTCCATCATATGAACACCGGCTTGCCATAGTTTCCTTGATTTCAAAAAAGATTCAAAAAAGTTTTTTACTTCTTTCCTTGTGTTCTTTCGGCAGGCGTGTTAGAATCATAGGATAGAAGTACCTGCAGCATGTACGGGTATCTGGTTGTGTAAAGGATTTGTGATAGAAAAGTGATAGAAAAGGACAGGATGATATGACAAACAATGAAGATAAAATTGAATTATTTGAGCGAAAACCCATTCCCCAGGCCGTGGCGCAGCTGGCTGTGCCTACGATATTAAGTTCCCTGGTTATGGTGCTTTACAATATGGCGGACACTTATTTTGTCGGGATGTTAAATGATCCTGTGCAGAATGCCGCCGTAACCCTGGCTGCACCGGTTCTTCTGGCCTTTAATGCCGTAAATAATCTTTTTGGCGTGGGAAGTTCCAGTATGATGAGCCGGGCGCTGGGAAGACGGGATTATGAAGCCGTACAGAAAAGCTCGGCATTCGGGTTTTACTGTGCGCTGTTTTGTTCACTTTTGTTTTCCTTTTTATGCATGGTTTTCCGCTCGCCCCTGCTGCAGCTTCTGGGTGCGGATGTCCATACCGTCAGCGCAACGAACGATTACCTTCAGTGGACGGTGATCTGCGGCGCGGCTCCTGCGATATTAAACGTCGTTATGGCCTATATGGTGCGTTCAGAAGGGGCTTCCCTTCATGCCAGCTTGGGAACCATGAGTGGATGCCTGTTAAATATTGTTTTAGATCCCATCTTTATTCTCCCCTGGGGACTGAATATGGGAGCGGCCGGGGCAGGGCTGGCGACGTTTATATCCAACGGTGTTGCCTGCCTGTATTTCTTTGTCCTGGTTTATAGCAAGAGAAAAGAAACCTGTGTCTGCTTTAATCCCAGGAAATTCGGCTGGGAAAAGGCCATTGTCCTTGGGGTGTGCGGCGTGGGAATTCCGGCTTCCATCCAAAACCTTCTTAATGTTACCGGGATGACCATATTAAATAACTTTACTTCGGCCTATCAGGCGGATGCCGTGGCGGCGATGGGCATTGCCCAGAAAATCAATATGCTTCCCCTGCAGATTGCCCTTGGTTTTTCCCAGGGAATTATGCCGTTAATCAGCTATAATTATTCCAGCAGGAACGATAAGCGGATGAAGGATTCTCTTCTTTTTGTACTGAAAACCTTGATTCCCTGTATGCTCCTTGTTTCGGTTGTCTACTATCTGGGAGCGGGGGCGCTTATCGGGGCATTTATGAAGAATCCTTCCATTATTGCCTATGGAACACAGTTTCTGCGCGGTTTTTGCCTGGGGCTTCCGTTCCTCTGCATGGATTTTGTGGCCGTGGGGGTATTTCAGGCGATTGGGCTGGGTTCAGCCGCCTTTATCTTTGCCATTCTGCGAAAAATTGTGCTGGAAATCCCGGCACTGTATGTGCTGAATTATTTCTTCCCGCTCTATGGATTATCCTATTCGCAGTTTGCTGCAGAATTTGTCTTATCCATCGCTGCAGTGTGGATGCTGGCAAGAATTTTCAGAAAATTACAGAGCCAGCCAAAAACGGTTTAAGTTTTCGGAAAAACAAGCTTTGTTTGATGGACGAATGCTCGAATAAAACGACAGAAAATAAAGAGGAAAGAAAAAAGGGAAAATTGTACAAGAGATTTAACAATTGTGCAACACATTTTAATAATTTGGTAATTCCATTTTTGGGAAAATGTGTTATACTATAATGCGGTGAAGCTTGCCGGATTATGTTCTTTTATGCTGCCGGCGAAACAACACCGGAAATGAAACAACCATAAGTGCAGAAAATCGGTTACGGATATGGAGATCAGAAACAGAAATCTGTGCTTATGTAAATATATAGGGATGACAGGTGATGGAAAATGATGAATGATTATGAAAGAGGCCGCGCATCTTCCGGCCAGGGCAGCTCAAGAAGCAGGAATTCCCGAAGTTCTGCTTCTTACAGCAGGAACGGACACAGTTCAGGGACGACAGGAAGGACAGGCAGTTCTTCCCACAGCACAGGTTCAAGGGGGAGGAGTACAAGGAGCAGTTCTTCATCCTCACACCGTTCATCGCAGGGGCGTTCATCTTACCGCTCGAGCAGCGGATACGGGAGAAGCGGATATAATAAAAGAAGAAATCACCGCAGGAGAAATTCTTCAAATATCTGGTGGTACAGCATAATCGGCCTGGTGGCCGTCGTTGCTGTGGTATCCGTAATCTGGGGTACTTTGGAAAAGAAAAAAAGAGATGCCGAGAAGACAACCGAATTTATCGAAGAAACCACAACGGTTCCGGAAACCGAACTGGAAAAGACGGTTATGGTGGATAATATCGTGATTACCGGAATGAGCCGTGATGTTGCAAAAGCTGCTATTTTACAGGAATATCCATGGGCGATGACCGTGCAGAACGGCGAAGAAACCTATTCGGTGACAAATTTAATGGAAGCTAAGGTCGATGCGCTTCTGGATGAAATATATACAGGGGAGCCGAAAGAAAGCTACACCCTTGATACCCACGGGCTGGAAGAAGCCGCTGCAGCCGAGGCAAAAGCCGCGGCGGATCTCTGGGATAAAAAGGCGAAGAACGGTTCCATATCTTCTTTTGATGAAGACGCCAATAAATTTGTCTTTACCGGGGCGGAGATGGGAAGTGCTGTAGATCAGGAAAAGCTGGCGGCGGACATCTTAGCTGCTCTGGAGAAAAAAGAGTTTGATCAGGTGATTCCGGTGACGACAACCGAAGTGCATCCGGAGTTTGACGAGGAAACCGCAAAGGAAAAATATAAAACCGTCAGTACCTTTACCACGAATTCTACGGCAAACAGCAAGAGGAATACCAACTTAAAGCTGGCCTGCCGGGCGATTAACGGCACGGTGCTTCAGCCCGGCGAGGAGTTTTCCTTTAATACGGTAGTAGGGCAGAGAACCGAAGAAAAGGGCTATCAGCCGGCCGGTGCCTACAGTAACGGTGAAGTGGTGCAGGAGATCGGCGGCGGTGTGTGCCAGGTTTCCACCACGCTGTACAATGCCGTGCTGCGGGCCGGATTAAAAACTACAACCCGACGTTCCCACACCTACGAACCGTCCTATGTCACACCGGGAATGGATGCAACCGTAAGCTATGGCGGACCGGATTACAAGTTTGTGAATAACTCTTCCACGGCCATCGGCATCCGGGCCAGCTACTCCGATCAGGTAGTAACCGTGTCCATCTATGCCGTACCCATCCTGGAAGAAGGTGTAAAATATACCTTAAAATCGACGAAGATTAAAGATACCGATGTTCCTCCGCCAACCTACGAAGAAGATATGACCCTTCTTCCGGAGGTGGAGAAAGTAAAGAGTGAGGGAAGCCAGGGAAGTTACTGGGAAACCCGTCTGGTGATCACCAAAGATGGAGAAACCATCAGCGATGAAGTGGATCATAACACAACTTACAAGGGACATGCCCCGGTAATCTTAAGAAATACCTCCGGTGTCGTTATACCTCCGGAAAATGTCGAACTTCCTACAGAAACACCGATTGCCTCCGAAGGCGCAGCCGACGGTTTTGCTAATGCACCGATCGAAGTGCCGCAGCCGGGAGAAGCTACAAATCCGACAGGATCTTCCACAAGTCCGACAGGTTCGACGACTTCTTCAGGGAATACCAACCGGCCCGAAGCCAGCCGCCCGGAGAGCAGCACAGAGGCTTCCAGACCGGCAGAAACCTCAAGGCCGGCAGAGCCGACCAGGCCAGCCGAAACCTCCAGGCCGGCAGAGAGCACCACCTCTGCGCCGTCGGTTCCCTCCGGACCAACCGCGCCGCCTGCACCGAATACTCCTGGCGGGGCAGTATCCCCCGGTGAAAACGGTCCCGGCTACGGCGGCCCGGGAAACCCGGCAGAGATAGTGGCACCGAATCCGTTGGGGGCGTAAAAAAAGGAAATAGATTCAGTTCATAAGAAAAAGCGATCCATTGTAGAAAGGGATCGCTTTTTTACAAAGAAGG
>VSOC01000065.1 GCA_009774615.1 Lachnospiraceae bacterium
CGGGTGCTCCAGTATGCGACGGTGTGTTCCAACGGCGGTTTTATGGGAAACCCTATTGCGGAGAGTGTGTTTGGGGCGACGGGGCTGATGTATGCTTCTATCTTTTTAATCCCCCAGAGGATTGTGATGTGGTCGGCGGGAATTACCCTGTTTACCGAAGCACCGGATAAAAAAACTCTGGTAAAAAAGGTAGTTACACATCCCTGTATTATTGCGGTCTATGTGGGAATGATTTTTATGGTATTTAAGCCGGACTTACCGGAATTTATCGAGAAAACCGCCTCCTCCCTGGGAAGCTGCACCACGCCATTATCGATGCTGATGGTGGGGATGATTTTGTCGGATGTGGAGGATATCCGTTCGGTGTTTTCGTGGGAAATTATCCGTTATACAATTATCCGTTTAGTGCTTTTGCCGGGAATCGTATTTCTTGGGTGCAGGGCATTTGGGCTGGATCGGCTGGTGACGGGAGTTGCCGTTTTAATGACAGCCATGCCTGCTGCCTGCATGACGACGATTCTGGCCAATAAATATAACGGAGATTCCATGTTTGCCAGCAAATGCGTGGTTTTCTCCACAGCAATGACACTGGTGACACTGCCGCTTTGGTGTATGGTGTTTTAATAATCAGCGAAAAACGTTCTGCGAAAGATGCAGGACGTTTATTTTATAGGAAAATATGTCCTATACAGCAAAATGTAGAGAATCAATAAAGGTAAAAATATGCATATTTCTCCTGATTAAGTAAAAAGAAGCATATGGAAAAGTCGAATAGCGCATATACACAAAAAGATAAATTTTCTATAATAAAATTATCAAGTGAATGGAAAGAAAAAGGAGGAAATGCAGGATGAAAGTAAAGCAGATAGCAGCAATATTGATGAGTTCCGTGTTCGTAACAGGGCTGCTTGCCGGGTGCGGCAGTTCAGGAAGCGGAGGCGATGGAAGCAGCAAAGAAGGTGCTGCCGGGGGTTCAGGAAAAATTGAACTGGAGTTTTTTACCCAGAAACGGGAAGCCGCAGATACTTTTGATAAGATTATTGCTGAATTTAATGCAAGCCAGGATGAGATTGTTGTAACACAAAATATTGTACCGGATTCCACCAGCGTGCTGATGTCCCGTGCGGCTACAGGAGATCTTCCGGATATTATCCAGGTTGGAGGAATGCAGGATTCCAATACCATGCAGTTTATGAAGGAAGGTCATTTTTTAGATTTATCCGGGATGGCATGTTTTGATCAGATTGTAGATCAATATAAGGAAGCAATTAAATTTAAAGGGAAGAATTATGTTATCCCGATTTCCGCGAATTTCAGCGGTGTGTATTACAATAAGGATAAATTTGAAGAAAAAGGCTACACAGTACCAAAAACTTATGACGAATTAATTGCCCTGGCCCAGAAGATGCAGGCGGACGGGGAAATTCCTTTCCTTTTCCCGGACAAAGACTCCTGGACGCTGGTACAGTGCTGGGAAGATAATATTGATGGTTCGGCCAGAGGAGATCGGAAACCTGTCTATATGGATATTGCTAATGGAAAAACAACCTTCCAGGACGATGCTTTATTTGTTGAAACCCTGCAGAAGGTTATTGATATCCGGCAGTATGGACAGGGTGATACATTAGCTCTTGGCTATGATCAGGCCATCAGTGATTTTGCTATTGGAAAGTCCTGTATGTTTATGCAGGGAATTTGGGCGCTGCCGTCCATCAAAAAGGCAAACCCTGATTTGCATGTAGGTATGTTCGCCTTCCCGAGCAACAGCGGAGATACGAAGGTAAGCATGGGAATTGACGTAAATCTTGCTGTTTCGGCAAAATGTGCAAATCCAGATGCAGCAAAGAAGTTTGTGGAATTTGCTGCTTCAAAAGATATGGTACAGCTTTATGTAAACAATGACTTTTCTCTGCCTTGTATGAAGGATGTTGCTGCAAATATTCCGGATGCACAAGAAATCGTAGATCTGGTAGAAAGCGGTAATGGGGCGCTGCAGGTAACGGCACTTCCAAAGGCAGTTTCTGACGAGCGTCAGAACACCATTCAGAAAGTTGTTGTTCCTGAAGGCGGAGAGGATGTGATTTCCTTTTTAACAAAGCTGTCAGAAACCTTTGCAGAGAATAAAGAGGAATTCTTAGAACTGTATGGCGAATAAAACTTAAGCTTTTTTGGGGAAAGGAGTGTGATTTTTTCAATGAAAAAAACAAAAGTCCTGGAACGGAATCAGGTACTGTTTTTGTTTACTCTGCCGATTCTTATCATGTACTGTGTATTTTTTATTATACCTCTTTTGATGGGAATGAAAAACAGTTTTACGGACTGGTCGGGAACAAGTGCAAACTATAATTTTATCGGCTTTGGAAACTACATCAAAATTTTCAGTGATGAACGTTTTCGCAACGCCCTGGTATTTAATTTTAAATATACCTTTTTATTGACGGCAGCAACCGTGGCAATCTCACTGGTAATCGCTATTATCTTAAACCAGAAAATCAAGGCAAGAGGATTTCTTCGTTCGATTTATTTTCTTCCTGCAATTTTGAGTTTAGTAACCGTAGGTCTTATCTGGAATGAATTATTTTATCGTATGATTCCGGTAATTGGTGAAGTAACCGGGTGGAAATTATTCCAGTCGAGCTGGCTGGGAAGCCCGAAAATGGCAATGTATGCGATATTGATTGTCAATTTATGGCAGGGATGTGCAACACCGATTGTCTTGCTGATTGCGGGACTGCAGAGTGTTCCTGTGGATTTATATGAGGCAGCTTCTATTGATGGGGCTACGGCCTGGGATAAGTTTAAGGCCATTACCATACCTTATCTGATTCCGGTGCTGAACATGGTTATTGTTACCTGTGTAAAAGGAGGACTTACTACCTTTGATTATATTAAAGCGATGACCGACGGCGGTCCAATGCAGTCTACGGAGTCTGTAGGCATCCTGATTTACAGTCATGCCATGCAGGAAGGAAAGTTTGGGTATTCTGTGGCAGAATCCATGATTTTATTTGTAATTATTGCACTGGTATCTGTTCTTACGATGCGGATGACCAATGATAAGAAAGTAGGTGATTGATATGGCAAAAAATAACCGTATTATAACAAAAACGATATCCTATGTGATTGCTGTTGCCGGAGCAATCCTGATCCTTATGCCATTTTATGTTACCTTGATTACTGCATTTAAGACTCCACAGGAATCCGCACAGAGTTTCTTTTCTTTTCCTAAGAGTTTTTATTTAGAAAACTTTAAAACGGTGTTTGCCAAGGCTGGTTATTTTAAATATTTTATGAATTCCGTAGTGGTTACGGTGAGTTCTCTGGTATTGATTTATATTTTGGTAACAATGATTTCGTACTCCATTGCCCGGAATATGAAGCGCCATGCATATTATAAATTTATCTTCGGATTTATTGTATTGGGAATGTTTGTTCCTTTCCAGGTTATCATGGTTCCCCTGGTGCAGTTTATGGGAAAGCTTGGGCTGTCAAATAAATTTGGTTTGATCCTGCTCCATGTAACTTACGCGGCCATGCAGGGGGTGTTCCTTCTGGTTAATTATATCCAGAATGTTCCGATTGATTTAGAGGAAGCGGCCTATATTGATGGCTGTACGACAATCCAGGCATATGTAAAGGTCGTCCTTCCCCTGTTAAAGCCGATGACTTCTACGGTGGTGGTATTGAATGCTTTATGGGTGTGGAATGACTTCCAGATGCCATTAATGATTTTAAACAAGCTGCCGGATACCTGGACACTGCCATTGTTCCAGTACAACTTTAAGTCACAGTATTCTTTTGACTATAATATGGCATTTGCCTCTTATCTGATTGCAATGGTGCCGGTATTGATTGCCTATGTTGTGGCACAGAAGAATATTGTGGAAGGTCTGACTTCCGGAGCAGTAAAATCCTGATGAAAGTTTATAGAATGCTTGCTCGCAGAAGATAAATATAGTACAGTAGTAAAAGAGTAAATAAATTAAAGGGTTGCCGATAAGGAGAACGATGTTTCCTTCGGCAGCCCGTTTGCGATAGACATTTTGCTGCCGACCAGGAATTGAGATTTTTGCCTGTTACTGTGAACAGTAACAATGGATATTTATCTGCGCGGAAGCAGACAGGGGGGGAGAATGCCGGGATTTTTCAAGAGAATGTCTTTTAAAAAGAAAATTCTTAGTTCTTATATTTTATTTATCAGTGTTTCCTGCCTTTTAATCGGAACCTATTTCCTGAAAAATATGAATATTGCAAAAGAAGAGAGTTATAGTTATATGCATCAGTTTGGAGAGCAGGTGAGTATGAATATGGACGTGATCGTGTCAAATATGGACAGGGTCCGTTTTCTGCATTTTATTGATGATCAGATTAAGTATATTCTGCGGCGAAGCATGAAGGAGAAAACGTCGGAGGAATTTCTGGATGAGAATGACTATATTGAACGGGCATTAAATCATATGACCAATATGAATCAGTACATTCTTCGCGCCACGATTGTCAATGAATTTGGAGAAGTGTATTCTAATGTGCTGACTAAAAATGAAGAATATCTGGAACGAATGAAAAGAATTGATGATTCTCTGCTGTGGTCAGATAAAAATAAAGTTTATTATACTGGGGTTTATCAAGAAGAAATTAATCTGCTTCCGTTTGAGTTGGTGACGAGTATCAGTAAGCTTTACGATATTAACCAGGATTCGTATATTGGAACATTGTATATTGACCTGAATTTTTCACGTATACGAAAGATTTTGGATGATTTAATTGAATCAGGAAATACTGGGATGAATCTTTTGATTTTTGATGAAAATCAGAATGTTGTTTATGATTCCAGTGGTCAGGCAGAGAGGTTCTGGGAACAGGTGAAGGGCGAAGAGAAAGAAGAAATTCAAAAGTTTTTAGCAAATGAATCCTCAGAAAAAAGAGAACTGATGCTTTATGGGGAAATCTGTCTTGTTGATCATATTCAAAATCCGGAAACCAACTGGGAGGTTTTGGTATGGATGCCTTTCTCAGATATCTATGTATCCGGATGGAGAAATATGGTTAATGCCCTTTTCTGGATGATGGTGCTTTTGCTTACAGCGGTAATTTTAGGTATTTATCTGGCAAATCAAATCAGCCGTCCGGTGATGGTGCTGGCGGAAGCCATGAGCCAGGTAAACCAGGGGAAAGTAAATCTTCTGGAAAAGGAAAAATATTGCTGGGAAGACGAGATGGGACTTCTCCTGAATAGTTATAATGAAATGGGAAAGCGCATTAATGACAGTATTGAAAAAATTTATATTTACCAGATTAACCAAAAGCAGACAGAACTGAAAATGCTGCAGTTCCAGATTAATCCGCATTTTCTGTATAATACACTTAATACGATCAGTTCTATTGCTTCTTTGTCAGATATCGAGGAAATTGCTAAAATTTCAGATAATTTATCATCCATGTTCCAATATAATATTAAAGGTGATGATATCGTACCGGTAAAACGGGAACTTCAACATGTGAAGAATTATTTAGAAATCCAGGCTATTCGTTTTCCCGACAAATATCGGTTTTCTTATGAGATTTCGCCGGAAATTGAGCAGGAGAAAATGCTTAAATTTTTGCTTCAGCCATTGGTAGAAAATTCCCTGCAGCATGCATTTCATAAAATGAAGCGGGTAAATACGGTATCGATTATTGCTTCAGAAGATGGAGATGATATTGTCTTTCGGATTTTGGATAATGGTGTGGGGATGAGCCGGGAGCAGGAAGAAAGGCTGAATCAGGAACTTGCGCAGACGGATACGGGAACCTTGGTAAATCATGTGGATAAGGGAATTGGGTTAAGGAATGTCAATGTCCGGATTAAAAATTTATATGGAAAGAAT
Organism: Lachnospiraceae bacterium; assembly: GCA_009774615.1. Lineage (GTDB taxonomy): Bacteria > Bacillota > Clostridia > Lachnospirales > Lachnospiraceae > Caccovicinus. Next base: position 5,868 of record VSOC01000065.1, read on the forward strand.
TATGGTATTCAGGTAAAAAGCCAGGAAGGAAGTTATACAGAAATTCAAATTCGGATTCGGAAACTGGAGAAAGAGGAAGGGGAGGAGAAGGGTTGAAAATCCTGATAGCAGATGATGAGTTTTATGCGAGAAAAGCACTGGCTAAAAAAGTGATTCAGGCAAATTCTGAGGTAGAGATTATGGGGGATTTTGAAAACGGGGTACAGGTGGTAGAGTATTTGGAAGCGCATCCCGGGGAAATTGATGTTGTGCTGACGGACGTTAAGATGCCGGAAATGGACGGGCTGTATCTGGCACAGTATATATTTGAACAGGAATTGCCGATGGAAGTGATAATTATATCTGGCTATAATGAATTTGAATATGCGAAAAAAGCTATTAGCTTTGGGGTCAGCAATTATCTGGTTAAGCCAGTTCAAAAAGAAGAATTAAAAGAAGCATTGGACAAAATTAACCGGGGGTGGAAACGCTATGAAGCGACGATGCAGGAGATAATGGTCAAACGAACACTGAAGTTTTTGAGCATAGAGGAGATGGTTTCTCACGAGGAATGGAAAAGGCGTTTTTTGGAACCGGTTTTCGCGCAGAATGAAGGTAAAGGCTTTTATCTTGTCATTATTCAAAGTCAGAAAAAAGAAGACTGGATGGAAAATCCGGCGGCGGAGCGGCTTCTGCGGAAACTAAAGAAAGCTTTTTTGGGGGAATGGTTTTACTTTAACCGTTTTCAGGAACATATTCTGCTTTTGTTTGGAAAACAGAAAGATATCATGGAAGCTTTACAAACTTTTGTTCATCGGGCAAATATTTTGGGATTAGGAGAAATAACCGTGGGAATGAGTTTGGAACATACACAGTCCGGGCATTGTCCGAAGGCTTATCAGGAAGCGGTGTATGCATTGAACCAGCGATTAATTGACGGATGGAATCAGGTGTATTTATTTTCTGCTGATTTTAAGCCAGAAAATCTTCTGGATAAAGAAAGAGAACATCTTCTGGAGGAGTTCATTTGTGCAAAACAGTTTGTACAAGCCAAACATCTGACCAGGGAAATCTTACATACCTGTAAGAATGCATATACGCTGTATGTGACAATCAGCAGTATTTTTAACCTGCTTTACCGCTGCTTCTGTGAAACGAGTGAAAATAATCAGCATATAGCTCACGGATATATGCTGTTTTCTTACCGTACAGACCTTTATCGGTACCATAATTTAACAGAAGTGGAAGATTATGTACTGAATATTATCCGAACGATGTGTGAAGATCAAGAGGAGAAAAAATATCATTACATTGTTTCAGAAATTCTGGTCTATGTTGCGCAGAATTATCAGGAAAATATTTCTATTGGTGAACTGGCAGAACATAAATATTTTATGAACAGCAGCTATTTAAGCCGTCTGTTTAAAAATGAAACAGGACAGACTTTTTCGGCCTACCTGATGGAATTCAGGATGAGAAAAGCAAAAGAACTTCTGGAAAGCGATTTGCTGAAAATCAGCGATGTGGCTATGCTGTCTGGTTACCGTGATGTTTCACGTTTTATTCAGTATTTTAAAAAAATTTACGGTGTTACACCGGATGAATACAGAGGGAGGAAATAGGATAATTATGGACGAAATAAGCCAGAGATTACACGAAGTACGCAAATATGAAGAAATTTCAGAAAACAGGGTTGCTGATGAAGAACGGCCGGCATTCCATTTGTCAGCAAGGACGGGCTGGATGAACGATCCGAATGGTTTTTCTTTCTATCATGGAAAATACCATATGTTTTATCAGTATCATCCCTATGACTCCCATTGGGGTCCCATGTACTGGGGACATGCGGTAAGTGAGGATCTGCTGCACTGGGAGTATCTTCCGGCAGCTCTGGCTCCGGATAAACCGTATGACAAGGATGGATGTTTTTCTGGCAGTGCTATTGCATTAGCGGATGGCTGTCAGCTTTTGATGTATACCGGAGTAGAAAAAAAAGAACAGGAAGACGGAAGAATTTATGAATTTCAAACGCAGTGCCTGGCAACAGGAGATGGTTTGGATTATAAAAAATATAAAGATAACCCTGTGATTGACGAAAAAGATCTGCCAGAAGGTTTTAGCCGACATGACTTTCGTGATCCGAAATTATGGAAAAAAGAAGATGGAACCTATGCATGTGTTATCGGAAACCGGTCGGCAGATGGCAGCGGGCAGATTTTGTTGTTTACAAGTTCTGATGGATTTTCCTGGAAATACGAAAAGGTTCTGGTGGAAAATAAAAATCGTTATGGAAAAATGTGGGAGTGTCCGGACTTTTTTTTCCTGGATGGACAATGGGTGCTGATCACCAGTCCGCAGGATATGCTGCCGAGCGACTTTGAGTATCATAATGGAAATGGGACATTATGTTTAATTGGAGATTTTGATGAGGAAAAAAATGTTTTTACGGAACAGAAGAACCAATCTATTGATTATGGGATTGATTTTTACGCTCCACAGACAATATTAATGCCAGATGGACGTCGGGTGATGATTGGATGGATGCAAAATTGGGATACCTGTGATTTTCGGGCACAGCATCTTACCTGGTTCGGGCAAATGACTCTGCCAAGGGAGTTATCAATAAAAAATGGCAGATTGTACCAGACACCAATAAAAGAACTGGAAAAGCTGCGGCATAGTCCGGTAAAATACAAAGATGTTTTCTTTTCAGGGGATTTGTGTTTAGAGGGGATAAACGGGCGGAGGGCAGATCTGGAGCTGATAATTCGTCCTTCTGAAAAAGGAGTGTGTTACCGCAAATTTGCTCTTCGTTTTGCACAAAATGATGAGTTCTGGACATCATTAAGCTTTCACCCAGGAGATTCTATTATAAAAATTGACCGTAAATTTTCTGGTTCAAGGAGGGCAATTATCCATCAGAGGCGATGCCTGGTAAACAGTGAGGGGGGAAAATTAAAGTTAAGGATAATTTTGGATCGCTTCAGTGCAGAAATATTTGTCAATGATGGAGAACATGTTCTGACGATTACCCTGTACACGGATCAGGCAGCAGAAGGAATTCGTTTTTTTGCTGATGGAAATGTACAGATGGATGTAATAAAATATGGGCTTGCATAAAATGATAGAAGCATCAAATGGACTTCTAAAAACATTTACTTTTTTGCTTGACAACCCCTTCCGTATAGAACATAATGGCATTAATGAAAAATAAACAGGAAGGAAAGGGGCAGGAAGCATGTTTTTTACTTCACTTACGGAATGGACAGCGGGAAACGTGATGATTCGGATTCTTACTGCCCTGGTGCTTGGCGGTGCAATCGGGATTGATCGGGGAGTGAAGCGGCGCGGCGGGGGTGCAAGAACGGACGCAGCAGTCTGCTTGGGCGCGGCGCTGGTGATGCTTACCGCACAGTATATGACCCTGCATTTTCCGGATACAGTGAATCTGTCCCGTATGCCTGCACAGGTAATCAGCGGCGTGGGTTTTTTGGGTGCCGGTTCGATTATTGTATCCCGGCGCCAGATTAAGGGGCTGACGTCTGCGGCAAGTATATGGATTTGTGCGTGTGTAGGGCTGGCAGCGGGAATCGGCTTTATCGACGGGGCGGCTGTGGTTACGGCTGTGCTTTTAGCAGGCTTACATATTCTTCCGGTGATCGAAGATAGGATTTATCAGTATTTCGGCTATATTGCTCTGTATATTGAGGCGGAAGACAGTAAGACGGCAGCATTTCTTCTGCATAAAATGAAAATGGACGGCTGTAAGATTGATATGTATGAGGTGGACAAGCCTGGGGCGGGAGGGCAGACCTTTACCATTATGGCAACCATCCGCGTTGCCCCGGGAAAAAACAGGGAAGAATACCTTGATGAATTGTCCGGGACGGAAGGGATTATTTCGTTAGACAGCCTGTAGGAAAAATATTTTTTGAGAAAGCTGGGGACGGTTTTGGAAAAAGAAATCATTAGAAAACATTATTATTTTGAAGGAAGAGTGCAGGGTGTTGGATTTCGGTATAAGGCGATGTATCTGGCCAGGAGTATGCAGTTGACTGGCTGGGTGAGAAACCTGTACGACGGGCGTGTGGAGATGGAAGTTCAGGGAGAGGCGATAGTAATTTATACGTTGATTTCCCGACTGCAGGAGGATACCTATATTTCCATTACAGACATTGAAGAGAGCGATGCCAAGGTGGTTTTGGAGAGGACGTTTAAGGTGACGGGATAGTCTGGGGATAGAAAAAGCCGGGAAAAGGATGAATGTGCAGCAGGAAATGGTACGATTTAAAATCAATTTTGTTTATTTTTGTTTGAAATGGGAAAAGCTGTGTTATACTGAATTTCAGGAAGATAGAAATAAATATAGAATCAATGGAGATAAATCAAAGATAGATTAAAGGAGCAGCAGCTAAATGTTGATTCGGAGTTTGGAATTACGTAATTTTAGAGCATTTGAAACACTGAAAATTGAACTAAATCCAAAGCTAAGTGTGATTGTGGGTCAAAATGGTACTGGAAAAACAACGATACTGGAAGCAGCAGCAATTGCGTCAGGAACACTGCTTCATGGTTTCGATGGTGTGGCGAATTACGGAATAAAAAAGAGTGATGCGCATTATAAATATTTTGATATGGGCAGCGTTATCGATGTGCAGCCACAGTTTCCGGTAGAAGTTTCAGCGTGGGGAAGTATCAATACCGAAGAAAAAAAAGATATTCGGTGGACACGTTCTCTCAATAGTGAAAACGGGAAAACAACGGTGGTAGACGCAAAGGAGGTTACACAGATTTCTGCAGAAATGCAGCAGCGTTTAAGAAACGGAGATATTTCACTGATTCTTCCGGTGATTGCTTATTATGGAACGGGTCGCCTCTGGGATCAGCACCGTGAAAAGAAAACAGATAGCTTTAAGAAAAATACAAGAACTAATGGATATCTTGACAGTTTGGACGGAACCGCAAATGTTAAATTAATGCTGCGATGGTTTCAGAAAATGGCATTAACCGATGGACAGAGCAGCAAACCAAGCCCTGAATTTTCTGCTGTGCGTAGTGCCATGGAGAGATGTTTTTCTTTAATGACAGGAATTAAAGAGGTCAAGGTGTGGTTTAACCCGGATACGCTGGAAATTGATATTTTATATTTGGATGCTGACAGAGGACAGGTCAGGATTCCGCTTAATCAGTTAAGTGACGGCTATCGCTGTACGCTATGTCTGATTGCTGATATTGCCTATCGTATGGCTGTTTTAAATCCGCAGTTATCTGGCAATGTCCTGAAAGAAACAAACGGGATGGTTTTTATTGATGAAGTGGATTTACATTTACACCCGGCATGGCAGCAGCGGATTTTAAAAGATCTTACCAGTATTTTTCCTAAAGTACAGTTCATTGTAACAACACATGCTCCTGCGATTATTCAATCGGTGCAGAGTGATAATCTGCTGATTTTAAAAGATGAGCAGGTTTTACGGGTAAGTAATCAGGTTTATGGAAAAGATGTTCAGTCGGTGTTAAATGAAATTATGGGTGTTTCCGAGCGTCCTCCGGAAGTTACAAAGCTTTTTTCTCAATTTTATGAATTACTTGCGGCAAAAGAATTTTATCAGGCAGAACAGATTTTAAATCAGATTGATGAGCTTCGAGGATATCATGATCAGGAAGTGGCATCCTGCAGAGTGAAATTAAAGCTGGAACGTATGCGGGGGAGTAAATAATGATCAAAATACAAAAGGGAAATGAGCCAGAAAAGCTGACAAAGCTGAGGAAAAGAACAATAGCTGCAGGACTTCCGCCGAAAGAGGCATATAAACGGCTAAAAAACCCGTTGAAAGGGCAGGTACGTCAATGTTTGGTTGACGAACAGGGAGGATTATGTGCGTATTGTATGTGTAGGATTCCTCGAATGGATGCAGAGCCGCAAGTTGCGCCCATTATTATTGAACACAGAATTCCACGGGCGCCCTCCGACGGGCGGGATGTCGGGCAGGGACTTGATTATCAGAATCTTTTGGCTGTCTGCCATGGGAATAGGGCATCTGGCGGAACACGGAAATTTATGGATTTGACCTGTGATGCGCATCGTGAAAATACAGAATTTAGGAAAGTAAATCCATGTATTTCGGACACATTGACCTCTATTTTTTATCAGCTTGATGGAAAAATTGGTGCCAGTGATCCAGATGTTTCGTTTGATTTGCTTGAAACATTGAACTTAAATTGTTCCTCGTCACCATTAATTGCAGAACGCAAAGCAGCCCTGGACAGCCTTATTTTAGCATTGGGAAATGTGGCAGAAGATGTTTTGTTTGATTATTGTATTGCTGCATTAGAGGAATTCCAGGCAGAGTCAAATCCTAAAACACCCTATGTAGGGATATTGATATGGTATCTTGAAACTTTGATTGATGGATTGCATGCCAGATAGAATTAGGATACATGATGGGTACATAATGGCATAAGAAAGCGGCCCGGAGAAAATACCACAGACCGCTTATCCTATACAATAATTTTTATCCGTTATTTATGCAAAACGATTTATTCCCCAAACACTGCCTTATAATCTGCCTGGAATTTTTCAATTCCCTGGTCGGTTAATGGGTGCTTGGTCATTTGCTCCAATACCTTATAAGGTACGGTAGCGATATCTGCTCCGGCCTTAGCGCAGTCGATAACATGGATCGGGTTGCGGATGCTGGCAGCGATAATCTGTGTTTCAATCTGATGAACGGAGAAAATTTCTGCAATCTCATTGATTAAATCGATACCCGGCATGGAAATATCGTCCAGACGGCCCAGGAAAGGTGATACATAGGTTGCGCCCGCCCGTGCAGCTAAAAGTGCCTGTGCAGCGGTAAATACCAGGGTAACGTTCGTCTTAACGCCCTCGGCAGTCAGAACTTTAACGGCCTTTAAGCCTTCTACGGTCATCGGAATCTTGACTACCATATTCGGATGAATGGCAGCGATTTCGCGGCCTTCCTTAATCATGCCCTCAGCGTCGGTAGTGGTAGCCTTTACCTCGCCGCTGATTGCACCGTCAACGATGGAAGTGATTTCTTTAATTACCTCGGCAAAATCACGGCCTTCCTTGGCGATCAGGGAAGGGTTGGTGGTAACGCCGCAGATAATTCCCATATCGTTTGCTTTTCTAATGTCCTCAACGTTTGCTGTGTCAACAAAAAATCTCATGTTTTCCTCCATTCTATGTAAAGGGAGTTTATTCGTCACTGTTCACACATGCACAGTAACGTCCATTCCCGTTATCAGGGCAGAAAAAAGTTTTTCCTGCTTTTTCCTGCCCTTAGCTTCATCCCTATCATATCCGTTTAGCCGGGATAAGTCAAGTCGGTTTCTTGACTTGTTTTCATCCGGTTATCCGGTTTTTTATGCCAATCCTCTTACCGTGGCAATCTGCGCCTCATTCAGGTTAAGGATATCGCTGTTGTCCATAGAAGTGTTGGAATCTTCAATCAGGATCATCTTGGTATCCTTCTGGGTAATGGTGTTGTGCCAGAGGGTAGCAGGGATATTATAAACCTTATCCTTTTCCATCTTTACCGCGCCGAATTCCAGCCCGTTATCGGTTTCATTGGCATAAACCAGTGTGCAGGCACCTTCCACCAGAACAAACAGTTCGTCGGTTAAGTTGTGCCGCTCTAAGCAGTCGATACCCGTAACGTCATTTGCCGGTTTCCAGTTTTTAATGCCGACCGTCCATTTTTCATTCTCGAATACTCTCTGCATTCCCTCGCCGGTGAACTCATAATTTAAAATCGTCATCTTTGTTTCCCTCATTTCAAAATTATTTCAGCAGTTCCTTCGCCTTTGCTGCGATATTCTCTGCCGTCAGCCCGTACTGTGCAAATAACTGCTCCGGCTTACCGGACTTTCCGAACTTGTCCTGAATACCAACCATGGCAAACTTTGCACCGTTTTCGCCTGCCAGAACCTCGGCAACGGCGCTTCCCAGACCGCCGAGCACGGAATGTTCCTCTGCGGTAACGATGGCCTTGCAGGTCTTGTTCATCTTTAAGATAATATCCTTATCAATGGGCTTAATGGTGTGCATATTGACCACGGCTGTGCTGATACCCTCGGCTTCTAATGCCTTTGCCGCCTCTAATGCCTTGGGAATCATCAGTCCGCAGGAAATCAGGCAGACATCGCTTCCTTCCTTCATTACATTGGCCTTGCCGGGAACAAACGGGGTATCTTCGGTCGTTACATCCTCGCAGACCGGACGTGCCACGCGGATATAGACCGGGCCGTCAATCTCGGCCGCTGCCATCACGGCCTTCTCGGTTTCTGCCGGATCACAGGGAACGAGGATGGTCATATGCGGAAGAGAGCGCATCAGGGCAATATCTTCAATCGACTGGTGGCTTCCGCCGTCCTCGCCTACGCTAAGTCCCGAATGGGAAAAACCAAACTTAACGTTGCAGTTGGTATAGCAGATAGAGTTTCTCACCTGCTCAAATGCACGTCCCGCACCAAACAGGGCAAAGGTGCTGATAAACGGAATAAATCCGGTGTGGGCAAATCCTGCTGCCGCACACGTCATATTTGCCTCTGCAATTCCCATATTAAAATGGCGCTCCGGGAATTTCTCTTTAAATAAACAGGTCTGTGTAGCATGTGCCAGGTCGGCGTCTAAAACTACAACCTTATCGTTCTTCTCACCTAATTTTGCCAGGGCTTCCCCATAAGCAACGCGCAATGATTTTCCCATCTTACTCCACCTCCTGCTCGCTTAATGCCTTTTCAAACTGTTCCTTGTTCATCGGGCTGCCGTGCCATCCGAACTGGTTCTCCATAAAGGAAACGCCCTTGCCCTTAACGGTATTGCAGCAGATAAATTTCGGCTTTCCTTCAACAGGAGCCTTCAGCGCCTTAACGATAGCGTCGATATCGTGACCGTCAACCTCAAAGCACTCGAATCCAAAAGCATCAAACTTCTTTACAATATTTCCAAGGCTCATTACCTCGTCATTGCTTCCGTCGATCTGTAAACCATTGTGATCCAGCATAAAGACCAGATTATCCAGCTTATAATGTGCGGCTGCCATCGCTGCCTCCCATACAAGCCCTTCCTGGCACTCGCCGTCACCTAAAACCGCATAAACTTTATAATCGGCCTTGGCGTGCTTTGCTGCCATGGCAAGTCCTAATGCCAGGGAAGCGCCCTGTCCTAAGGAACCTGTATTCATATCAACGCCCGGTGTCTTGCAGCAGTCCGGATGCCCCTGTAAATGGCTGTCAATCTGACGCAGCCCTGCTAAATCCTCTTTGGGGAAATATCCCAAATCAGCCAGAATTGCATACAGGGTAGGGCAGGCATGGCCCTTGCTTAAAACGAAGCGGTCGCGGTTTGGATCTTTGGGATTCTTCGGATCAACTTTCATTACTTCATAATAAAGTGCCATCAGCATTTCCACACAGGACAGGGAGCCGCCCGGATGTCCCGACTGGCAGGCAAAAAGCATCTTTAAAATCTCAGCCCGCAGTTCTTTTGCTTTCTTGTCGTACTGCATAATGTTTTCCTCCTCATCAATTTGATGTACTATTGGAATTAATTAATGTTGCATTCATTGATAAATCATACCCCTATATGGGAGTAATTGCAAGTGGTTTTCCTTACTTCTTTACTGCATCTGTTTATCCTTTATGATACACAGACCGCTTTTTTCTTTAACCCTTTACTGCACCTGCCGTCAATCCTTCAACCAGCCGCTTCTGGGCAAAGAAGAACATAATACATACCGGGATAATGGTGATAATTCCTCCTGCGGTTAAGAGATCCCACTGCACGCCCAGCTGTCCGATTAAACTCTTTAAGGCTACCGGAATCGTTCGGCTGGCAGTGTTGGTAAACATCATGGCAAAGGTGTATTCATTCCACGACTGCATAAAGATGTATACACCCGTTGCAACTAAGGACGGTCCGAGAATCGGAAGGATGATGCGGATAAAGGCCGAGCCGCGGTTGCAGCCGTCCACTAATGCCGCTTCTTCTAAGGACATCGGAAGGTCGTTTAAAAATCCTAAAAGCAGCCACACCGAGAACGGAATCGTAAACGTCGTGTAGGACAGGATTAACGAAGCCGGCGTGTAGAGCAGTCCCATCTTCCGCATAATCGAGTACAGGGGAATCAGCAGAAGTACGGTCGGGAACATATTGTTGCATAAGAAAATACTCATTAACAGCTTCCTTCCCACGAACTGGTAGCGGGAGAAGGCATAGGCTGCCAGGGTAGATGCAGTCAGTGCAACTATGGTTGTTAAGGAAGCAACGATAAAGCTGTTTTTCATCGCCGTTAAAAAGTCCACCGTTGTCGTGAAAAGCTTGGTGTAGGCTTCAAAGGTGATGTGTTTAGGCCAGTAGGTGACAACCGCCCCATACAGTTCATCTTCCGGTTTTACCGAAGTGACAAAGGTCCAGTAAAAGGGAAAGAGGATAAACACCATCAGGAGAACAAGCGGAAGATAGACAAGTAAAATACGTTTTATACCGGTTTGGTTTTTCATCCGTTTAACCCTCCTCTTTAAAATTCATCCGCAGATACGGGATGGCAACAACCAAAAGGCAGAGTGCCAGAATCAAAGCCATCGCCGAGGCATAGCCCAGATCCAGGGCATTACCCTTCTGGTAAACATATACGCTCATGGTCAGGGTTCCAAAACGTCCTTCGGTCATGTTAAAGATAACGTCCACCGAGTTGGCTACCCAGATAACGCGAAGCAGGGCAGTGACAAAAATGGTATTTTTAATCGAAGGAATCGTTATATAAGCCAGCTTTTGTATCGCTGTAGCCCCGTCGATATCCGCCGCCTCGTACATATCCGTGGACACGCCCTGGAGGGCGGCTAAAAGCATCAGGGCAAAAAACGGGATTCCCTGCCAGATAATGGTTAAAATAACACTGGGAAAGGCTGTTCCGTCCTGTGAGAGGAAGGGAACCTTATCGGAAATCAGGTGAAGCTTCATCAGTATATCATTTAAAACACCCTGGTTGCCGTCATAAATCCAGCGCCACATTAAACCGATTAAAACACCGGGAGTTACCCACGGAATCATGCTGATGGCACGGATGGCACCGCGGCCCTTAAATTCCTGGTTTAAAAGAATTGCAAGAATAAAACCAAAGAGGAACTGAAAGCCTACGCCCGCCACAACCCAGATAATGGTTTTAAAGAAAGAAGACTGGAACTTGCTGTCGCCTAAAGCTTCAATGTAATTCGCCACGCCGTTAAAGGCAATATCCTTGGGCCGACGAAGGTCGTAGTTTTGGAAGCTCATGATAATCGCATTCGCCACGGGAACAAAGACCACGCAGAGAATAATGAATACCGCCGGAGCAACCAACAGGTATGGCCATATCGACCGTTTTTTTACCATTTGGAAATTTCCCCCTTTCAGTTTGATGGAGCTGCAGGTTTTGCAGCTCCAGTGTTAAAAAACATTAGCTATCGCAATAGGAAACAGAGAACTTCTGAATTACTCATACAAAGCATCCTGCAGAGTCTGCATCGCTTCCTCAGCGGTAAGGCTGCCGCCTAATGCCTCGGCTACGGTTTCCGGCCAGGTGGTGGAGATCCACTCCGTTGTGGTATCAAGTATTGGAAGGATGCCTGCATAGGGCTGTCCGTCGATCGAAGCCTTCATAAAGCGGTTGTTCTGGAAGAAATCGCCTTCCTGTACGGTCTTGCTTACCGGAACGTTTCCGGTGCCTTCACACCACATCTTCTGTCCTTCGCCGGTTGCAAGGTAAGAAACCCATTCAAAAGCAGCTTCCTTATTCTGGCAGGATTCAAAGATAACGGTTTCGGTATCGCCCATGGAAGTCCACTGACCCTTTCCGGCCGGGAACGGGAATGCGGATACATCATCGCCGAAGGTTGCTTCCATATCTGCGGAAGAACCGGTGTGGTGAATGGTCATAGCGGTTAAGCCGGACTTAAAGTTAGCAATAATTTCGTTAAAGCCGTCGCCTGCTGCGGTCGGAGGAACAAAGCCCTTGGTATAAATATCGATAAAGTCCTGCATACCCTGTACGGATTCTGCCGTGGTCATATCTTCAAAGCTGCCGCCGCGTCCGTAAACAAAGCTTCCCCATGGCTCCTGCCCGCCCTTGGCACCGCGCATACCAAAGCCGTAAACATCGGTCTTTCCGTCGCCGTCTTTGTCCATCGTACATTTTTCAATGGCGGTTAAGAACTCATCATAAGTGGTGGGAACTTTCACACCGGCTTCTTCAAAGATGGAAGGACGGTAGTAAACATATAATACCTGCACATTCCACGGCATAACGTAAATCTCGTCGGTGCCGCTGGCCTGACGCATAACATTGTACATATTTTCATCGATATCGTCTTTATCAGCCCATGCATCGATCATCGGGGTTAAGTCCGCCAGCAGATCGTTATTAACAAACAATGGGGTGGAGGTCAGCTTCCAGGTTGCACAGTCCACATCGCCGCCGCCCATCTTGGCATTAAACAGGTTTTCGGAATAAGCGCCGCCGTCCCATGGTGCTTCTTCGCCGACTACGGTAATACCCTTGCCGTTTTCCGCATTAAACTTGGCAATGATATCCTGCATTAATGCGGAGTAATCGGTGTTATCTGCCCAGTACTGGAACTTAATCGTAACCGCGTCGCCGGACGGTGCAGGAGTATCTTCTTTTGCCTCGGCTGCCGTGGTTTCCCCGCCGTCTGCCGGTGCCGCCGTTGTTTCGGCATTATCCGCCGGTGCTGCCGTGGTGGATGCGGAACCGCCGCCGCCGCAGGCCGTAAGAGCGCTGACACAGGTAAGGGCTGCCAGAGTAATGGCTGCTGTCTTCTTTGCTAACAAACGTTTTTTCATGTCTTTTCCTCCATTTTTCTGATTTTTAAATCATCTAAGGTTTCCCATAGATGCCGCTCGGCAAGGAACTTTGCTTCCATAACATTGCCGGTAGCGATAGCGTTGCAGATGCCGGAATGGCTCCGTTTTGCCCGTTTAAAGCTTTCCAGGTTATCGTGGGTGCCCACATGGCTTCGCCGGATAGACTCAATAATAATCGGAACGACGCGGATTAAAACGTCATTATGGCTGCATTCGGCAACGGTAGTGTGAAACTGTACATCCATCTCCGCCGTTTCCGCGCTGTTGACCTGAAGCTTATCCATCTCTGCAACAATGCGCTTCAGATTGCTGATATCCTGGGGGGTGGCACGCTGAACGGCCAGGCTGGCAATCTGAGGCTCAATCAGCATACGGGTTTCAAAAAGATTATGGATCAGATTCTCCTGATTTGTGAAATGCAGACCCAGAGGATCTTCTCCGATTCCCGTCCCGGCACTGACGAAGGTTCCGCTTCCCTGGCGGATAACCACGACATTCTCTGCGCGGAGGAACTTCATCGCTTCCCGCAGGGTAGACCGGCTTACGCTGAATAATTTGGCCAATTCATTTTCCGTAGGAAGACGGTCGCCGGGCTTCATACCGCGCTTAATGATCATCATCTTAACCTTCTGTGCCGTTGCCATGGGGAGCACGTCGGCAGGTTGTTGTAATATGGCTGTACTGCGCATGATAATCCTCCTTACCATCATAGACAAGGGTAACCGGAGGGGGATGAATCGTCAAAATGTATGATTTATTCCGGTTTACTGACAAATTATTGGTCAAATTGTTTTTGTAACTGGTTTTATCTTAGCACAACGTATGATGTTTGTAAATAGGTTTTTACCATTTTTTTCGATTTATTTTTTGATTTTTTTAAAGTTATTGTGGAAATAGCTGTATTTTGTGAGATTTTGGGAAAAATTCATCGGATGAATTGACGGATCTTTGTACGAATTGGTATGCTGATTTTTATTGACGGGGAAAAGAAAGGGGTTTTATAATCGAAAACGGAATAAAAACAAAGTTGGGATAAATGTACACGAACAAAAAGATAATGGGGATAAATTTCCCGAATAAACAAAAAGGGAAGGATGAGGAATATGGGAAACATTAAGATTGGCTGCCAGACCTATCCGTGGAAGATGAATCCGAAACGGTTTGCCGGGGATGTGCCGCACATGGTAAGGACGGCAGCCGATGCGGGCTTTTCGGGACTTGAGGCGGAGATTGGTATGCTGGGTGCGTATTTTGAAAATCCGGAGAGGGTCAGAGAGATTTTAGAAGCATATGGGATGCAGCTTGCGGCCTTGGTTCTGCATCAGCCGTGGGAAGGCAAAGGGGAAAACCGGGAAGAGGCAGAACGGACAGGGAAGGCAATTTCTTTTTTAAAGTATTTTCCGTTGGCAAAGCTCATGGTTTCGCACCACGCAGGAACAAAAAGCCGGGGTGAAGGAGAAGAACTGCAAAAAAGAAGGGAAAACCTGCTTTCCTGTATGAATCAGGCGGCGGCAAAGGCGGGCGAAGCCGGAATTGTAACCTGTTATCATCCGAACTCAGCGAAAAATTCACTGTTTAGGAATCGTGAGGATTATCAGGTGCTGTTTGCCATGTTAGAAAGGACGGATGTGGGCTATGCGCCGGATATCGGGCACATCGTGAATGGAGGAATGGATGCGCTGGAGGTTTTAAAGATGGCACGGGGAAAGATCCGGCATGTGCATTTTAAGGACAGGAAGGCGGATGGAAGCTGGGCTGTGATGGGCGAAGGGGAGATTGATTACCCCGGGATTGTGCGGTATCTGGAAGAAACCGGGTACGGAGGATGGATTATGGTAGAAGATGAATCGCCGCTTGCGGGGGAAGATTCGGACGGGGTGGTGAGGATGGACGGAGAGTATATGAAGAGGTTTATGCAGGTGCCAAAGCATAAAAAAGCATAAAAAAGAATTGAAAATCCATTTTTACCATTTTTAAAGAGAAGGGAGAATAGCATGAAAAAATATACGGTTGCAGTTATGGGATTAGGCGTTCGGGGGAGGATTCATGTGCATGG
>VSOC01000066.1 GCA_009774615.1 Lachnospiraceae bacterium
TAAAAGAAAAGAATTATCCGTCGGCAGTACAAAGGCTTTTTCAGATTTTAACGGATTTGTACAATAAACATATTTTTCTTCTGGAAGGAGATTTGCTGACGGAGGAAGAAAAACAGTATTATCGCAGTGTGAATTGCCGTATGGAAGAGGTTACTGCCACATGGGCGCTTCATAAGATGTCGGATTTTTTGTCCCGCTATTATGGAAAGCGTGTGATTATTTTGCTGGACGAATACGATACGCCTATGCAGGAGGCTTATGTTCAGGGATACTGGGAAGAACTTACGGCATTGATGAGAAATATGTTTAATGCTGCTTTGAAAACGAACCCCTGTCTGGAGCGTGCCATAATGACAGGGATAACCAGGGTGAGCAGAGAGTCCATTTTTTCTGATTTGAATCATTTAGAAGTGGTAACAACGACTTCCGATAAATATGCGGCCAGCTTTGGATTTACAGAGAGGGAAGTTTTTGCGGCGCTGAAAGAGTTTGCACTTGAAGGGCGGAAGCAGGAGGTAAAAACATGGTACGATGGGTTTACTTTTGGCCGATGTACAGAAATCTATAATCCATGGTCGATTTTAAACTATCTGGATAAGAAAAAAGCGGGCACATATTGGGCAAATTCCAGTTCAAACAGCCTGGCAGGGAAGCTGATCCGGGAGGGAAATAAGGAGATTAAGCAGGAATTTGAAAACCTGTTGAGGGGCAATGCCTTCAGGGGTGAGATTGACGAGCAGGTGGTGTATGGGGAGCTGGATCAAAAGCCGAATGCTGTATGGAGCCTTTTGCTTGCAAGCGGATATCTTAAAGTGGTTCAAGTGGAATTTATCGAGGAAACCGGACGTTGGTATTATACATTGGCATTGACTAATAAAGAGGTGCACATTATGTTTTCCCATATGATTCGCGGATGGTTTTATGATGCCGATGGTAATTATAATGAATTTCTCCGTGCATTGCTGAAGGACGATGTAAAGGCAATGAATGTCTATATGAACCGTGTGGCAATGATGACGTTTAGCTATTTTGATACGGGAAAGCGACCTTCCGTTACCCTGCCGGAACGTTTCTATCACGGCTTTGTACTGGGGCTGATGGCGGAATTGGAAGGAAGGTATGTGCTGACTTCTAACCGGGAAAGTGGATTTGGTCGTTATGATGTGATGCTGGAACCGCTGCATTTATGTGATGACGCGATGATTATAGAGTTTAAGGTGCAGGATGAGGAGGAAGAAAAGGAACTTTTAGATACCGTGCAGGCGGCGTTAAAACAGATCGATGAGCAACGCTACGAGGCGGCATTGATTGGAAAAGGTATTGGCAGGGAGAGGATAAGAAAGTATGGTTTTGCGTTTTGTGGGAAGAAGGTGAAAATTGGGAAGCAGTGAGAGGAGAGGTTTGATGGGAAAGCAAATTGTACGAGGTATTTGATCGTAGAAGATGTATAAAGAATAACATTAGGATGTTTTTGAATGTAGATATAGTTAAGTATATTTGATAAATAGTAACATGTGATGTATTTGAATATGATTTCCTCCGTTAATTTACTGGAAACAATACTGGATTA
This sequence comes from Lachnospiraceae bacterium, assembly GCA_009774615.1. Taxonomy (GTDB): domain Bacteria; phylum Bacillota; class Clostridia; order Lachnospirales; family Lachnospiraceae; genus Caccovicinus. The sequence continues at coordinate 1,571 of VSOC01000066.1, forward strand.
ATAGTAACATGAGATGTATTTGAATCTTTATAATCAGAAAAAACGAAGTTCACTTCCATGATTAATTATGAGAATTATTTGAAAGTTTTCATTTTTTATATTTTTTTAAATTAAAGAATCACCTATACCCAACAAAATGTACCAAAATTAGGAATGCCCCATTTAGAATAGAAAAGAAAAAATAAGCCAACCTTACTGTGAGGGTACATGAAGAAAACATGATTTTCTTGGCAAGGAGGTTTATTTTTATGAATGAACGTTTTGAAATTGCGGCAGTTTATGGAAGGGAAATTTTAGATTCGCGAGGGAATCCTACGGTGGAGGCAGAGGTAGTGCTGGAGGGCGGAGCCTGTGGGCGGGCAGCGGCACCTTCGGGGGCTTCGACGGGGCAGCATGAAGCGGTTGAACTGCGGGACGGCGGCAGCCGCTATCGCGGGCAGGGAGTGTCGAAGGCGGTGGGTTCGGTAAATACCCTGCTGGCGGAAGTATTAATGTTTGAGGATGTGCGGAATCAGAAAAATATTGATCGCCTGCTTAAGGAAGCGGATGGAACTGAGAATAAGGGTAAACTTGGGGCCAATGCACTTTTAAGTGTTTCCCTGGCGTGTGCACGAGCAGCGGCGGCAGCGCTGGAGATGCCGTTGTTCCGCTATATTGGGGGAATCTATGGGAATAAGCTTCCTATGCCGATGATGAATATAGTAAACGGCGGGGCACACTCGGATAATTCGGTGGATATCCAAGAATTTATGATTCTGCCGATGGGGGCCTCTTCGTTTCGTGAGGGTATGCGCTGGTGTGCGGAGGTTTACCAGGTATTAAAGAAGCTGTTAAAGGAGAGAAAGCTTTCGACGGCAGTGGGTGACGAGGGTGGTTTTGCCCCGGATGTCAAGAACGGGGAAGAAGCGATTGAAGTGATTCTGGAGGCTATTAAGCTGGCTGGATTTAAGGAAAGAACGGATTTTATGCTTGCTCTGGATGCGGCAGCCAGTGAATGGAAGAATACCGAATTGGGACCGGGATTTTATACGATGCCAAAGGCGCGTCAGACCTTTGAACGCGAGCAGATGATGGAGTACTGGGTGAAGTTAGTGGACGCTTATCCGATTTATTCGATTGAGGACCCGATGGACGAAGAGGACTGGGAAGGCTGGCGGATGCTTACCGGAAAAATCGGCGGACGGACACGGCTGGTCGGGGATGATTTATTTGTGACCAATACAGCACGTCTGCAAAAGGGAATTACGGATCATTGTGCTAATGCAATCTTAATCAAACCAAACCAGATTGGAACATTGACAGAAACCATGGAGGCGGTGCAGCTGGCGAAGCTCAACGGATATACGACGATTATGTCCCATCGTTCGGGGGAAACCGAGGACAGCACCATTGCAGATCTGGCAACCGGGATGGGAACGGAACTGATAAAAACCGGAGCACCGTGCCGTGGAGAGCGGACGGCAAAATATAATCAGCTTCTGCGGATTGAAGAGAAGATAGAGAATGCATAACAATGAATGGATAACTTCTGGTGGGGAATTTTTTTTAGCGGACAATAATATAGGCCGTATACCCTGCATAGGCTGCCAGCATTCCCATACCGCAGTTTCTGTTCAGCAATCCCTGTTTTCTGCATAGCAGCCACACAGCAATCGAACTAATCAGCAGGATTCCGATATCATAAAGGGAAGCGATGTCTACCTGAATAGGATGGATGGCAGCGGATAAGCCTAAAACTCCTAAAAGGTTAAAAAGATTCGACCCAATGACATTGCCCATTGCCATATCTTTTTCTCCCTTCCGGGCAGCAACGATTGAAGTTACCAGTTCTGGAAGGGAAGTTCCCATAGCAACAATAGTTAATCCAATCAGAGTCTGACTCAGACCGAAATGCCCGGCAATCCTGCTGGCATTATCAACGACTAAATCTCCGCCCCAGACAATGGCTGTAATTCCAAATACAATCAACAGGATACTGACTGCCGGAGAACGGCGGCTGTTTGGTTCATTTGGGCGGTCTTTACTGTTTTTCTGTGTCATAGCTTTGCGGATCAGATAGACCAGATAGCCAATCTGCATACCGAACAAAAGACAGCCGTCAAAGTGGCTCACCTGTTTATCCCAAAGGCAGAGAAGAAGTAAAAGTGCCGTAAGTCCCGCAGAAAAGGGTAAATCACGCCGGATAATTTCACGATTTACCATAAGCGGGATAACAACGGCACAGGCACCGGCGACAATCAGCAAATTAAATAAATTTGAGCCCAACACATTGCTGAGTGCGATAGCATTTTTACCGCTTATTGCCGCTGTTACGCTGACCGCCATCTCCGGTGCACTTGTTCCCATCGCTACTACGGTCAGTCCAATAACCACGGACGGCACACGAAGAAGTTTTGCAATCGAAGAGCTTCCTTCAACAAAAAAATCAGCACCTTTGATGAGCAGAATAAAGCCGATAAACAAAAAAATATACATGATTTCGTTTTCCTCCTGAGATGTAATTTTTTAAGAAATCGTATTTTTTGCATTTTAAGTTTAGCATAGTTTTTCTGGTTTGTCAGTTTTTTTTTTGTTAGGTTTCATGGATTGTATAGATATTTAATGAAATCAAAACAAAAATCTTGAGGTTACTGTTCACACGTTCACACCAACAGGCAAAAATCCATGAAAATCGCCTTCGTTGGTGGGATTTTTGCTCACTGGCTCAGTTTAACCTACGGTCAGCGCAGCAAGTGCGCAGACCTACGTGAACAGTAACATCTTGAGAAATCCTGCAATAGAAATCTTAAGAAACCCTTGTAATTGCCGGAAAAATGTGCTATGATACTACGGTAGATTTAGGAGGTGGGATTGTGTCTGGATTAAAAATCTTTATTTCGGTTATTTTTGTAATCATCAGTATTGCATTGTCGGCAATTATTTTAATGCAGGAGGGGAAATCTTCTGGTTTAGGAACGGTAGCCGGTATGGCGGATACCTATTGGGGTAAGAATAAAGGCCGTTCGATGGAAGGCGCTCTGGAAAAATTCACCAAGTTTGCCGCCGTGGCTTTTATGGTGCTGGCGCTTGTACTGAATATCTTGAACTAAAGCGGAAACACTCTTGTTATGGCAAGGGTGTTTTTCTTTTCATGGCAAAATACATGGAAAAATATGGGAGAAGGAGATGGATTTATGGATAAAGCATTGATGAAGCAGAGAAAGGACATGCTCCGGGCCTTAATCAAAGAGCCGTCCTATGTGCCGATGAAAACAAAGGAAATCGCAGCTCTGTTAAATATTCCCAGGGAGCAGCGGGGGGAACTGCAGGAAGTCCTCGATGAGATGGTTGCGGAGGGAAGTCTTGGCATTTCCAAGAAGGGGAAGTACGGGAAGCCGGAGATCTTTTCTCTTTCGGGTATCTTTTCCGGGCATCCGAAGGGTTTTGGCTTTGTCAGCGTGGAAGGGATGGAGAGAGATGTCTTTATCCCGGAAGAAAAGACCGGGGGCGCGCTTCACGGGGATAAGGTGCAGCTGGTGATTGAGCATGAGGCAGCCGAACTGCGGGCAGAGGGCAGGATCTTAAAGGTGATTGAACATGCCAACCGTGAGGTCGTGGGCTATTTTCAGAAGAATAAAAACTTTGGCTTTGTGATGCCGGATAACCAGAGGATTGGAAAGGACATTTTTATTCCCCAGGGTAAGGACGGCGGGGCCGTAACGGGGCATAAGGTGGTTGTAAGGCTTATGGATTTTGGCGGGCCGGAGAAGAACCCGGAAGGGGTGGTTAAGGAGATTATCGGCCATGTCAATGATCCCGGGGTAGATATTTTATCCATTGTCAAAGCATATAACCTTCCCGAGGAATTTCCAGAGGAAGTGATGGAGGAGGCAAAGCGGGCAGGGGATAAGGTTAAACCGGAGGAAATGGCGGGGCGAAAGGATCTGCGCGGACTGCCTACCGTGACGATCGACGGTGAGGATGCCAAGGATCTGGATGATGCGATTACGCTGTCGAAGGAAGGGGATATTTATCATCTGGGCGTGCACATCGCGGATGTCACCCATTATGTGAAGGAGAAAAGCTTCCTTGACCAGGAAGCCCTGCGCCGGGGAACCAGCGTTTACCTGGTGGATCGGGTGATTCCCATGCTGCCGCACCGCTTATCGAACGGGATTTGTTCCTTAAATGCGGGGGAAGATCGGCTGGCGTTAAGCTGTCTTATGGAGATTGATCAAAAGGGAAATGTTCTGGGGCATGAACTGGCAGAAACGGTGATCCGTGTGGATCGGCGGATGACCTATACCGCAGTCAATGGAATCATTACCGACCGGGATGAAGAACTGATGGAAGAGTACCGGGATTTTGTGCCGATGTTTGATTTGATGAAGGAGGTTTCCGAAATTATCCGGGAAAAGCGAAGGAGCAGAGGCGCCGTGGATTTTGAGTTCCCGGAGAGTAAGATTTACTTGGACGGAGAAGGAAAGCCCTATGCGATTAAACCCTATGAGCGAAACCCGGCGACGAAGCTTATTGAGGACTTTATGCTGACGGCGAACGAAACCGTGGCGGAGGATTTTTACTGGCAGGAGATTCCCTTTGTCTACCGCACCCATGAGCCGCCGGACCCGGAAAAGATGAAGGCATTGTTAATCTTTCTCAATAATTTTGGCTACTTTGTTCATAACCAGCAGGGCGAGGTTCATCCTAAGGAGCTGCAGAAGCTTTTGGAGAAGGCCGAAGGGAAAACAGAAGAGGCATTAATCAGCCGTCTGACTCTGCGGTCGATGAAGCAGGCGAAGTATACGGTGGACTGTATCGGGCATTTTGGGCTGGCAGCGAAGTATTACTGCCATTTTACCTCACCTATCCGCCGTTACCCGGATCTGCAGATTCATCGGATTATCAAGGAAAGCATTCATGGTACACTTCTTGAGGAGAGGATTTCCCACTATGACAGCATCTTAACCGATGTGGCAATCCAGGCATCCATGCTTGAGCGAAGAGCCGAGGAGGCGGAACGGGAAACGGACAAGCTGAAAAAGTGCGAGTATATGGAGGGCTTTGTCGGTGAAGAATTTGAGGGCGTGATTTCCGGCATTTCCAACTGGGGAATGTATGTGGAACTGCCCAATACCGTGGAGGGCATGGTTCATATCAGTACATTGACTGATGATTACTATATTTTTGATCAGGCAAAGTATTGTCTTACCGGGGAAATGACGAAGAAAACCTACAAACTGGGACAAAAGATTAAGGTGGTTGTGGAAAAGACAGATCGTCTGCTGAAAACGATTGATTTTTCTCTGGCAGGGGAGTAAAGTCAGAATTTTGCCCCAGCCAGGGGATACTTTGAGGTTATCGGGCTGTGATTGATTTGGAGAATACTGTAAAGTCACATCCTGTCCTGTTTTTTCATAAGATATAGGGAAAAGAAAAACAGGAGATTAATTGAATATGCGCGATATTACTTTATGTCATCCCCGGCTTCAGGTATTGGCGGGGAAGCTGGTTGATGAGTGCAACCAGCAGGGGTTAAAGATTAAGATTGGCGAAACCCTGCGGACGAAAGCGGAACAGGATGCCCTTTATGCCCAGGGCAGGACAAAGCCGGGACAGATTGTGACCAATGCGCCCGGCAGTTCCTACAGTTCTTACCATCAGTGGGGAACCGCTTTTGACTTTTTCCGCAATGACGGGAAAGGGGCATATTTTGATAAGGATAACTTTTTTAAGCAGGTAGGCGAGCTTGGCGTTAGCCTGGGGCTGGAATGGGGAGGAAACTGGAAATCGATTGTGGATCGCCCCCATTTTCAGCTGCCGGACTGGGGGAGCAGTACCTCAGGGATTAAAAAGCTGTACCGGACGCCGGAGGAGTTTATGAAAACCTGGGTGCGAACCGAGGAAAAATACGGCTGGCTGAAGGATGCCATTGGCTGGTGGTACAGAAATAAGGACGGAAGCTATCCGAAGAGCAAATGGCTTTTGGTCAATCATCACTGGTATTTGTTCGGTGCTTCCGGCTATATCTGCACAGGCTGGCATCGCTGGAACGGCAGTGAGGTTGATGCAGAGGACGGCAGCGGCGACTGGTATTTTCTGGACAATACTAAGGACGGCTCGTTAGAGGGGGCCTGCTGGCATACGAAGGAAAACGGCGCACAGGAAATCTGGTATGTTGAGAAAGAAGAGGAGTTTAAGGCGACGTAGGATGCTATAAAAAATAATGATGCCAGGGTCAAAAGGCCGGGAAATCGACGAGGACAGACAGCAGACAGAAGATTTAGGATAAATATTGGAGGACAGAGAAGTTGAAACAGGCGGTAAAGCTGGTAGCGAATAACAAGAAGGCGTACCATGATTATTTTATTGATGAAAAGTTCGAGTGCGGGATTGAACTGTTCGGCACGGAGGTAAAATCGATAAGGATGGGCAAGTGCAGCATTAAGGAGGCGTTTGTGCGTGTGGATCACCATAATGAGATTTGGGTTTATGGGATGCATGTCAATCCTTATGAAAAGGGAAATATTTTTAATAAAGACCCGCTTCGGGCGAGAAAACTCCTTATGCATAAGAACGAGATTTTAAAGCTGGCAGGAAAGATTGCAGAAAAGGGCTATACGCTGGTTCCTCTGCAGGTGTATTTTAAGGGCAGCCTGGTTAAGGTGGAAATCGGTCTGGCACGGGGAAAGAAGCTGTATGACAAGCGCGAGGACATTGCCAAGAAAGACCAGAAGAGGGAGATTGAGAGGGAATTTAAGGTGAGGAATTTATAATTTGGAAGAAAACGGAAAATACAATGAAGAATGTAAGGAATACAAGGAGGAGCAAAACATGGGAGTGAAGATGCCGCCAATCGAAAAAGTGCATGAAGCCTATGGGGCGATTTCGGATAACCGGATTGTGTTAAGGGAGAATGAAGCGGATGTTTCTTCGTCGGATTTATCCAAAACCTATCTGGTTACTTGGAAGGATAAAGTCTATACATCGAATGACAATGCTTCTTACTGGCAGGGCTATGCAAGTTATCCGATTATCGCCGTTTTGATGCTTCAGGGGAAGCTTTCGTTAAACCGGGAAATAGCAGGGCGGTTTCAGGGGATTGACTGGAAGAAGAGGAATACGGAGCATAAGAATAAATATGCGGAAGTTGTGGATGAGATTATGGAGGAATTGAAGAAATCGGGCGTGGATACCGAGGAAATCAATAAGGAAATCCAAAAGGTGTATAAAGAACTGGAAGGGCTGGATATTTCCACGAAGAGGAGCAGGCTCAGACCACCGAAATAAAAGCACAAAAAAGCACTGGACAGAATAGCATCTTGTCCAGTGCTTTTTATGGACCTGAGGGGAATCGAACCCCTGTCCGAAAACCAATTCCCTGTTCTTCTACTATCATAGTCTGTTCTTTGACATTCCCTCCATCAGCCGGAAGCAGACATCCTGCTGACTTTAGTAGCTTCATCCTACGCCCGTACAGGCAAAGCTTACTGCACGTCGTTTCCTACATCATCGATGCCAGGTTCTTAACGTGTAGGTGCGCTAAGGCTGACAGCTGCACTAGGCAGCGATTGCTAAATTATCTTCAGCGTTTGTATTTAATTTTGCCATTTAACCCATCGCATAGGGATAGCTTCACCAGCTGCATGGCCCCCGTCGAAACCAGTACAAGCCCCTGTTGGAACCTTTCCGGTAAATTACAGTTTATCATAGAAAGGTAGATGAGTCAATATAAAAATGAAATTTTTTGAAAAATGTATAAAAATGAAGAATGATTTCATAGATTGTGGTAGAATATGGTACAGAGAATAAGCTGATATTTCCATCTCCGCTGTCAAAAACGCCTTTGTAAAGACCGTGTGTTTTCCGTCCGTGATATTGACGGTGTGGTGTTGGGGTCGGGGAATGGATGTAATGTAGTCTATGGTGCGGTATCACTTTCAGAATGGGAATGATTGCGATGTTATTCAACCGTCAGATTATGAATTATTTTGGTTCAGATGCGCTGGCGGTATTTGGGGTCATTGTCCAGATTTCCGGTCTTGTCCAATGCTTTACTTATGCTGTCGGGCAGGCTGCACAGCCCATTATCTCTGAAAACTTCAGCGTGCGTAATTGGGAGCGCATCAAACAAACGCGGAAATATTCCCTGTGGACAGTTGCAGTCTTCGGTGTTTTATGGACATCTGCGGTACTTTTGTTCCCGAATATTTTTGTGAAAATATTCATGTCCCCAACAGACAGCGTATTGCAGATAGCTCCCGGTATTATGCATATCTATGGCCTTGCGTATCTGCTTTTGCCGCTGAATATTTTCGCAACCTATTATTTCCAGTCTGTGATGCAGCCGAAAACAGCATTGATCATTTCTATGGCACGGGGCATGGTTTTATGCGGTGTATTAGTGTTTGTGCTTCCGGCGATGTTTGGCGCGAAACTTCTATGGTGGGTCATGCCGATTACAGAGCTGGCAGCTGCAGTCTATACTATTTTGTGTATGATAAAAAATAACAGAAGCCTTGCATCGAAGTAAGGAACAAAGTAAAAATTTCAAGGGCGGTTTTTCTGTTTCGGACATTGATAAGGATGCCAGTTACCAATTTTCCATTGAAGAATTATGGCAGGCAAATTCAAGCCGCCTGCCATAATTTTTGGACTTACTGTGCGCTGATTGTATCAACGATGGACATATTTCGTATTCTTTTGATCGGCCCATGTACTGCTGCAACAACCGAGAAAAATACAATCAAAACAATTATCATCAGCTTTCCCCACGGGAGTAACCACGGGTCGCCCCATTGACGGCTTATCAACAAATCAAACAGGAACTTATTGCAGATTATTCCCAAGACAGATCCTGCAATACTTCCTGCGATTGCATAGGCAGCCGCTTCTGCAATAATCATTTTGGAAAGTTGACGGTCGCTTAGACCGATAGCCCGGAACGCTCCATATTGCTTTGTGCGCGCCGTAACACTCATAGCGATGCTGTTGATGATATTGAAAACGGTAATCAGGGCAATCAGCGCCAAAAAACCGTAGAGGAACAACCAAACGCAATAGTAGATGCTTAAAGTGCTGCGGTTATCCATCCGTTTGTCAACAAAGGAATAGCCTGCTCCATAGGTACGATGTATGGTATTTACCTCTGCATCCGCGGCACGATTTGTCAGCTGTATATCAATGACCGTATAATCTGACTGCCCCGTTAATTGCCGGAATGTATCTTCGGAGCAAATGATCGTTCTGACATCAGCGGAATTGTAGAACGGACTATCAGAGAGCATCCCTGCAATTTCTATTTCTGCCGTTTGCCCGTGAAGGCTTAACGATACCGTATCGCCAATTTGGATAATATTCTGCGGCTCATACACGATCAGGCCAGTATTCAGCTTATTTTGCACCGTATCTAAAGAACCGCCCAGCATATAGTTCTCTGCCCACTCGAATTGCTTTTGCTCATAAGAAATCAAGTCTGTCTGTTGTTTCTGCCCGTTGGCTGTAATTGGCACATGATACGCAAACATCCGGCCATACGCTGACTTGACAGCCGCATTATTTTTCAGTTCATCAAGATAGGCCCGACGGACAGAGCAAGTATTATCCGAACTCACAATAGATATATCCGGCGTCCACGGATGTAAAGGCCGCAGAGTATGGTTCATAAACTCAATGGTAACAGAAAAGGCAAGGAAAAGGACAATGCTAAGTCCAAAGGAGCCGACCATCAAGATAAAGTTCTTGCGGCTTGATTTTGCATGGTGAATACCAAGCGCGGCATCAATTTTGAACAAATTTGTATTGGCTGCTTTCCTGACCGGCTGGGTATCATTTGCGCTGCCGGAAACTGCCGATAATGGAGAAACCTTTGCGGCTCTTTTGGCGGGGGTGCGGGCAGCCAAGAGTACGGTCAGCAGCCCGACAACCACACCGGCAATAATGCTTGGATAACTTGTACTGAAAAGAGGCATCGCACCAAAGTATTCCGGGCTTAAAAGCCGCAGGACAAAGCAAAGTATCCATAGCACAACAACGCCGATCACAACGCCGGCAGGAATGGCAGATTTGCACCAGGTAAGGGCCTCTTTTCGTACCATCCGCATAACCTGTTTAGGCGTTGCTCCAATACAGCGCATCAATCCGAAAAATTCTGTACGCTGTGCCACATTACTGTTCAGACTGCTTGCAATCATTATAACACCCGCAAACAGAACAAGGACAAACAGGACAGCGGCAGCAGCATAGACCTGTATCATAAAGGAACTTGTACTTTGCCCCAGCAGACCGAGCAGCTTTGTATTTTCGGAAACCTGGTCGCCGGATAAGCCACATTGAGATTTCAAATTCTCAATTTCACTCTGCACATTCAATGCATCGGCAAACTGAACATAGTAAACCGTGGGATAGCCGGTTCGTCCGTCGCTCTCGTTCATCGAATAAATGTCATTCAACTTTTCTGTTGTTAAAAATACACCATAGGTATCGCTGCTCAACAGGTTTGCAGTATTTTCCACAAAGCCTGACAATGTAAATATCAGATTGAGGCCAGCAGGAGTGTTGATTGTAATTTCGTCCCCAATATGCAGGTCAAGCATATCCCTGGCGCTTTCCGTCACCATCGCTTCATTAGCAGTCCTGGGGAACGTTCCCTCAGAAAGCATGTTGGGAAATATCTCTGCAAACAGACGATCATTGCTGCCGCAGAGGACAACTTCGGTTTCCGCTAAGATGTACCCTTGTTTTCCGTCATAATTAAGCACATTATATGGGGCAAGTGCGGCAACATCAGACCGTGCCGCTATGACCGCCGCATCTTCGCTGCGGATATTTTGAATACCGATATGCCAGTTTCCGGTTTCCGCCTGCGTTTTGATGATTTGACTGCGGATAAACATATCTGCCATGCCGAAAATAGCTGTTACTAAAAATACAGCCAGGGCAATACAGAAGATGGACATTCTGTTTTGCTTCTTATGCACCTTTGCGGATATGGGAACCAGATCAAGATAACGCTTCATCCGTTTTCCCTCCCAAATCCGTAAGGACGCCATCGGTTACCCGGAATACCCGGCCTACAGAAGCTGTCAGGTTTTTGTTGTGCGTAATCATCAGGATCGTTTGCTGGTAATGCCGGGAGGCCCGTGTAAGCAGATCAATAACATCCTGGCTGTTCTTGCTGTCAAGGTTTCCTGTCGGTTCATCGGCTAAAATCAGCTTTGGTCTTGTAATCAGGGCGCGGCCAATGGCGACACGCTGCTGCTGACCGCCGGACAACTGGCTGGGCAGATGGCGGCTGCGTTCGGTCAGGCCCAGCAATTCCAAAATCTTCCGGACTTCTGCGGAGTCAGGTTTTCGGTAATCCAGGAGCAAGGGGAACATAATATTCTGCTCTACATTCAGTTCGGAAACAAGCTGAAAGGACTGGAAGATAAAGCCGATATTGCGCCGCCGGAAAATCGTGCGTTCTTCCTCTTTCATGGAGAACAGATTTTGCCCATCCATAAGAACACTCCCGGAAGTCGGTGAGTCCAGAGCGCCGATGCAGTTCAGCAGGGTACTTTTGCCGGAGCCGGACTCTCCGACAACAGCGGCAAACTCTCCCTTGTTCAATGAAAAAGACACATTTTTTAGCGCGTCCACTTTGACCTCGCCTTTGCCATAGGTTTTACACAAATTCTGTACTTTTAAAATTTCCATAGGGCATCAACCTCCTTCACCAAAAAGATAGCAGATACAGCTTACAATCAGATGAATTTCAGCTTACAATTCCGTAAGGAAAGAAATTGTAAATGTTGTCCCCTCGTTCGCTTCACTCTGTACCGAGATAAATCCGCCCTGCCCCTCAATCATAGATTTTGCCAGGGGCAGACCCAGCCCAACACCTTGCGTATCAAGAGAATGTTTGCTTCGGTAAAAGCGTTTGAAGATATGATGTATGTCCTCCGGCGCGATGCCATTTCCATTATCAGATATGAAAATGCGAAACATTGCCGGTGTACGCTCCCATGTGATTTGAATTATTCCACCTGGTCTTACATGGTCTAACGCATTTTTGACAATATTGCCAATCGCTTCACTTGTCCATTCCAGATCACAAACAAGCTGCTGTTCTGTATTCCCTTCAATCCGTATTTTTTTATTTTCACTTTCTGCCCTTGTCGTTAATTCGCTGATGGACAGAGAAATTAATTCTGATATACGACATCTGCTTTTCTCAAAAAGAATATTTCCGCTGTCTAACCGTGTAATTTTCAGCATGGATTGAATGAGTTGTTCCATACGCTTTAAGGCAATTCCTATTTTGCCCGAAAATGCTTTAACCGTTTCGGGATTATCCGGCTCACCTGCAATGATTTCCTGATACATGGTAAGTGCGGCAAGGGGTGTTTTCAGTTGATGGGAAATATCTGAAATGGTGCTTTTCAAAAATTCTTTTGCCTTATGCTCTGTTTCATTTTTTGCTTGCAGCATTGTAGCAAGCTGTTCAATCTGTCCGAATAACTGAAAAACTGCCCCCTCGCTGTTTTGCGGCAGATGGCAGGAATAGTCCCCGTTGATGTAATTCCGAATGATTGTTTCTGCCTGCTCATATAACCGTTTCCGCTGCCAGAAAAACAACAATGTTCCGATAAAAAGAACCGCGGCCAGCAATAAGGAAATGGTGATAATGGAATAAATGGAAGTATGTTGAAATTGAGTGATATAAGGCAAGCCAGAATGATTATTTAGATTTTTTATACCAACTGCGGCTGACAATTCTTCTCCGGCTGTGCTAATGTGGGTATTTGTGATTGCTGCCGCTATGATATCTCTTGAAACTCCCTGCTCCAAAAGAGAGGAAATAACTGCTTCATCATGCAAGAGGCACATTATTTTCACGGAGTTTGTCTGATATAGATAGAACAACAGCCATGCTCCTGCAATTAAAAAGCCAAAAACAGCTAGGAAACATCCATAAATTTTAATTTGCTTATCATGGTAAAAACTCATATAGCTGCCTCTTTCCATTGATAGCCAAACCCACGGACAGTTATCAGGTGCTGAGGATGCGAGGGGTCTGCCTCTGCCTTTTCCCGGAGCCGCCGCACATAGACGGACAGTGTATTGTCATCGACAAAATTTCCCGCTTCGTCCCACAACTCACGCAAAATAATTTCCCGCGTAACGATCCGGTTTACATTTCGTACCAGAAGGCATAGCAGCCGGTATTCCGCGCTTGTCAGTTCCAAATTTTTACCGTTCAGCAATGCCCGGCTGCCTAAGAGATCGATCGTTATATCTCCACATTCAATGACGGTTGTGCTGCCTGGGTTTGCTATACCTGCTCTCCGAAGCAGAGCACGGATGCGGGAACATAACTCCCCTAATCTGAATGGCTTTGTAATGTAATCATCGCCTCCGCTGTCCAGACCTCGGATAATGTTCACTTCTTCGTCAGAGGCCGTCAGAAAAATAATAGGGACTTGTTGACCCTGTCTGCGTACTGCCTCACAAACGTCAAAACCTGTTCCATCAGGTAAAGTGACATCCAGAATGAGCAGGTCGTATTTTCCAATATTCTCGATGCTGTTGAGCGCTTCGGAAACAGTGCGGACAATTTCGGCTTCAAATCCGTTTTTCTTCAAAGAATACTTCAAACCGTCTACAAGGCTTATATCATCTTCCAGCAGCAAAATTTTACTCATAGTGCAGTCCCTTTCCACGTTTTGTTCTGCCGTCAATAGATAAGCGGCAAAACGTAAACAATAAAGATTAGAACCTGTTCTGTATTCTTTATTTTCAAGTCAAAAAGTAAAGCATACAGTATAGGTGGGTTATGAATGTATTTTTATTATAAGGAAACAGCAGTTGAAAATCAAGAAAGAAATGATGAATTAAAAACCGCAGGTAACTGTATATCCTATCATATTCAGAGAAAATGTAGATACCCAAAGTTCAGAAAGAATCATAAACAGAATAGTATGTTCTGTTTCAGGGCTTCCCACAATCGGCTGATTGGAGTATAATAAAGGGAGCTGATGGTTCTGACGACGAAGCGTAGTTTTATTTTTAAAATCCGGCGGGTGATCATATGGCTCAAATACTCGGAGCCTGCTTTTACCGATTATCTCTGCGGGCAGTATACAGTGGCTTCTCTAATATAGACCGGTTGATACAGGAGGATAGCGATGAGGATATTTGAAAACAGGAAAACAAAATATATACCAGCTATGTTATTTATCATTTTATTTTTGGCTGCGGCAGGCATTCTGCTGGCTGTGTTTCTTTACAAAAATAATAAGGGCGGAAATATCCTTACCGGAGCAAGCCCGGATACAAGTGCTTTCCAACTGTATTATTATGACGGGGAAACGGTTATGGTCAGGACGCTGTATGACAGCGGTACGGAGAAGGAAGTGATTAGAAAAATCAATGATATTCCCCTCCAGGCGGCAGATGAACAGGCCCTCTCCCGGATGGAGATTCCCTTCTTTGGAATCTGGATCAGCAGCAGGGAAGGGGATGACATTTCCCTGACAGCATCCGGCGGGGTCTGGCTTAGGAATGACGGGGCGGTTTATTATGGGGATACGGACCTCTCCTTTTTATGGAAAGAGATGGAAGGCAGTGATGAGGATACCCTGAATGTCCTTAACTTTCCCAATGCAGGACATTTGTCCGTATATCATAATTGTTTCCTGCTGAAAGCAGATGAACTGCCTGCAGAGGGTACAGAGGGGGTGTCCATGACTGCCCAGGACATTGGGACAAGCGAGATTACGGTATTGATTTCCAATAACAGCGGAGAAGAGTTCACTTACGGGGAATACTTTTCCCTCCAGAAGCAGATAGACGGCCAGTGGTACACAATACCTGTCAGGGCGGATAATGTTGGCTTTCCGGATATTGCCCATATTCTTCCGGACGGGGAGAGTGCCAGTGAAACCTATAATCTGGATATTTACGGTACGCTGGAACCGGGGATGTACAGGATTGTGGTGGAAACACTGAGCGCCGAGTTTCTGGTGGAGCATGGGCGGATGGAAGGAGAAAGCAAGGCATTGCAGTGAATTTAGAAAGGATTTGAGATTCTCTGTCAGAGGGTGCTGGCTGCGTATTCATAAGGGAAACGCCGACCATATATCCATCATAAGAATTAATAACCTATAAGTCCGTTCTTGATTTATAACAAAATCAGTGATAAAATCTGACTTTTGCAGAATAAATGTTCTTTTAAGGCCGAAACCCCAGGAATATCAATAGGTTTCGGCCTTATGTGATTTACTGCTTAGTGTTGTGTTTTTCCTCTCTTTTTTTCATTTCTCAGTACTTTTTCTGTATTTGTTAGGAATAAAAATAACGTTTATATACTTCTTGATTATCTGAAAAATATGGACAAAAATTCACATATTTTTTTTGCTCCTTAATCTCTATGGTAAAAAAACCAAACAAAATCCCCCTCATATTTTGGCTGAAAATTAGGAAGCGTGCATATATTTTGTTGATTATAATGGAGTTACTTGAGAAATAAATATAAAAATTCAAACAAAACAAAGGAGAGGAATAAGATGAGCAAAAAATTACGGGTAGCAATTGTTGGGTGTGGTGGTATTGCAAATCAGAAACATATGCCCTCGATTAAAGCAAATGCAGATAAGGCGGAGATGGTAGCTTTCTGTGATACGGTATTGGAGCGTGCAGAGAAGGCAGCGAAGGAATACGGAACAGAAGACGCTAAAGTGTATACGAATTATCAGGAAATGCTGGACAAATCAGGGGACATGATTGATGTGGTTCATGTATGTACACCAAATGTAGCGCACTGTCCCATTACCGTAGCAGCTTTTGAGGCAAGAAAGCATGTTATGTGTGAAAAACCTATGGCGCATAATACCGAAGATGCACAGAAGAAAAAATTATTTTATAAAATATTTCGTGAGTCCTATGGCTGTTCACCGAGAGAATTTAGAATCGCTGCGAGAAAGAGGGTATGAAAAAAGTCTGTAAAAAAAGCGGAGAATGTTATATAATAACTCCAAGGATAAAAAAATTACAAAAGGAGTTTACCAATGCTTTATATTGAACATTATTCGAAAACTTATCCCGGCGGGAAGAAGGCGGTGGATGACCTGACCCTGCATGTTGAACCAGGCGAGATCTATGGATTTATCGGCCACAACGGAGCAGGTAAAACCACTACCCTTCGGGCTATGGCCACGGTACTGGCAATGTTCGGTTCCATGGCATTACTGGGGGTGGCAGCAGGATTGTATTATCTGGGCAGTAAAACAGCTCCCTGGACTGCACTGGCACTGCCCATAGGGGTATTTGCTTTATTTGCGGCAGTATGTATCGTGATCCTTACCAGACAGGGACCATCACTGCTGAGAAAGCTATAGACAAAATTATAAAATATGACAGCACTTTACAAAATTTTTCATTTTAGGCAATAAAAAACATACAATCTGCGCTAGCTGTTGTATAGTATAAGCGTCAACAAAACGGCCACAGGGCTTGTGGAAGAATTCGACTTTCCGAGATTATATGGTTCGTTCAGTGACCGGAATGGAAAGGCTTTTGAATCTCATCTGTATTGCTTATAAGAGAGATTATGTGAATAAAAAACACTATGAAAGAATTTCAGAAAGGAAAAATAAAATGGATGAAATGTGGATAGGTTTTACTGCCTGGGGTGTAGCCGGTATCCTAATGATAGGTATTGGAATATGGGCATTATTTTCAAAAAAACCAGTGAACTTTTGGGCAAATACTAGTGTAAGCGAAATCAATAATCCTAAACAATATAATTATGCCGTTGCAAAATTGTTTTGTTTGTATGGAATTATTTTTATTATTTTGGGTATTCCATTGTTAGCCGGACAAAATTCTGCCTGGATATTATTATCCGTTATTGGTGTGATGATAGAAAGCATAATGGCAATGATTATCTATGTACTGGTTATTGAAAAGAAATATAAAAAGAAACACAGGTTCTGAATACCAATCTTAGAAAACAGAGTGAAAAGGAAAAACTTGGTATCCTGGATGTAAGAATCCTGATGAACAATAATACCGAGATTGATATCGAAATCCAGCTTGCCGCAATGAATATCTGGGCTGACCGGGCATTGTTTTACCGGGCTAAGATGTATACAGAACAGATTAGCGCCGGGGAGGATTATACGGTGTTTAAGAAATGTGTAAGCATCAGTATCTTAGATTTTAAACTTTTTGAACAGGAACCGGAGTTTTATTCCCGTTTCCATATCCGGGAGCATTATCAGGGCATTACGATATGAACCGTCCCTTTCCAAAAGACAGCGATCGGGGGAAGATATGGAGGATATCCGGCAGTATTGAGAATTTTGAGCAGTATGAGGTTATTTATGTGGGTTACCCGATCTGGCTTGTGTACCACAATTTGATACAATGCACCCAAGCATGATTTCTTATTTAGAAATAAAAATTTGCTAAGTAATCTACTGATAAACCAGTTTTGTCTTTTTCGTAAGGATAACCGCAATGGCAAATGTAATCATTTCAGCAATGAGCGGGGCTGCCCAGATTGTGTTGCTTCCGAATATAATAGGGATACAGAATATGGCGATTGCTTTTATTATGATTCCTCTGCATATGGCAATGATATCCGACTGCTTTGTCCTTTTCGTGGAATAGAACAGTGAAGTATAGACCAGATTTAAAGCCATGGGAATAAAGGACAGGCTGAAAACAGGCAATGCTTTGGATGCTGCATTTATCAGCTCCATGTCCTGGCTGAAAATGCGGATGGCTGGTTCATCAAAGAGAATCAGACCTGCAGAAACCAGAACTGACAGCACAAGATTGATTGCCATGCCAAAGCGGAAATAGTCGTTGATTTCTTTTGTATCCTGTTTGCCATAACTGTTGCCCCAAAGCGGCTGTAATCCCTGCGCCACACCGGAAAGAACCGCATTTGCCAGAGAATAGATGAAACTTAAGACACTGTAGGTGGATACCCCGATATCGCCTGCAAGACCGGCAAGGACAAGGTTATAACACAGAGCTGTGACCGGGGTGGTAAGCTGTGTGACAGCTTCGGGAGCGCCGCGCTTGCAGATCTTTCTGATCAGCACAGGCTGTATTGTAAAACGCCGAATTCGGAGATTTCCATGTTTACAGATGAAATGGGACAGCAGAACCAGAAGTGAAACAATCTGTCCCAATCCGGAGGCAACAGCAGCCCCAATCACGCCCATCTGAAGAGGGAAAATAAAAAGCCAGTCAAGAAAGATATTGGATACTGCCCCTGTACACATACCCACAAAGGATAGGGTAGGGGAACCGTCATTCCGGACAAATACGGAAAGGCAGTTGCTCATCAGCATGGGAAGTGAAAATGCGGAATAGTAAAAAAGATAGTCTGCCGACATCCTGCGCATTTCCTCCCCCAGCTTACGTGCGCCGCTTAAATCCACGATCTGCTGTGAAAAAACAGTTCCGACAACTGTCAGAATAACCGCTGTCAGGACAGTCAGTGTTAAGGCTGTCATGAAAGCATTATTTGCCCCATCCTTGTCATCCCGTCCCATTCTGATGGCAATAATAGTGGCACCTCCCATGGGGAACATTGCGACAATGGCTACAGCGAATGTAATGAATGGAACGCCGATATTGACAGCACCTAAAGCGGCTGAACCGACTCCCTGGCCTACGAAAATACCATCCATGACATTATACAGATAAGTGACAAACAGGCTTCCTACAGCCGGAAAGATATAGCTGCATAATTGCTTTACTTTGGGATTCATAACATAATACCTCCTTTAATTTAAAAAAAGTGGGATAAAATCCATTGGATCTTATCCCACTTCAACAATCATATTGATCGCAAGTCCTCTGACAAGCATATATTTATACCCTAATAATTCTTTACTCTAACATCTTTTTGTGAAAAAGTCAACCCCTGTTTTTGCTTTTTTATTCGTGTATCTGTTTTGGTACTCCGTTTTTATTATTCCTGGCGCTTTATCTATGCTGTTACAAAATTTTTGCCGCAATGACAATGCGCCGGGATTGGTCAGTGCTGTAGTGATCATCACGGGAGTTTGACACTTCCATAAAAGAAAAATCGCTGAAAGCCTTGATTTAGGCGTATTTTTTTGTCAAATATTT
>VSOC01000067.1 GCA_009774615.1 Lachnospiraceae bacterium
CAAAAATAGGAATTCCATTCACTTTCTCTTTTGCAATCGCTTTAAAGTCAACATTTCGTTTCGGATTGCCTGGAGTTAATTTTAAAAAATATTCTTCCATGTGTTTTTCTCGTTTATTTGGTATAATGTTTTAAATTTAAAGTTATAAATGTTTTTCTGGCAGATAAAATACTTTAATTTTTTCTTGATAATACGTGCCATACTGTTTCTGTATGGAGGTTCGATGGGATTAAATTTTTCACAGGTATTGCAGGAAGCACTTCTTTCTAAAATACAGGTGTAATCGCTAAATCATCTGTGATGTCTATTCAAGGAGATGTGATATAAGTCACATCTCCTGTTTCTATCGCATAAGCCGCCAGCCTCCCGCCGAACACACATCCGCAGTCAATCGCGATATGTCCATTTCCGCAATAGATTTTCGGCAGATGGTCTTTTCGGATATATATAGTAGGTGTGTGTCCGGTAATGACAAAAATATTCGGATCGGAATAATAGCGTTTTTCATAATCCGTGCGATTGTCAATAAAATCAATAAAGTCATAGTTTTCTAAAGGCTTATCTTCGCTGAAATTACTGATTCCTGCATGGACAAGAATATAGGTTTTTTCATTTTCCTTAATTACTTCATAGGATTTTGCTTTTTCCAGAAATTCATTTACAGCTATCCGCTCTTTTTGAGGAAGTTTCATAAACTGCCTTGCCGTCGTAATTCCCCCATCCTCCAGCCACATGCGGAAATCAGTGATATCTTCCGGATCACAGTCTTCGAGGTATTTATCGGCTAAATCCAATCCCTTCCTTCCGAGAAAATAAAGAAACATATAATCATGATTGCCCAGGATATAAGTGATGTTTTTCCGGCTAAGCAAATCCTGAAAAACTTTTATCGGTTCTGGACCACGATCGGCGGCATCACCTAAAACATAAAGCCAGTCGTCCGCAGAGAAATGAATTTTATCCAGCAGAGCAAGGTATTCTCTGTAGCAGCCGTGGATATCTGAAATAACATATTTCATAATGAATAAGTCCCCCTGCGCAAAAAGATTCTCAATTGAAATAATTATATTATTTATGTTGTGAAATAATCATAACACAATCCTAGTTCTCTGTCAACAAAAAGTTCAACCCAAAAAATCGAATAAACGTTCGAAAAAATACGGATTTTTCCCTTAAAATACTTGACTGGGGAGATAAAAAAACATATACTGTAAAGTAAATAAATCAAACCAAAGAAAGGAACACCGCCCATGCAGTCCTCCTCCTCTTTTATGAATAAAATCCGCTTTAATTTCCTCTACATCGACAAATATTCCTTTGGCAGAACGTGGATTTACCCGGAGAGTGCCATTCCCTATAATATGCTGCGCTACATCATTGACGGAAGTGCGGAGTTTATCGTGGATAATGAGGTGGTAATGGTGAAAAAGGGCCAGGTTTCCTATATCCCGGAGGGATGTCAGCTTTCCTGCCGGGCGTTAGAGGATACCTTTTCTTTTTACAGTATCCGTTTTACCACTTCGGTCTTTTATGAGGGCGCTAATTTTCTCCGGGAATATTATCATTTTCCGCTGGTGATGGATGTGGGAGAGGAGATAGAGTCTTATTTCCGCAACATCTATACCTGGGTGCGCACGGAAAAGAAGTCGAAGGTTTTCCATGTGCGGGGTGCCTTAGACAGTCTGATTGCAAGTCTGATCGATATCCTTAACGCTGACGAGCCCGCAGATGTGGGTGCAGAGTTCAACAGCCTGGAGTACAACTTAGAGCAAATCCGCGAACGGGTGAAAAAGTCCACAGTGCAGACAGATCCCAGAATCCAGACGGTGATTGATTATATTATGTTAAATCCCACGGAAGAGTACACCTCGGCAAAGCTTGGAGATATTGCCGAAGTGGCAGAAACGACATTTCGCCGCCTGTTTAAAGACGCTACCGGAAAAACGGCAACCGAATTTATCCGCCAGGTTCGTCTGACCATGGCGGCAAGACTTCTCCTTGTTTCCAACGATCCAGTAAACTGTATTGCCCATGATGTGGGATTTGAGGATGCCAACCATTTTACCAGGGTGTTTAAGCAGACGTTTGGGCTGACCCCAAACCAGTACAGGAAGAGATCCCAGGAGTAATGAAACTAGCAGCAAGAAGTAATGAAAAGAGCGATTAAGGCAGAAGACGAGCGATTAAGGCAGAAGACGACGGATAAAGAACAAAAATAAATAATCAAACAAAAACACAGGTTTTATCCATAAAGACAAGGTTCTGGCAGCAAATGCCGGGGCCTTATTTTTATGCCCTATTCTTTTTTTTGTCATGTATGCGTTTCGTTGCTATCCGACAAAATAATAGAACAAAGTGCCCAACTGCGCATAAGCCTGTTCTTGTAGGACAATAAAATAATATGATAAAAAATCAAATAAATAGTTGTTTTATGCTATTATAAGTTGCTCAGTCTGTTGAAATGCATAAAGAAAATCAATATAATACCAATAGAAACAGCAAATTGACCAACAAAGAAAAGGAGAAGAAAAATGAAAAAACGTTACACAAGTCTTATTCTTGCAGCAGCGATTTCGGCAGCGGCACTGGTCGGCTGCGGGGGTGCCGGAAATCAAACTTCTGCTTCTTCACAGGCAGAGGGGCAGGAGGGCACGCAGAATGCTGCGGAAACGGGGGAACTTTCGGGGGAGATTACATTCTGGCATTCCTTTACCCAAGGGCCGAGGCTGGAAACCATCCAGAAGGCCGCGGATAAGTTTATGGCAGAAAATCCGGGAGTGAAAATTAATATTGAAACCTTTTCCTGGAATGACTTCTACACCAAATGGACCACCGGTCTTGCTTCGGGCAATGTGCCGGATATGAGCACGGCTCTGCCGGCACAGGTGGCGGAGATGATTAATGTTGACGCTCTGACGCCAATTAATGACCTGATTGACGATATTGGCCGCGATAAGTTTGCTCCGGCAGCGATTGCGGAAGGAACCATGGAGGATAATAACTATTCCCTTCCCCTTTACCGCCATGCGCATGTGATGTGGATCAGGCAGGATCTTTTAGAGGAAAACGGGCTGGAAGTGCCGGCGACCTGGGATGAACTTTATGAAACCGCAAAAACATTGACCAAAGACGGTGTTTACGGTCTGTCCTTCCCCTGCGGAACAAATGATTTCCAGGCGACCTTCTTTTTAGATTTCTATGTGCGAAGCGGCGGCGGAAGCCTGCTGACCGAGGATTTGAAGGCGGATATTACCAGCGACCTTGCCATTGAAGGAATTAATTACTGGGTGAAGGTGTATAATGACTGTTCGCCCAAGGATTCCATTAATTTTGACGTGCTGGATCAGGCAACCCTTTACTATCAGGGAAAGACCGCATTTGATTTTAACTCCGGGTTCCAGATTTCGGGTGTTGCGGCAAATTCGCCGGATCTGCTCCAGTATGTGGACTGCTATCCGATTCCCAAGATCAGCGCAGGGGATGAAACCCAGGGAATTATGACCACGAATACCCCGATGGTGGTGTGGAAGGCATCCAAGCATCCTGAGATCTGCAAGGCATTTATGAAAACCCTGTACGATGAGGAAACTTACGTGGAATTTCTTCATGCAACTCCGGTGGGTATGCTTCCTGCAATTAAGGGAATTGCCGATACGGAGTCGTATAAGGATGATGAAACCATTAAACAGTTCACTCATGCAGAGGAAGTTCTCACGGCTGCGGCAGATATCGGAACCGCCTTTGGCTATGAGCACGGACCCAATGTGCAGGCAGGTATTATGCAGAATAACCATGTGATCGAGGAAATGTTCCAGGATATTATTACCAATGGAACCGATGTGGAAACAGCGGCAAAGACGGCGGAAGATAAGCTGAATGCACTGTTTGAAACCGCAGAATAATCTTTCCTGGATTTTATGCCGGATGGGTATGTTTTAGGAGAAGGAGGAGAGAAGTTGGGAAAGAAAAGTTATACGAGATGGCTGTTTGTGCTTCCGGCAATTATCATCGTTGTTGCATTGTTTATTTATCCCATCTGTTCCAGCGTGGTGTACAGTTTTACCAATAAAAATCTGATTAAGCCAGCCTTTAAATTTATCGGTTTAAAAAACTACGCAGAGGTATTAAAAGACAGCGGGTTCTGGCTTTCGTTCTTTCATTCGCTGAAATGGACGGTATTGTCCCTGGTCGGACAGATTGTGGTTGGATTTACGGCGGCTCTGGCATTAAAGCGGATTGAAATCGGCAAGGGGATTTATAAGACCCTGCTGATTATTCCCTGGGCGTTTCCTTCCATTGTTATTGCGTTTTCGTGGAAATGGATTCTTAACGGAGTGTACGGTTTTCTGCCGAATATTCTGTTAAAACTGGGTATCTGCGAAACGGCACCGCAGTTTCTTACCAGCGGTACCATGGCCTTTGCCACGCTGGTGATGATTAATATATGGTTCGGCGCTCCCATGATTATGGTTAATGTTCTCTCGGCGCTCGAAACCGTGCCCAAGGACCAGTATGAGGCGGCGCAGATTGACGGCGCGAAGCTTTGGCAGTCTTTCTACTATGTAACCGTTCCGCACATCAAGATGGTGGTAGGGCTTTTGGTGGTACTGAGAACCGTGTGGATCTTTAATAACTTTGATTTAATTTACTTAATTACCGGAGGCGGGCCGGCAGGAAGCACCCAGACCATTCCTCTGTATGCCTACAATATGGGATGGAGTACGAAGCTTATCGGGCGTTCCTCGGCAGTTACCGTGTTATTGTTCCTGTTCTTGATGCTGATCTGCGGTATTTACTTTGCCGTGATGAATAAGTGGGAAAAGGAGGACAGCAAATGAGAAAAGTTAGAGCAGGCTCCGTTATCAGCCATGGGTATCTGATACTGTTGACCTTTGTATCCATTTTCCCTCTGCTTTGGATTTTGATTTCTTCGGTAAAGGGAAAGGGAGAGCTTACCGGCAATCCCACCGCATTCTGGCCCAGGACGTGGACGCTGGATTATTATACCCATGTAATTAATGACCTGAATTTCTTTGTCAATATTAAAAACAGTGTGATTATCTCCCTGGTGACGACGCTGATTGCCATTACCGTGGCATCCCTGGCGGCTTACGGCATTGTCCGCTTCTTTAAGAAACTGGGTTCTGCCATGTCCAAAGTGCTGGTAACCACCTACATCTTCCCACCCATCCTTCTGGCGATTCCCTATTCCGTCGTGATGGGAAAAATGGGACTGATTAATACCAGGGTTGGTCTGGTCATTGTCTACCTGTCGTTTTCCGTACCTTACGCCGTGTGGCTGCTCACCGGGTTTTTCAGAACCGTTCCGGTGGAAATCGAGGAGGCCGCCCGGATTGACGGGGCAAATAAGATGCAGACCTTTGTGCAGGTGGTGCTTCCGCTGGTTGCCCCGGGCGTTGTGGCGACCGCAATTTACACCTTTATTAATACCTGGAATGAGTTTTTATACGCATTGATCCTGATGAACAATACCAGCAAAATGACCGTGGCGGTAGCCCTGCGTTCCTTGGATGGAGCTGAAATTTTGGACTGGGGCGATATGATGGCTGCATCGGCGCTGGTGGTTCTCCCGTCCGTTATTTTCTTCTGCCTGATTCAGAATAAGATTGCAGGCGGCATGTCGGACGGCGCGGTGAAGTCCTGATGGTACATGGAAGCAGTAATGCCATAGTGAAAGGATGAAGGTCAGGTAAAGTTAAAGCGCTGAAAAAAGAATTTAAAGAAAGAAAAGGTAATCACACATGGAAATGATAGGTTACGGCGTGGTCGGTTCCGGTTACTTCGGGGCGGAACTGGCACGCATTATGAATACAAAACCGGGAGCTAAGGTAAGGGCTGTCTATGACCCGGAAAACGGAAAAACCGTTGCGGCAGAATTGGGATGCGAGGCGGCGGACAGCCTTGAAGAATTAGTATCCAGAGAGGATATTCAGGCGGTAATCGTGGCAACACCCAATTATTTACATAAGGAGCCGGTGCTTGCGGCTGCCAGACATGGACTGAACGTGTTTTGCGAAAAACCCATTGCGCTTTCGTTTAAGGACTGTGAAGAAATGGTCAGGACGTGCCAGGAGAATAAGGTCTTTTTTATGGCAGGTCATGTAATGAACTTTTTCCGGGGCGTGCGCAGGGCAAAAGAACTGATTAGCCAGGGCGTTATCGGGGATATTCTGTACTGCCATGCAGCCCGCAATGCCTGGGAAGGCACAGGGGCATCAGAAACCTGGAAAAAGACCCGCTTAAAATCCGGCGGTCATCTCTATCACCATATTCATGAACTTGACTGTGTGCAGTTTTTAATGGGCGGCTGCCCGGATACCGTGACCATGGCGGGCGGCAATGTGGCCCACCAGGGGGACGATTACGGAGATGAGGACGATATGCTGTTTATCACCATGGAGTATCCGGGGAATCGGTATGCACTCTTAGAGTATGGTTCAGCCTTTCACTGGCAGGAACACTATCTGCTGATTCAGGGAACAAAGGGCGCAATCAAGATCGATATGTGCTGCTGCGGCATGACATTAAAAACCGAAGAAGGTGAAGAGCATTTCCTGGTGCATCGGACGAAGGAAGAGGATGACGACAGAACCAGAATCTACGCAGAAACCCAGGCGGATAACGGCAATCAGTTCGGACGTCCGGGAAGGAAGCCATTTTTATGGCTTCAGGGAATTATGGATGAAGAGATGGAATTTTTAAATGCAGCACTTCACGGCGCAGAAGTGACTGAAGAGTTTATGCCCCTTCTTACCGGAGAGGCTGCCAGAAATTCCATTGCAACTGCGGACGCAGCCACTCTTTCCCTGAAGGAAAACCGGAAAGTAAAATTAAGTGAAATCATAGGCAATGCTTTCTAAAAATTATAAATAAAAAATAAAGAATTGCGGGCAGGAACAAGTAGTTGTATGAGCGGAAACAGAAAAAAAGTAAAAAAGGTTGTAAGTATCGAAAAAGAATAGGAGAACAGGAATGAAAACAATTGGATATGCGGTCGTTGGAACAGGTTATTTCGGGGCGGAACTGGCCCGTATTATGAAAGAGCAGGAAGGTGCCAGAGTGGTTGCCGTGTATGATCCGGAAAATGCCCAGACTATTGCCGATGAGCTTGGCTGTGCGGTGGAAACGGATCTGGATGAATTATACAGCCGTGAGGATGTGGATGCGGTGATTGTGGCCTCGCCCAATTACCTTCACAAAGAGCCGGTGATTAAAGCGGCAGAGCACGGGGTTCATGTGTTCTGTGAAAAGCCCATTGCCCTTTCCTTTAAGGACTGCGCGGAGATGGTGGAAGCCTGCGACCGCCATCAGGTAACTTTTATGGCGGGCCATGTGATGAACTTCTTTCGCGGTGTGCGCACAGCGAAGAAGATGATTAATGACGGGGTAATCGGCAAGGTACTGTATTGTCACTCGGCAAGAAACGGCTGGGAGGATGTACAGCCCTCCATCAGCTGGAAGAAAATCCGCTCGAAATCCGGCGGTCATCTCTATCATCACATCCATGAACTGGACTGCATTCAGTTTTTGATGGGGGGGTGCCCGGAAAAAGTGACGATGGCAGGCGGAAATGTGGCGCACCAGGGCGAAGGCTTTGGCGATGAAGACGATATGCTGTTTATCATGATGGAATACCCGGATAACCGTTATGCCGTAATTGAATATGGTTCAGCCTTCCACTGGCCGGAACACTATGTATTAATCCAGGGAAGCGAGGGAGCCATCCGCCTGGATATGTTTAACTGCGGCGGTACACTGAAAAAGGGAGATAAAGAGGAACATTTCCTGATGCACAAATCCCAGGAAGAAGATGACGACCGCACACGGATTTACCACGGAACCGAGATGGACGGTGCCATTATGTACGGACGCCCGGGGAAAAAGCCTCCGATGTGGCTGCACGGGATTATGTATGACGAGATGGAATACTTTAACGGAATCATGCATGGCGCACAGCCGGATGAAGAGTTTAAGCCTCTGCTCACCGGAGAAGCCGCCAGAAACGCCATCGCTACCGCCGATGCCTGCACGAAATCGCGGTTTGAAAACAGGAAGGTGAAGTTGTCGGAGATTATGGCATAGATATCGGGTTTTCTTTGTATAGAAGAAAAACCCATCATAAAACTCCTTGACTTTTCCTCCTCCCGTCGATATAATAATGGGGAAACGTTAAAGACAAAGACGGAGAGAGTAGCGCAGCCGGAAACCTTTAGAGAGCCGGGGAGGGTGGAAGCCCGACGGGAGTAAAGCTGACGTGAAGATCACTCCTGAGTTGCCGGCTGAACAGGTTTTTTCGTAGGCCAGGACGGATTTCCCCCGTTATAGGGAACGCATATTAAAGTATGCCGTAATAGGTGGTAAAACGAAGCAGCCTTCGTCCTGATTACAGAGGATGAAGGCTTTTTTTACTTTACGGGAAAATACGTTGTTCTGAACATATAAACAGCAACGAAAATATGCCCTGTAAAGCAATACCTTTCTTGCGGCACGAATGTACTTGCGAAATGGAGGAAAAGTAATGTCTGACGCAGCAAAAAAGATGGTGTATCAGAAAGTTCCCACCGATTTGAACTTTGTGGAACGGGAAAAGAAGGTAGAAATCTTCTGGTCGGAGAATAAGATCTTTGAAAAGAGCATCGAACTCCGCGACAAGGGGGATTCCTATGTGTTTTATGACGGACCGCCCACGGCGAATGGAAAGCCGCACATCGGTCATGTGCTGACCCGGGTAATTAAGGATATGATTCCCCGCTACCGCACGATGAAGGGTTTTAAGGTGCCAAGGAAGGCTGGCTGGGACACACACGGGCTTCCGGTGGAACTGGAAGTGGAAAAGATGCTGGGCTTAGACGGCAAGGAGCAGATTGAGGAATACGGCCTTGCCCCGTTTATCGAACACTGTAAGGAAAGCGTCTGGAAGTACAAGGGGATGTGGGAGGATTTTTCTTCCACCGTCGGCTTTTGGGCGGATATGAACGACCCTTATGTAACCTATCATGACAACTATATTGAATCCGAGTGGTGGGCCTTAAAGGAGATCTGGAACAAGGGCCTTTTGTACAAGGGCTTTAAGATTGTCCCCTACTGCCCGCGCTGCGGCACCCCGCTTTCTTCGCACGAGGTTGCCCAGGGCTATAAGGATGTCAAGGAACGCTCTGCTATTGCCCGGTTTAAGGTGGTAGGTGAGGACACCTATTTCCTGGCCTGGACGACGACGCCCTGGACTCTGCCCTCGAACGTGGCACTCTGCGTAAATCCGGCGGAGGAATACGTTAAGGTCAAGGCTTCGGACGGTTACACCTACTATATGGCGGGTGCTCTGGTAAATACCGTGCTTGGTGAGGATGCCCAGGTGCTGGAGCGGTATCAGGGAAAGGATCTGGAATATAAGGAATATGAGCCTCTCTTTGACTGTGCCGCTGCTCTCTGTGAAAAACAGCATAAAAAAGCGTATTTTGTTACCTGCGACGGTTATGTAACCCTGACTGACGGTACAGGAATTGTTCATATTGCCCCTGCCTTCGGTGAGGATGATGCCAATGTGGGCCGCAAGTATGATCTTCCCTTCGTTCAGTTCGTCAACGGCAAGGGGGAGATGACCGAAGAAACGCCTTATGCCGGGATGTTCTGCAAAACGGCTGACCCGGAGATCTTAAAGGATCTGGACAAAAAAGGTCTTTTATTCTCTGCGCCGAAGTTTGAGCACAGCTATCCGCATTGCTGGCGGTGCAGCACACCATTGATTTACTATGCAAGAGAGTCCTGGTTTATCAAGATGACTGCGGTAAAAGAGGACTTAATCCGCAATAACAACACCATTAACTGGATTCCCGAGAGCATCGGCAAGGGGCGTTTCGGCGACTGGCTGGAGAATATCCAGGACTGGGGTCTTTCCCGCAACCGTTACTGGGGAACACCATTAAATATCTGGGAGTGTGAATGCGGACACATGCATTCCATCGGCAGCCGCGAAGAGTTAAAGTCCATGAGTACAAACTATGCGGATGTGGCAAAAAAGTATGCTAAAGAGATGGATAAGGAAGAAAACGGCGAAGTCGAGCTGCATCGTCCGTTTATCGACGATGTACTCATCACCTGTCCCAAGTGCGGTAAGTCCATGCATCGGGTTCCCGAGGTTATCGACTGCTGGTTTGACTCCGGGGCGATGCCCTTTGCCCAGCACCATTATCCGTTTGAAAACAAGGAATTATTTGAAGCACAGTTCCCGGCACAGTTTATCTCTGAGGCCGTGGATCAGACCCGCGGGTGGTTTTACTCCCTGTTAGCCGAATCGACCCTGCTCTTTAACCGTGCGCCCTATGAAAACGTCATTGTCCTTGGACACATCCAGGATGAGAACGGACGGAAGATGAGCAAGTCCGCGGGAAATGCCGTCGATCCGTTTGATGCCTTAAAAACCTACGGTGCTGACGCCATCCGCTGGTATTTCTATGTCAATTCCGCGCCGTGGCTGCCCAACCGCTTCCATGGAAAGGCAGTTATGGAAGGTCAGCGCAAGTTTATGGGAACGCTCTGGAACACCTACGCCTTCTTTGTCCTGTATGCGAATATCGACGGGTTTGACGCGACAAAGTATTCTCTGGAATATGATAAGCTTTCCGTCATGGATAAGTGGCTGCTCAGCAAGATGAATACCATGGTCAGGGAAGTGGATCGGGATTTGGCAAACTATCAGATCCCTGAGGCTGCCAGAGCCTTACAGTCCTTTGTGGATGATATGAGCAACTGGTACGTCCGCAGAAGCCGCGAGCGCTTCTGGGCAGGGGGGATGGAACAGGATAAGATTAACGCCTACGAAACCCTCTATACCGCGCTGGTGACAGTGGCAAAGGCAGCCGCGCCGATGATTCCGTTTATGACCGAGGATATTTACCGGAATCTGGTGTGCAGCATTAATCCGAAAGCGCCGGAAAGCATCCATCTCTGCGATTTCCCGGCGGTGGATGAGGCGATGATTGACCCGGAGCTGGAAGAGAACATGGATCAGGTGCTCAAGGTGGTTGTGATGGGACGCGCCGCAAGAAATACGGCAAATATCAAAAACCGTCAGCCGATTGGTCGGATGTTTGTCAAGTCGGGGCACAGCCTGCCGGAGTTCTTTGTAACGATTATTGAAGAAGAACTGAATGTCAAGAGTGTTGCTTTTACGGAAGATGTGCGGGAATTTACCACCTACACCTTTAAGCCGCAGCTAAAGACCGTCGGCCCGAAATACGGCAAGCTCTTAAATCAGATCCGCACGGCTTTATCTGAGGTTGACGGCAATGCCGCGATGGATACCTTAGAGGAGAAGGGCGAACTTTCCCTTACCTTCGGCGATGACCAGGTAGTTTTGACGAAGGACGATCTCCTCATTGATGTGGCACAGAAGGACGGTTTTGTTACCGAGGAGGATAACGTGGTTACGGTTGTCCTTGATACGAATTTAACCGAGGAACTTCTCGAAGAAGGCTTTGTCCGGGAGATTATCAGTAAGATCCAGACCATGCGTAAGGAAGCAGGATTTGAGGTGACGGATAATATCTGCGCTTACCTGGTTCCGGCAGAGGAAGCGGTTTCTTCGATTATAAAAAAGAATAAAGAAAAGATTGCCGGGGAAGTTTTAGCAAAGGCAGTGGAAACCGACAGGGCGAAGCTTGATGAGGCAGTCAGCCGCTTTGCGGGTATTTCCAGAGAGCGAAAATTCCACGATAAGGAATGGAATATCAATGGGGAAATGATTGTGATTGCCGTAGAAAAGCAGTAATCCGTCTGCGGGGGGAAGTATCTAAACTTAAGTTCAGGAGGATATAGAACATGAAAAAAGAATATGGCTTTGATAAAGAGGCGTTTAAGTCGTCCGTTATTTACAACGTAAAAAGCCTTTTCCGCAAAACCATCGACGAGGCCACGCCGGCGCAGATTTTCCAGGCAGTATCTTTTTCCGTAAAGGACATTATTATTGACCAGTGGATTGCCACACACAAGGAATACGAAAAGCAGGATGCAAAGACGGTGTACTACCTGTCCATGGAGTTTTTGATGGGACGTGCCCTGGGGAACAATATGATTAACCTCTGCGCCTACGATGAGGTAAAGGAAGCCTTAGACGAGCTGGGCTTTGACTTAAACCTTATCGAGGATCAGGAGCCGGATGCCGCGTTGGGAAACGGCGGTTTAGGACGTCTGGCTGCATGTTTCCTGGATTCTTTAGCTACCCTGGGCTATCCGGCTTACGGCTGCGGAATCCGCTACCGCTACGGTATGTTTAAGCAGAAAATTGAAAACGGCTTTCAGGTGGAAGTGCCGGACGAGTGGTTAAAGGACGGCAACCCCTTTGAGGTGCGCCGCTCCGAGTACGCAACCGAGGTTAAATTCGGCGGCTATGTAAGAACCGAGTGGGATGGAACCAAGAACAACTTTATCCAGGAGGGCTGCCAGTCTGTACTTGCAGTTCCCTATGATCTTCCGATTGTCGGCTATAATAACAATATCGTCAATACCCTGCGCGTATGGGATGCACAGCCCATCAACACTTTCCGTCTGGATGCCTTTGACCGCGGCGACTACCAGAAGGCCGTAGAGCAGGAGAATCTGGCAAAAAATATCTGTGAAGTCCTCTATCCAAATGACAACCATTATGCAGGCAAGGAACTTCGCTTAAAGCAGCAGTACTTCTTTATCTCTGCCAGCGTGCAGCGTGCCGTGGCAAAATATATGGAAAAGCACGACGATGTGCGCAAATTCCATGAAAAGGTGGTATTCCAGTTAAATGATACCCACCCGACCGTAGCCGTAGCGGAACTGATGCGCGTGCTTTTGGATGTCTATCACTTAACCTGGGAGGAGGCATGGGATGTAACCACCAAGACCTGTGCTTACACCAACCACACCATTATGGCAGAAGCCCTTGAGAAATGGCCGATTGAGCTTTTCTCCCGCCTGCTTCCGAGAATTTACCAGATTGTGGAGGAGATTAACCGCCGCTTTATTGCCGATATTCAGAGAAAGTTCCCGGGCGACCAGGAAAAGGTGCGCAAGATGGCAATCATCTACGACGGTCAGGTGAAGATGGCACATCTGGCGATTGCTGCAAGCTTCTCCGTAAACGGCGTGGCACGCCTGCACACGGAAATTTTAAAGAACCAGGAATTAAAAGAGTTCTACCAGATGTATCCGCAGAAGTTCAACAATAAGACCAACGGCATTACCCAGAGGCGCTTCCTCCTTCATGGAAATCCTCTGCTGGCAGACTGGGTAACTTCAAAGATCGGCAATGAATGGATTACCAATTTACCGCATATTAAAGAGCTGAAGATTTACGCTTCCGATGAAAAATGCCAGAAGGAATTTATGAACATCAAGTACCAGAACAAGGTTCGTCTGGCAAAATATATTAAAGAGCACAACGGCATTGATATTGACCCGCGCTCCATGTACGATGTTCAGGTAAAGCGTCTGCACGAGTACAAGCGCCAGCTGATGAATATTCTGCATGTTATGTACATGTATAACCAGTTAAAAGATAATCCAAATATGGATATGGTTCCGAGAACCTTTATCTTCGGCGCAAAGGCAGCCGCAGGCTATAAGATTGCCAAGCTGACCATTAAGCTGATCAATGCCGTAGCCGAGGTGATCAATAACGACAAGAGCATCAACGGAAAGATTAAAGTCGTATTTATCGAGGATTACCGTGTTTCCAACGCAGAGTTGATCTTTGCCGCTGCCGACGTCAGCGAGCAGATTTCCACGGCTTCCAAGGAAGCTTCCGGTACGGGCAATATGAAGTTTATGTTAAACGGTGCTCTGACCTTAGGAACCATGGACGGTGCAAATGTGGAAATTGTTGAAGAAGTGGGGGAGGATAAGGCATTCATCTTTGGTATGTCCTCCGACGAGGTAATTAATTACGAGAACAACGGCGGGTATTACCCCATGGAGTTCTTTAACAATGATCAGGAAATCCGCCGGGTGCTGATGCAGTTAATTAACGGGTACTTTGCCCCGCATGACCCGGAACTGTTCCGACCGATTTATAATTCTCTGTTAAATACGCAGAACAGCGATCGTGCAGATACCTACTTTATCTTAAAGGATTTCCGCTCCTACGCCGAGGCGCATAAGAAAATCGACGAAGCTTACCGCGATGAAAAATGGTGGGCAGAGGCCGCCATCACCAATGTGGCATGTACCGGCAAGTTTACTTCGGACCGCACCATTGAAGAATATGTGCGGGATATTTGGCATTTGAAGAAGGTTAAGGTGGAGATGCCGAAGTAAACTTTTCAGGGATGATAGTTAAACGCAAACTATCCGGGAAAGAAATAGAATAGAAGAAAACGCTGACTCATATAATACAGCATACAGGGGTTTCATCTGTAATTCTGTAGGGAGAGGAGGCGTTTTTTTCGTGGGACAAAAAGGAAAGCTGGGGAAAGGGCTTTTGCTTCTCTTTGCCGGCTGCTGTTTTCCGTATATCGTGACTCTGGGGTGGACGGGCAGTATTAACGGAAGGGGACAGGCCCTGGAACGGTGGGGGAGGACAGAAAGGCTGAATGAAGAGGGAAAAATGCCTTTGGACAGCGGAAGGCAGATTATTTTAGACCGGGAAACAACGATGTATCTGGATGTGGAAGAGTATCTGGTAGGTGTTGTCGCCAGGCAGATACCCGCAGAGTATACCCTGGAAGCATTAAAGGCACAGGCGGTGATTGCCAGAACCTATATCTATCAGCAGATGGGCGGGAAGAAACAGATTGCAGAATCGGCGCTGGACATGGATTATCTTGGGCAGGTGCAGCTGGAAAAGCTTTGGGGGACAAAAAATTATCTTGCATTTTACCAGAGAGTGGAAGAGGCGATAAAAGAAACCCGGGGGGAGGTTCTGCGCTGGCAGGGGGAGTACGCCGATGCCCTGTTTTGCCGGTGCAGTGCAGGAAGTACACGGCCGGGAGATGAAAGTCACCCTTATCTTGCCGCGGTGAACTGTCCGGAGGATTTAACGTCTGATAATTTTTTGCAGCTTAAAGAATGGACACCGGAGGAGTTTTCCCGGCTGATTAGTGCCATTCCTGACGGCGGTCCGGTTTCAGCCGATCAGGTTCCAGGGATGATTCAAATCGGAGGACGAGATTCCTCGGGCTATGTGACCCAGGTACAGATTGGAAATGTGCAGTTCAGCGGAGATGAGGTGCGCTATGCCCTGGGAATTCAGTCGCCCTGTTTTTCTTTTGAAGATTATGGGGGAAATATCCGGGCTGAGGTCAAGGGTATCGGTCATGGCTACGGGTTCAGCCAGTTTGCGGCGAACAAAAAGGCGCAGGAGGGATGGACTTACCGCGAACTCCTGGATTATTTTTATCCGGGAACATCCCTTGAAGCAGAAGATATCGCGCCCGATGCATTAGATCGTTCCGAACCGGGTATAGGACAAAATACTGATGCTGTGAATGAAGACAGATAAGATAAATAGTTCTTTGATCCGAAGGGTGCGAACATAAAAATAGTAAAAAATCTTCGGTCAAATGAATAAGTCGGCGCACTTTGGTAAGACTATTACCGAGGTGATAAACGTGAAAGAGAGAGTTAATCAATTATTCAAGGATAAACTCATCCTTGTAATGATGGTACTGGGCCTGTTGACTATTGTAGCGGCAGCAGGCGTGATAACCCTTCAGAGGAGAAATACGGAAGAAAGCCCTTACTTAAATATGGAGGGCGGCCCGGAACATTTAGTGGACGGGCAGAAAGAAGAAAGCCTGCCGGATGCAGGGCATTCAAATGCAGCAAAAGAAGAAACCGAAGCAGCAAAGAACCAGGAACTGGCCGATGCAGGAAAGGAAACAACAGCCGCACAGACCAAACCGGCAGAAACAAAGGCAAAAGAAAATGCAGGGAAGGAAAATGCAGTAAAAGAAACACAGGCAGCTAAGCCAAAGGAAACCGAGGCAGAGCCGGCAGGAGCAGGAATGGATGCCGCTTCGGCACTGGTGCTGAATTTTGCCCAGACCCAGTCCATGATGTGGCCGGTGGAAGGCAATGTCCTTTTGGATTACAGCATGGATTCTACGATTTACTTTCCTACGCTGGAACAGTACAAGTGTAATTCCGGGATTGTTATCCAGGGAGAGGTGAGCCAGCCCGTGGCGGCTCCAGCCAATGCCCGCGTCCTGGAAACCGGGGTCAATGAGGAAATCGGAAACTATCTGATTTTGGATCTTGGCGATGAATATTCCCTGATTTGCGGACAATTAAAGGAAGTTTCGGCAGTTACCGGCGAGTATCTGGAAAAAGGACAGATCATGGGCTATGTGGCCGAACCGACAAAATATTATACCGTAGAAGGTCCCAATGTCTTTATGGAACTGAGAAAAGGCGAACAGGCCATGGACCCGCTGGACTACCTGGAATAACAGATACGAACAGCCAAAACAAAAGGGCAGGTTCAGTCAGAACAAAAAAGACACGATCCGGCAAGAGCAAAATAGCATAAAACCGACAGCATAAAAAGGAATCCCTTTCATTGCTGCCGGTTTATTTCCGATTTTCCTGATGGTTATGCCTTTTAAATATTTCGGACAGAATTATCGCTTTGCATTTTCCTTTTCCTGTGTGATAATCGCCATGGATTCATCCGGTGTTGTGCCGATAACATCCATTAAAATTTCTTCGGTAACCGTAGGAGAGTAGTAAAAGCCCTGGAGATACTGGCAGGGTTTTAAGATTTGCACCTGGTTTTCGGTTTCCACGCCTTCGGCGATAATGTTCAGCCCCAGGTTTCTGGCAATATCAATTAATCCCTCAATAATATGACGGGACTTAGGATTGGTTTCCAGCTGCCAGACAAAGGAGCGCTCCAGCTTTAAGGTGTGCACCGGTAAGTCCAAAATACCGGCAATGCTGGAATAGCCTGTGCCGAAATCATTTAAAATCAGTTCAACACCCAGGGCTTCTAATTCCTGCATCATTGAATTAATCGTTAAATAAGCCGTCGTCAGGGCATTTTCCGTAACTTCAATGGCAAGCTTGCCCTCTGGGATCTTATAAGTTTCAATAACACTCTTTACTTCGCTTAAAAAATCTTCCTGTAAGAGCAGGATGGAAGAGATGGGAAGGGAGATGGAGTCAAACTCTTTTCCCCGTTCAATCAGACTGGCAATACATCGTCCTACCTGGTGCAGGGCAAAATATTCCACCAGGCGGATCTGCCCGGAATCTTCAGCAATTGGAAGAAACTCCCCTGCGCCAACCATGCCTATGCCCTGGACGAACACCCGCATATAAAATTCTGCACGGGTAAAAAAGCCCTTTTCATTGTGCAGGGTGGGGCGGTAGCGTATTTCAATCTCACGGTTTTCCAGAGCTGTCCGCAGATACTGTCCGATAATCTGCTTGCGCATCACTTCCATGTGCAGGGCAGAATCGTAGCTGATAATCTGACCCTGGCCAAGTTCGGTTGCTTTGGTGATTGCTGCATCCAGGCATTTTAAAAGTTCATCAGCTGTCCCTGCCGGCCCGGGATAGGAACAAAGGCCAATCTGCGCAGAACACAGGCAGTCGGTATCTTCAACCTTCCAGACATGGTCAAAGCGTTCAATAATATTTTCTGCGATAGACACCGCCTGTCCATGCGGGCAATCCTCCATGATAATAATAAATTCCACACCGATATAACGGTATACCACATAGCCGGTTTCTCTCTGCAGATAGCGGATGATTTTCGTCAGCAATGTTTCGCAGTAGAGGTAGCCAAAAACCTGGTTCAGACGTTTAAAATTCTCAATATAAAGTTTGAGCACAGTGCCCTTGCTTTTGGAAGTCAGCACTTCATCCAGGTTTTCAAGACAATCTTTCCTCCCGAATTCTTTTTTATCGACAAAGGAATCCTCAGAACCGGCGGAATATTCGGTCGTATGTTCCCGATCATTATTTTGGTCTGTTTTATTTTTCTTCTGAAACCACAGCATCTTGCCATCTCCTCATGTTTAAAATTATTTGCTCTTATTATTGTATACGAAATAGGAAAAAAAAGCAATGAAAAAGAATAATTCATATTTTTCTTTTTGCTGCATATTCTTTTATTGTGCGGTTTTAAAGGTGCAATAAAGAAAAATGGTTGCCGTTCACAGCTTCACAGCGACGAAAAATCCGCAAAAAATCAAGCAAAAGAATGAATTGAGGGAAGATAAAACAATGGAACAGAACTTAAACAGGTTTAAACAGCGTACATTTCAGGTAAAAAGCCGGTGTGCACTCAGCTTGCTGACGGCAAAATTAACGATGGCAAATGCAGAATTATCTCTGAAATTGGGAAGAAATGTTATTCTAAACATTTACAGCCGGATAAAAAGCATCGAGAGCATTCGAGAAAAATGTAAAAAAAAGGGGATTAAGCCGGAATATACAGAAGCATTAGAAAAGATCAGCGATATTCTTGGCATCCGGGCCGTCTGTGCATTTGAAGATGATATCTACCGGGTAGCCGATATCCTGTGCCAGCATCAGGATGTAACCGTTATCAGGAAAAAGGATTATGTGCGTTATCCTAAAATTTCAGGATACCGAAGCCTGCATTTAATTGTTGAGATCCCTGTCTGCTTTCAGGGAGAAACAAGCCAGGTCAGAGCAGAAATTCAGCTTAGAACAACGGCAATGGATTTCTGGGCAGGTGTCGATCATGAACTTCGCTATAAAAAAGGAAAAAAAGAAGCTGTACTTATTGGAAATGAGTTAAGGGAATATTCCAGGGTTGTTGCAGAATTAGACGAGAAAATGGTGGAACTGCGCAGGCAGATTGAGATTATTTAAAATGTAAGTTTACTGTAAAAGTTCACTGCCGACTAGGCGGTCTAAGTTCAGGTATTCCAAGTGCGCCCGGCAGACTTTTATTTATGGCGGTATGACCACTTGTGGGCGCATGAAGAGGTAGAAAAATTTTTAGGAAGATTTTTGTTTGAAGACGGGATGGCAGAAGTGAAGATGGCCATCCCGTCTGATGTTTAAAGCTGCATGTTTAAAGCTGTATATCTAAAGCTGCATGTCTAAAGCTGTGTAATATTCATGCAGCTCTGGCAGCTGCTTGGATAAGTTCCGGATGGCCGCTGAACCGGCTGTGCAGGTGCCGGATTATTGTTTTCCGGATAAGAACTGCAGTTAGGTCCCTGGGGAAGATCAAAAGCAGGGTTAAAGGCATAGAAATTCCGACTGTTTAAATGTTCCTGAACATCGCGGAGAACCTCACCAAAGCGCTGGAAATGGATAATCTCCCGTTTGCGCAGGAAGCGGATGGGATCGGCAACATCCGGGTCTTTTACCATGCGGAGAATATTTTCGTAGGTGCTGCGGGCTTTTTGCTCTGCTGCCAAATCCTCAAATAAATCCGTAACCGGATCACCTTTGACCTGGAACTCGCAGGCATTAAAAGGAACACCACCCGCAGCCTGCGGCCATACGCCCACCGTGTGATCGATATAGTAGGGACCGAAACCGGAGGCTTCAATCTCTTCCGGGGTCAGGTTTTTCGTCAGCTGATGAACAATGGCACCGATGATTTCCAGGTGGCCTAATTCTTCTGTACCCAGAGAAGCAGCGGTAATGTTCCGCTTACCGTATTTTGGGACGGGCATGATACGGTGGGGTTTCCGATACATAGCTTCTCGACGTTTGAGAGGATAAAGAAGTATGATGAAAGTGAGGATGCGGGGAATGTCGGGAAGCCTTATTCTATCGAGGTTAGAGATACGGAGAGAACGATAACAATATACGGCATTGCTTCAACGAGATTTGATATAGCAGGTTAAATTGTGTCAGACCTATTTGTTTTATTGTGGACAAGTAGGTCTGATTTTATGTAGTAAAGCACACAAGCGATAAAAAATTTATGTGTATTAGAGATATTTTTTGAAAAATATTAAAGATGTTACGCTTGAATTTGAGGTAGTAATTGTGGAGATTCAGACTTTCATTGAGCCTGTGTTTGATGCGATAGTGGATGAGGGAGAATGGGATAAAGAATGGAACAGCAATTCAGGCACATGGTTGGATTTGAAAGGAGGGATTTTAAATGGCGACCATTGACTTGATTGTATTGGGAATGTTGAAACGGGAATCCTTGAGTGCATACG
>VSOC01000068.1 GCA_009774615.1 Lachnospiraceae bacterium
TCTTTGGACAGTACTGAACTATCATTGTTCTTCAACATTTTTTTAAGTAAATATTTTATTTTCAAGCCGCTTGATGAACTATATAATCCCCACCTTCCATCTCTTTTTATAATTAATCCCTTAATCTCATCAGGAACAGTATCTATCTCACCACCATCCATTTCTGTATCAATCTTACAATTATTGCAATGATAAGACACATACCACCTATATCTACCATCCACAATGTTATCTCCTACATCAATGCAAAGCGTTCCGCCACATTTACACTTATTCATTAATTCCATCCTCTTCTTACCCGGGGAAGCCAAAGAACAGGCTTCCCCTTATACGTATACTCGTTTTCTTTTTTTATTCTTATTCCTTCCTTACCCCAGAACAACATCCAAAACCATCATAATTAAGAAGCCTGCGCAGAATCCAATAGTTCCCAAGTCTGAATGTTCTCCTTCTGCGGATTCCGGAATCAACTCTTCCACTACCACATAAATCATCGCCCCTGCGGCAAAGGAAAGAAGGTAGGGAAGCACAGGGGTAATATAGGCGGACAAAAGCAGGGTGAGAAATGCCCCGATAGGTTCTACCACACCTGAAGCACTGCCGCAGAGAAATGCTTTCGTCTTCTTCATCCCCACGCTCTTTAACGGCATGGAAACGATGGCTCCTTCCGGGAAGTTCTGAATGGCAATACCCACGGCTAATGCAAATGCCGCTGCCATGGTTATTCCTGTTTCCTTTGCCAGCACCCCGGCAAATACCACGCCCACAGCCATCCCCTCCGGCAGGTTGTGAAGCGTTACTGCCAAAACAAGCATAGTGGTTTTTGCCAGGGAGCTTGCCGGTCCTTCAGGGGCATCGGTTCCCAGATGAAGATGCGGAATTATCCGATCCATCACCAGAAGGAAAAATATACCCAGGCAAAAACCGGCCACCCCCGGAAGAAATGATAACGTTCCCAGTTCCTCGGACATATCCATTGCCGGAATTAACAAAGACCACACAGAGGCTGCCACCATTACCCCCGAGGCAAAACCTAACAGAGCCTTCTGTACCCGCGCATTCAGCTCTCCCCGCAAAAAATACACACAGGCCGCACCTGCGGTTGTTCCTATAAACGGAATTAAAATCCCCCAGAAAATATCTATACTCATCAGCCATTCTCCTTTTATGGTTTTTCAAGAATCCTGCAAACAGATGCCGGGATTTTCGTTACTGTTCACATGTCGCAGCAACGAATTTCTCTTATAGCGGCCCCTGTTTGCAGAGTTACATTAACCGTAACTTCTCTGTACCTATAGTATGGAAAAAAATGGCTTGTGTGCATAAAAACCGTTACTGTTCCCTCATTCACAGCAACGAAAAACGGAGCTCTCTTACTCAGCCCCGAACCGCTTCCCGTCGCTTAAAAAGCCTCCGGATGGTTTTTGCTGCCTGGCTGATTCCCCGTTCTAAGACAGCGATAACCATATGGTCGGTAAAAAAAGCAAGGACAAAAGAAAGCAGGCTGCATAAGCTTACGGACAGCAGGACAAAGAACACCTTGGGCATAAGCGGGGACATGCCCTGGATAAACAGGACATTATAGAGCACGAACCAGTGAATCAGCAATACGGAATAGCTGTATTTGCCAAGGAAAAGCAAAATCCCTTTGCATTTCTGCAAACAGCTCTCCAGACAGAAAAACGCCGAATAAATCCCGCAGGCAATCAGCAGAACAAAGATTGATGTTCCAAAAACATAGCGGTTACTGCTTCCAGCCATCATGGAAAATGCCACGCCCAGCACCAGGCCCAGAACTCCCCCCGTCATCCAGAGGCGGTCATAGCGGCGCATCCAGCTTCGGTTCATCAGATAACCCAAAAGGAAAACACCTGTCCATCCGTTTAAAAATGTGGAAAATGCCAGGTCAATCTTCCAGTAATGGCTTACGCTGTAAACACCCATCAGCACAAGGATGAAGAGGGTCAGAAGCTTTTCGGTCTGTTCCGAAGCATTCTTTAAAAGGCTGCGCAGCGGAAGCACCAGAACATACATGGCAATAAGTTCAAACACCATCCACAGATGCGGTGCCATACGCACGTTTCCCCGAAGCATTGATAACACATAGACGGTTGTCCACTCCTGCACCGAAAACTGTGATGCAGAGAGCAGGATAATGTAAACCCCTCCGTAAACCAGAAGAGGGAGTATTACCTTCGCCAGCCGTTTCCGCACAAAAACGGAAAAACTCTCCTCTCTCCAGGGCAGAAGCAATGCCCCGCTTAACATAAAGAATAAGGGGTTGCAGCTTATGGAGATAAACTGACCGATTAAAAACAGAAAATACACCCCTTTTTGTTCCTGGAGAACACTCATTTTTTCCAGGGCACCCCACACATGAACGACAATCACCATAAAAGTTGCAAAGACACGGATTCCGTCCATGTAAACCATCCGGGGCTTTCCTTCGCTTGCCCTGCTTTTTTTTCTCCCTTCCCTTTTTTCGGCAAGAAACAGACCCCCGCAAACAAACAGCAGGAGAAAAAGAATAAATCTTACCCCGTTTGCCTGTAAAAGTACCTGCTCTGTCTTTATCTGTGAAAGAGGAACGGACTTAACTCCCTCAATGGACTCCAATACAAAATCTCCGTCAATCCCCAGGCGGTAGCTGTCCCAGTTTCCAAAAGGAACGGAAAAAAAAGCTTCCGTTGTCCCTTCCACAAGGTAAGCATTTTTCTGCTGCAGCACATGGAATGCATCGCTCTGCGCGTAATAACAGGAGATATTCATCTCCTGGGCTAAGGGTTCTTTAAACCGAATATGAACGTGCCCCAGATCCTCTTTAAGATGAAAAAGCATATAGGGCTGTATCCCTGTTTTCACCCAGAGCGTTCCGTTTTCCCCTACAACATAGTCATTCCCGGATTCCGCAGCCAGCAAAAAGGCTGTTTTCTCATTCCCATAGCCCCTGTTCACCCGGTACAAAGCAATAATCCCCTCGAATAAAACAGCCAGAACGATCCCCAAAACAAGTGCTGCTGCCCATTTCCATTTGTTTTTTTTCTTCATTTCTGCCATAATCCTTCCCCTTAAATCTTTTGTGCCAGTGCGTGTCTACAGCCAGAGCAGCCCTTCTTTCGCCTCCAAAATAAACCATGCACAACCAAGCAAAAGAGCAGACTACACATGCTCTGTATACTCTGCTCCGCATTTAACCTGTCTTTATTTATCCGGATTCCTGCCCTGGATAAGCCTACAGAAAATCCCGGATTCTCTTGCTTCTTACGGGATTCCGAAGCTTTCTTAATGCCTTGGCCTCAATCTGGCGTATCCGCTCTCTGGTTACATTAAACTCTTTTCCCACTTCCTCTAAGGTTCTGGGATGTCCGTCCTCCAAACCAAAACGCAGCACGATAACCTGGCGTTCCCTCTCTTTCAGATCACCCAAAAGAGCATCGATGTGCTCTCTGAGCATTACCGATTCCACGTTCCCTTCCGGCGTAACCACGTTGCTGTCCGCCACGAAATCACCTAAGTTGGAATCATCCTCTTCGCCGATAGGTGTTTCTAAGGAAGCAGGCTCTCTGGCAATCTGCATAATTTCCATTACCTTATCTTCCGACATCTCCAGGGCATCGGCCAGCTCTGCAACGGAAGGTTCATAGCCCAGTTCCAGGGTAAGCTTCCTCTGCATCTTGGACATCTTATTGATGGTTTCAACCATATGCACCGGAACGCGGATGGTTCGCGCCTGATCAGCCAGCGCTCTTGTAACCGACTGACGAATCCACCAGGTAGCATATGTACTTAGCTTGTACCCTTTTGTATAGTCAAATTTTTCCACACCTTTAATCAGGCCGAGATTTCCCTCCTGCACCAAATCCAGGAAACTCATCCCTCTTCCGGTATATCGCTTGGCAATGCTGACCACAAGGCGCAGGTTTGCTTCAA
This sequence comes from Lachnospiraceae bacterium, assembly GCA_009774615.1. Taxonomy (GTDB): domain Bacteria; phylum Bacillota; class Clostridia; order Lachnospirales; family Lachnospiraceae; genus Caccovicinus. The sequence continues at coordinate 3,931 of VSOC01000068.1, forward strand.
TCAGGCGCTCCTTGGCATACTCATCGCCTTCTGCCTTTCTCCTTGCCAGTCTTAATTCTTCCTCTGCGCTGAGCAGGGGAACCGTTCCGATTTCTTTCAGATACATCCTCACCGGATCTTCTGTCCCTATACCTTCCAAAAGGTCAACGGCGTCCAGGTCAATATCCAGTTCTTCATCTTCCGCATCTTTCATGAAGCTATCGTCTGCGTCGTCCAGGAGCAATGAATCGTCAGATAATGCATTCTCATCCAGTATCGGAACCACATCAATGTTGCGGTTCTCCAGATACGTATAAATCTGGTCCATCTGCTCCGGGGACAGGCTGTCGCCGGCAAAGAAATCATTAATTTCTGTTGCATCCAGGGCATTATGCCTTGTCTTGGCGAATTCAACGAGTTTGCCCAGCTTCTCTAAAAAATTGTCCTTCTCCACTTAATACGTCCTTTCGCACTTTGGTTACTACTGCCATTAAGTTTATTCTAAGATAACAATTCCTACACAACTCTTCATTATATACGAAAAGAAATCATTTTTCAACAATTTTCTCGATTTTCATGGAAAGAAATCCTTTTGTTTCCTGTTCGGGCTTTGGCGGCTGGATAAGAATGTCCATCCTTTCTTTCAGATTGACAATCTCCGCTTCCTTAAAGCTTCCGCCAAACTCCCCGTCCAGCACCCAGTCCACCGGAGTTTCGGCGGTGAATTTCAGTTTCCTGGTTTTAAACTTAAAGACGTAGTCATTTGGTTCTTCTTTTAAAAACATATAGGAAATAATATTGCTTAAATCGATGGGCGTCCTGGGCCTGCGGATAAGCAGGACTTCAAACTCCCCGTCATTTAATGCCACAGACTGCGTTACCAGCCCTTTAAAGCCGCCTACGCTGATGGTATTCGTTACCATGCCAAAGACAAACTCTTCTTCGAGCACCTCATCGTCCCATTCCACCTTCATCAGATAGGTTTTCAGTGAAACAAGGCTTTTTACCCCTTCAAGAATATACGCCTGATGCCCTAAAATATTCTTCTTATCCTGTGGTGTCTGGTAAGAAACCTCCGTAAAAGCGCCAAAAGCAGCGATATAGACAAAATGCTGTTTCTGACAGAACTGCCCGATATCAATTGAAAACGGATTTCCTGCCACTGCATTTGCCGCCGCTTCCATCATATCTCGGGGAATCCTTAAGCTGGAAGCATAGTCATTCGTGGAACCGGCAGGGATGTAGCCTAGAAGCGGGGGCTTTTCCAGTTCCACCAGGCCGCCGATAACCTCATTCAATGTTCCGTCCCCGCCGCTGCAGACCACCAGTTCATGCTCCCCGCCGTACTTTTCGGCTATGGCTGTGGCATCCTTGGGCGACTGGGTAATATGAACCTGTACCTGCCAGCCTTCCCTGGAAAATAAATCCAAAATTTCCAGCAGTCTGGTTTTTATCTGTTCCCGGCCCGACCGGGGATTAACAATAAAAAGCATTCTCTTCATCGAAACAACCGCCTTTTTCTTAGTTTACCTATAACAGAGCCTTCTTATACGCTAAAAATGCACTGGGAATGGGATATTTTTCTTCTAAATCCCGAATATCCGCGCAAATCCAGGTTTCGGGCAGTTCACCGTCTATCTCAATGTGGTAGCCGACCATCCTCCACTCCACATGAGAAAAGATGTGTTTAGCCTCTCCAAGCGCATACACTGACTGCACGCTCCCCGGCTCCAGCCCCAGCTTCTCTTCTGCCTGGTAGGGCGTATAGATCATTGCCGTTCCTTCCTGGTTGGGAAATTCATAGAGTGAGGCCAAAAGCCCGTGATCCGGGCGTTTCTGCAGGGCCACCTTGGTTTTACTGCAGATCACATACACGGTTTTTTCTTCAATCCGGCGTGCCTTTTTTGCAGATTTCACCGGAATTTTATCCCACAGCCCCTTCTTTGCCGACACGCACAGATGAGCCAGCGGACATTCCGTGCACCGCGGCTCCCCTTTGGGAAGGCAGAGCATGGCTCCCACCTCGAATAATCCCTGGTTAAAGATCCCCGGCCGTTCTTTATCCATGTTTTCTTTAAGCAGCCCGGCAAAACGCTTTTTTGTCTTATCCAGACTCACATCCTCAAAGCTTCCCAAAAGCCTGGAAAGCACGCGAAGAGCATTTCCGTCAACTGCAGGCACAGGGATGCCAAAGGCCAGGGAAGCAACGGCTCCTGCCGTATATTCACCAATCCCCGGAAGCTTGCGCAGGGCTTCATAGGAGGCAGGAAGGCTGCCCTGATAATCCCTGCAAACCTTCACCGCCGCTGCCTTTAGGTTTTTTGCCCGCCGGTAATAGCCAAGCCCCTCCCACATCTTCATCAGAACGTCGTCCTCCGCCCCGGCTAACACTTCAATCGAAGGAAACTTTTCCATCCAGCGCTGATAATAAGGCTTTACCGCTTCCACCCGGGTCTGCTGAAGCATTATTTCCGACACCCACACCTGATAGGGGGAAGGGTTTTTCCTCCAGGGAAGATCTCTGGCATTTTGTTCAAACCATGCATTCATCGGAACTTTCATCGCCCGGATGCGTTCCCCCTCAGAAAGCCCTTCTTTTTCTTCCTGTTCTTTCTCTTTATGCTGCTCTCCTGCCCGCTCTCTCCGGTCTTTCTCTTCCTGCGCTTTCCCGATGCTCTCCCTATACATAGCCGTAAATCCCCCGCACGGAAACTTCACCGGAGAGAACCGTTTTTTTGCTGCCGTCGCCAAGTTCAACCAGAAGCTGTCCTTTATTATCAATGCCCCGGCAGATGCCCTTATACTCCCCTGCCGGATCTAAAACCAGAACCTCCCGTCCCAGATTTGCCAGCATCCCTTCATATTCTTCCTTTAATTCCGAAAAATCTCCGGAAAGCAAAAACCTTTCATAGTAATGCTCAAACCGCTTCATACAGGAAGCAATCAGAGCACTGCGGCTGATTTCTTCTGGTTTTTTGCTCTCCAGCTTCAGCGAAGTTGCCGTTTCCTGAATTTCCTGCGGAAAGCTGGTCTGGTTGACATTGATTCCTATTCCGGTGAAAATATAGTGAATCTCTTCCAGCTCCGTACTCATCTCGGTAAGAATACCGCAGATCTTCTTTCCGCCAATCACCAGATCGTTAGGCCACTTAATCGCAGAGTTCAACCCGGTTTCCTCCCGAATTGCCGTCACGCAGGCCATACCCGCCAGCAGGGTGAGCATAGACGCACTGTAGGGCGGAATCTTCGGGCGAAGCAGGTAACTCATGTAAATACTGCTTCCCGCAGGTGAAGACCAGCTTCTTCCCCTTCTTCCCTTCCCTGCGGTCTGGCTTTCTGCCACCACAAGCGTTCCTTCCGGACTTCCTGCCTCGGCCAGCTTCTTGATCTGGATATTCGTGGAATCCGTTTCCCGAAAATAAACCAGCTTCCTTCCCATGTACTTCGTCTTTAAAAGACTTCCTATCTGCGCCCCGCCAATCCCGTCCTCCACGGACAGCAGGCGGTAGCCCTTGTTACGCACAGCCTCGATCCGGCAGCCTTCCTCTTCAAGCAGCTTCACCGCCTTCCAGACCGCCGTCCTGGACACGCCAAGCTGACTGCAGAGGGCCTGTCCGGACACATAGCCGCCGTTTTCCTTTAATATGGTCAATATCTTTGTCTTCATCCTCTAATCGCTCGTCCTACCTCCATATACTGAATGCGCTGATTCCCGAAAGTACAGCCAGGGCAATTCCAAAGAAAAGAAGCCCTGCCCCCCCGGCGATTCTTTTTTTATCCCGTCCGCTCTGACGAATTTTTACCCAGCCGTTGACCAGGTTTAACACGGCAGCCAGCATAAAAATCACAGGAAAGAGAACCAGATTATTTTCTGCATTCAAAAATGAAATCACGGCTAAGATAACGATAATACTTCCTATGCCGATGTGGAGCACATCCAGGAAAAATCCCATCCTCCTGCTGGTGCGGCTCCGTCCGTTTGCTCCTTGTCCCTGCATAAACCTACTTCCTTTGCTTTTAAGTATGTAGCCGTGTAGCTTTTCGGCTGAACATCAATAAAACAGCATACTAACGCAGAGTAGCCGCCATCACTGCCTTAATGGTGTGCATCCGGTTTTCTGCCTCCTCAAAAACCTTGGACTGCGCAGATTCAAAGACTTCATCGGTTACTTCCATATCCTGAATTCCAAACCGCTCGCTCATCTCTTTTCCTATGGTGGTCTTTAAATCATGGAAGGAAGGCAGACAGTGCAGGAAAATCGCCTGCGCACCGGCATTATCCATCACCTTGGCAGTTACCTTATAGGGGGTTAAAGCGCGGATTCTCTCCTCCCAGACTTCATCCGGCTCACCCATGGACACCCAGACATCCGTATAGATAACATCAGCTCCTTTCGTCCCCTCAGAAACGTCCTCGGTCAGTGTAATCTGACCACCGGAAAGAGCGGCATATTCACGGCACTGTGCCGTAAGTTCCTCATTGGGGAAATATTCTTTAGGCGCACAGGCCACAAAATGCATCCCCAGCTTTGCACAGGCAATCATCAGGGAATTTCCCATATTGTAGCGTGCATCGCCCATGTAGACCAGCTTAACGCCCTCAAGACGGCCAAGCTGTTCCCGGATCGTAAGCATATCGGCAAGCATCTGGGTAGGATGATATTCGTTCGTCAGTCCGTTCCAGACCGGAACACCGGCATATTTTGCCAGTTCTTCCACAATCTCCTGTCCAAAGCCCCGGTACTCAATCCCCTCATACATCCGTCCAAGAACCCTTGCGGTATCGGCAATGCTCTCCTTTTTTCCAATCTGCGACCCCTTCGGGTCAAGGTAGGTTGTTCCCATCCCCAAATCGTGGGCAGCCACCTCAAAAGCACAACGGGTTCTTGTACTTGTCTTTTCAAAAATCAGCGCAACATTTTTCCCTCTGTGGCTGTCTACTAAAATTCCCTTTTTCTTCTTTTCCTTAAAATCCGCTGCCAGATCTAAAAGATACACAATCTCTTCTTTCGTAAAATCCTTCAGTGTTAAAAAATTTCTTCCCCTTAAATCCATCCTGGCTTCCTCCATTCTGTATGTGTTTTACAATAATGCTGTCTATTCTCTTTACAGGTATATCTGCTTCAAGCGTATTTTCGCCTTTGCTTCCTCTTAAATTACTATATCTGAAAGACTATGTCAAGACTTCTGTTTTGTGTTATCTCGTCTTACTTTTATTTAATCCATGATGAATCTTCATCAGCAATTCCGGCACGCTGTATACCCGCATACGGGAAATGCGGAGTTTTCCTGCCAGATGTTCTAAGACGCTCACATATAAATCCCGGTAATCCCAGTCCTTTTCCAGACCGAACTCCTGAGCAAGCCGCGGAAAAATCACCTCGGTGTACTTCCGGTAACCAAAAGGCTCTTCCAGTTCCTCCTGGAGAATTCCCCGCATAAGATAGCCCTTAAGAAGTTCTGCCTCTGACATCATCTTGTCAAAGTAATAAGCCTCACTCCCTGAAGCATCGATATAATACCGCTTTCCGGCAAGCCCGTAGAGAAGCCTTTTTCCGTCCAGATAACCCAGCTTCCGGTTTCTTCTGGTCTTCTTCTTATCAAACTCCAGGATTCCGCCCAGGTTCTGCCTTGGAGCAATATGGTAAAGAGAAACATCTTCCGGGATAACAAAGGACTTTTCCGTATCATAGCCCAGGCCGTAAATCCGGATAACAATAATGTCCTTATAGCCGCGATCCGCAAGCACATCCACAGGGACATTATTTGCCCCGCCGCCGTCCGCATAAAGCTTTCCGCCAAGCCTCTCCCGCTTAAATCCCGGCAGATAGGCGCTGGCTAAAAGCATATCTTTCATTTCCCCCTCGGCAACCTCTTTCATATTCACAATCAAAGGCTTGCGGTCGGAAAGAGAAATCGTAGAAACAAAAAATTCTTTATCGGACTGAAAAATCTTATCTTCGTCAATTGTCCGCTCAATCAGCTGCTTTAACGGGGTAATATCCAGCCCGCGGTCTTTTAAAATCCTTTTTCCCTCGGCAAGCAGCTCGTGAAGGGAAAGTGAAGAAAAGTCCCTGGCCTTCCACTGCTCAATCAGAGTATCGTCGATATCCATAACCTGTGACCAGGAAATATTATCCCAGAGTTTCTCTGCCTCTCTCAGATCATCCATGCACATCAGCGCACCGTTTAAGGCTCCCACGCTGGTTCCGGCTATCCCTTTAATCTTAATTCCCGCTTCTAAAAGCGCCGCCCACGCACCGACCTGATAGGCACCCTTCGCCCCCCCTCCTTCCAGGACAATACCATATTCTTTTGTCGGATCAAGCTGAAGTTTTATCAAAGCTGCCTCCTTTTTGTCCTAATATATTGCTGCTGTTCACACGTTCGCAGCAGCAATATTTTTTCTTCTCTATATCAATATACGAAATAAAGCAAAGAAAACTGTCACAAAAATCGCCGGAATGCATGTTCTGCTCCTTTCCCTCTGTGACAGTCCTCTCCTGAACTTATAATGATTTTTTACTTTTATCCTGATAATGCTTTCATCTGCAGCACGAATAGGCTACATCGTGTCCGCCTTATCCAGCACGGTTTCCGTCACGGACTTGGCAAGACCGGCAATGCCCTGGATCTCTGACGGAATAATAATCTTCGTCGCCTTTCCGTTCGCCGCAGCCGCAAAGGCTTCTAAACTCTTAAGCTTAATCACCGCTGCGTCAGCCCCGGCCTCCCGGATAAACCGGATACCGTCTGCCTGTGCCTTCTGTACCTTTAAGATAGCTTCGGCCTGGCCCTCGGCTTCCCTAATCTTCTTTTCCTTCTCTGCCTCTGCCCGAAGAATCGCCGCCTGCTTCTCTGCCTCTGCATCCAGTATCGCCGACTCCTTCTTACCTTCGGCAACCAGAATTGTCGATTTCTTTTCGCCCTCTGCGCGGAGAATGGATTCACGGCGCTCACGCTCGGCTTTCATCTCCTTCTCCATGGCTTCCTGGATACTGGACGGCGGAATAATGTTTTTCAGTTCCACACGATTGACTTTAATTCCCCACGGGTCAGTAGCCACATCCAGGGAAGCCCGCATCTTGGCGTTAATCGTTTCTCTGGAAGTCAGCGTCTGGTCAAGTTCCAGATCACCGATAATATTCCTGAGCGTGGTTGCCGTCAAGTTTTCAATCGCCATAATCGGGCTTTCCACACCGTAGGCATACAGCTTGGGATCGGTTATCTGAAAAAATACAACCGTATCAATCCGCATGGTTACATTATCCTTGGTGATCACGGGCTGGGGCGGAAAATCAGCCACCTGCTCCTTTAAATTCACCTTTTTTGCCACGCGATCCAGGAAAGGGGTCTTAAAATGCACACCCACAGACCAGGTATCCAGATAGGCTCCCAGACGTTCCACAACAAGGGCCTGCGCCTGAGGAACAATCTTAATACAAGACGTCAATATCAGCAGAACAATAATAAAAATCAGGAGAATTGCCATAAAACCACTTAAAAAACCACCCATTTTTCCTCCATTCCGTGTGCGTTTCACCGCCTGTTCCACTCTTTGGGTACAAACAGGTATTCTTTTTCCCGCACATCAAGGTATTCGCATCAGGAACAAATCATCAAAAGCGAAAAAACTATTTTGACGCTTCTGTCAGTATATGTTCTTTGTGCCAAATCTATGCCTTATTGTTTCGTTATTCCGTCAGTCTGGTTCTGGGCAACAGGAAGCACAATCAGCTTCACCCCCCGGATTTCTTTTACCCAAACCAGAGTTTTTGGGGCAATGGTCAGATTATCTTCTGCAGATCTGGCCGTCCACTCCGCACCGTCCAGCACAGCCGTTCCTGTCCCTTCCTGGTTATCCACCTGCTCCGTAATCCTGGCCTGCCTGCCTATCAGACTTTCGACATTGGTCTTTTTGGTTTTCTGGTTAATATAGCGCAGAGCCATGGGACGGGTCAGGGCCAGTAATGCAAAAGAAATCACCACAAATGCCCCAAGCTGCAGTTCCATGGGTGCTCCCAGAAGATAAAGAACCAAACCGGCCAGCGCCCCTCCGGCAAACCAGATCGTTGTCAGTGCCATCGTCGGTATCTCAATGGCAATAAAAAGAATAAATGCTGCCAGCCATCCAATCAAGCCCATACATGCCCCTCCTTTCTTTGCATTAAGCTATTTTTAAGCCCTCGATAATGTATATTTCCATTATCGGTTACTTGTATATCGTACCACATTTCATTCCCCGCCGCAACTTAATGATTCCTTACAATTTTTCCCTGCAACCTTCCCGCTGCTGTGAACCTGTGAATGGTAACGCCTTCTTGTTGGCGTTCATGTGCGTGCCATAACGCCCTCTCTCCTTTGGCGGGCAGTTTCAAACATTAAAATCGACGCAGCCACGGCAGCATTTAAAGATTCCACCTTCCCGGCCATGGGAATACGGATATAGGTGTGGGCAAGGGAGGCAATCGGTTCGGAAAGCCCCTTTGCCTCATTTCCCAGTAAAAATCCGCAGGGAACCGTAAAATCTTCCCGGTCATAACTGTTTTTTCCTCCAAGATGGGCGGCAAACAGATGAATCCCTGCCTTCTTTATCTTCTGGCAGGCTTCCCGCAGATCCTTAACATAGACGAAGGGCACGCGGTAAACAGAACCCATGGTTGAGCGGATAACCTTGGGATTATAGATATCGGCCGTGGTTTCGTCCATCACCACCCCGGTAATCCCGGCACCCTCTCCTGCCCGCAGAATCGTACCCAAATTTCCGGGGTCCTGAAGGGTTTCCAGAATCAGGATATGGGCCTTTTCCCCCGCAGAGGAAGGCTGCAGAAGTTCATCCAGGCTATAGTGCTTCTGTTTCACCAAAGCCAGAATCCCCTGGGGGGTCTGTGTATCCGCCATGGTTTTCATCACCGGATCGCTGACTGCCTCCCACGAAAAGCCGGATAAAAGTTCTTCCCGGGCTTTGTTTTTCAGAAAGCTTTCCGACACATAAATCTGTTCTGTCTGTTCAGGCACAAGTTCGGAAACCATCCGGATTCCTTCAACCACGTAGAGGTCTTCTTCCCGGCGGGTCTTTGCCTTTTTGACCAGATTTACCACCCGGCGAACCTGTTTATTTGCTGTGCTGCTAATCATATGCTTTTCCTCTTTCTGTATTTACTTTCCAAGTTTTTCCAAATCCTCCTCCCAGATCCTCTGACATGCATCACTTGGCATCCGCAGATCACCACGCGGCGAAAGTGCTACCGATCCGACCTTTGGACCGTCGGGCAGACAGGATCGCTTAAACTGCTGGGTAAAGAACCGGCGGTAGAATACTTTCAGCCATTTTAAAATTACCTCTTTATCATACTCCCCTTCAAAGGCCAGACATGCCAGATAAAAGATTTTTGATGGCATATAGCCAAAGCGGAGGATGTAATAGAGAAAGAAATCGTGAAGTTCATACGGTCCCACCAGATCTTCGGTTTTCTGGGAAATCTTCCCCTCCTCCGGCGGGAGAAGTTCCGGACTTACCGGGGTATCCAAAACATCCAGCAAAACGCCGGCAAGCTTTTCTTCCTTACAGGTATCGGCATAGTAGCGGACCAGATGACGAACCAGGGTCTTGGGAACACCCGCATTTACCCCGTACATCGACATATGATCGCCGTTATAGGTCGCCCAGCCAAGGGCAAGTTCAGACATGTCGCCTGTGCCGATAACCATGCCGTTTACCTGATTAGCCACATCCATAAGCACCTGCGTCCTCTCCCGGGCCTGACTGTTTTCATAGGTTACATCGTGTTTTTCGGGGTTATGGCCGATATCCTTAAAATGCAGGGAAACGGATTCTCGGATAGATATTTCGGTCAGTTTGGCACCTACCTGCCTCGCCATGGCGCAGGCATTCTGATAGGTTCGGTCGGTTGTCCCAAAACAGGGCATCGTAACGCAGTGAATCTGTTTCCGGTCAATCCCAAGCCTATCAAAGGCGCGTACAGTAACTAACAGGGCAAGGGTGGAATCCAGCCCTCCGGAAAGACCGATAACTGCGTGACAGCAGCCTGTATGTTCCAGGCGCTTCTTCAGCCCCATCGCCTGAATCGATAAGATTTCCTCACAGCGCTTCCTTCTCTGCCCGGCGTCATCCGGCACAAAGGGCGCTTTGTCAACAGGTCTTTTCAGGTGCTCCAAAGAAAAACTTCTTAAATGAAAAAGAACCTCCTCATAGGCCGTTTCTCCTTTTCCGTTCTCTGCCTGCCCGGGCATAACCGCCATTCTTGCCGCCTGACTGGGAGAAGGAAAGGTATTCATCCTTCGCCGCTCACTGTCCAGGCGTTCCAGATCCAGGTCGGCAACCGTCATCCCATGAACAAAACGCTCGGACTCTGCAAGACAGGTTCCATTTTCGGCAATGATATTCTGACCGCCAAACACCAGATCCTGGGTTGATTCTCCCTCGCCTGCATTGCAGTAAACATAGCCGCACAAAAGTCTTGCCGACTGCCCGCACACCAGTTCATGACGATAGCTGTCCTTTCCTGTCGTTTCATTGCTGGCTGAACAGTTGACAATCACGGTAGCACCCGCCATGGCATGACTGATACTCGGCGGGCAGGGAACCCAGAGATCCTCGCAGATTTCCGCCGCCACACAGAGCAGGGGAAACTCTTCACACCGAAACACCATCCGGCTTCCCATAGCAATATAGTCATTGCTGCCTTCATCCCAGGCATAGACACACTCGTCATCTCCCGGGCAGAAATGGCGCATTTCGTAAAACTCGGAATAATTCGGAAGATGTTTTTTTGGTATAATTCCCAGAAGCCTCCCGCCGCTTACGGCTGCCGCGGCATTATAAAGCTTGTTGTTCCTCTCCCAGGGCAGACCCACAAAAATCAGCATGTCCACATCTTTTGAAGCTTCAATAACCGCCGCTAATGCTTCCTTTGCCCTGCGAATCAGGGGAAACTGCAAAAACAGGTCCTGACAGGTATAACCGGTCAGACAGAGTTCCGGAAAAACCATGAGTTTAACCTGAAGCTTTTCCCCCTCCTTCATCAACCGAATCACCTGTTCGGCATTATAAGCCGGATCGGCTACTCTAATCTTAGGCGTTGCCGCTGCAACCCGAATAAATCCATTAAACATCTTTTCCTCCAATCTGTGCGCCTTTCACGGCACATCCTACCTTTTAGGTATATACAGGCATGACTATTCTGTACACCTGTATATTTGTACTTTGGCTATTTTCTTTTTCAATTTCAATATTAAACACATTGAACTGCAACCATTCTACCATATTTATCCGTGAAAAAAAAGTGGGTTTTCATTTACATCCGGCAGAGGATCATGTACAATATGGCTATCCTGTTAATCCTATAAGAATAGAGAACATTAAGGAAAGAACCGAGGAAATACACATGAAAATATCAACCAAAGGCCGCTACGCCCTCCGTATGATGCTGGAATTTGCCATGCATCCGCAGGAATGTACAAAAATCAGCCAGGTAGCGCAGCGCCAGCAGATTTCGGTAAAATACTTAGAGCAAATCGTTACCGTCCTGTGCAAAGCCGGCTATGTTAAAAGTATGCGGGGTGCCCAGGGCGGCTATCGGCTGTCCAGAGATGCCGCCGACTATACGGTGGGAGAAATTCTGCGGCTCACCGAAGGCAGCCTTTCTCCGGTTGCCTGTTTAGAAGATGAAAAAAATCTCTGTAAGCGGGCGGATAGCTGTGCCACCCTTGGTATCTGGAAGCAGCTAGAAGACGCGATCAGCAATGTTGTCGATCATGCGACCCTGGCAGATTTAGTGGAAGAACAGAAGAAAAAAGAACAAGTCAAAAAAGAACAAGTCAGAAAAGAAACGGAGAACAGCCATGCCTGAATCAAACCTGCATGCATTTTCCCGAACGGAAATGCTTATCGGCACAGAAAATATTCATCGCCTGAACAAAAGCTGCATTTTAGTTTTCGGCGCAGGAGGCGTCGGCTCCTTCTGCATTGAAGCCCTCGCCCGCAGCGGCGTGGGAACGCTCATCCTTGTGGATAACGATGTGGTATCCTTAACTAATATCAACCGCCAGTCCATAGCCTTTTTAAGCACCGTCGGGCGATATAAAACCGAACTTTTAAAAGAGCGGATAGGCGATATCCACCCGGACTGCCGGGTAATCACCAGAGAAACCTTTGTTTTGCCCGAAAATCTGGAAAACCTGATGGAAGATCTGATCCGGGATGCAAAAAAGGTTCCTGACTACATCATCGACGCCATCGATACCGTTGCCGCAAAGCTGGCCCTGGCTGAATATGCCCATGTACATCACATCCCGCTCCTTTCCTCCATGGGAACCGGGAATAAACTTCATCCGGAATTATTTACCATTGACGATATCTTCAGCACCAGCGTCTGCCCGCTGTGCCGGGTAATGCGCCGGGAGCTGAAAAAACGGCAGATTCCCTCCCTGAAGGTCTTATATTCCCGGGAAATCCCAATTACGCCGCAGGTTTTAGAGGATGAGCAAAAAGAAGCAGCCGGACGCCGCAGCCTGCCCGGAAGCATCTCCTTCGTTCCTCCTGCCGCCGGGCTGATGATTGCCGGAGAGGTTATTCGCCGGATCTGTGAAATTTCCTGAATGGACAGAACAGATAAAAGAGAAAACAAACAAAGAATAGCCTGAATGCTCAGAACAGATAAAGGTCAGAACAGACAAAAAAGAGAACAGACAAAGGAGGACTGCTTTTCCCCCACAGAAAGCAGCCCTCTGGTCACGTTCAAAACCGTCACACTATAAGTTTTACCTTTTGGCATCCCCATACCAAAATACTTTAAAGAAAACACTCTTTTGTGTTTCTTACCTGGCAACTATAGCATTTTTTTACATTTCTGTCAATAGATTTTTTATCACTTTTATGAATTTTTTCCAATTTCTTTTTTATCTTTATTTCTATCCTTGTCAATTTTATCCAATGTTTTCCGCCCAATTTTTATGGAAAAATTTACACTATCGTTTAAATCAACAAATGGATATACTGTCTTTTATCCGGGAAATGTGCGGTTAAATGGTTTATCGTACTCTATATACAAGGAGGAAGATGTATGAATACGGATGCAGCCCAGGATTTTTCCGTCAGACTTGAAGAACTGAAAACCATTCTTCAGGCGGATAAATCCTTTGATATTGTTTATCGTGTAGTGGAAATCGGCGGAAGAAAGGGCTGTCTTTTCTTTGTCGATGGCATGACAAAAGACGAGGTTTTATTAAAAATCCTTCAGGTTTTCCAGGGCATAAAACCAGAAGCCATGCCCGAAGATGCCCACGGATTTTCCAAAAAATGTATCCCTTACGGAGAAATCGGTCTGGTAACGGATACGAGTGCACTGATTACCCAGCTTCTTACCGGCATCACCTGTATGCTGATCGAAGGCTACGACAGCTATCTGACCATCGACTGCCGAACCTATCCTGCCCGCGGGGTAAGTGAACCGGAAAAAGATAAGGTTATGCGCGGTTCCCGGGACGGCTTTGTTGAAACCCTGATTTTCAACACGGCCCTTATCCGCCGCCGGATACGTGATCCGAAGCTGGTAATGGAGATTTTAACCGCCGGGGAAAGTTCACACACGGACATTGCGGTGTGCTATATGCAGGGACGGGTGGATGATGACCTTCTTGCCCGAATAAAAAAAAGAATCACCAACTTACATGTCGATGCCCTGACCATGAACCAGGAAAGCCTGGCCGAATGTATCTACCCGCATAAATGGTACAACCCCTTTCCCAAATTTAAGTTTTCCGAGCGTCCAGACGCAGCAGCCGCCAGTATTCTTGAAGGAAATATCGTTATTCTGGTGGATAATTCCCCGGCTGCAATGATCTTGCCGTCCTCCATTTTTGATATTATCGAGGAGGCGGATGACTATTATTTCCCTCCTGTTACGGGAACCTATCTGCGGCTTTCACGGATGACTATCTCGATTTTAACCCTGATTCTTACCCCGCTCTGGCTGGCTTTTTTACAGAATCCGGATACGATTCCCCCCTGGCTGGACTTTATCCGCCTCTCCGATCCGCCGCATGTTCCGGTATTTTTCCAGCTTCTTTTGCTGGAATTTGCCATCGACGGACTGCGCCTGGCGGCCATCAATACGCCAAGTATGCTGACAACCCCTTTAAGCGTTATCGCCGGTATTGTTATGGGCGAATACTCCGTAAAATCCGGCTGGTTTTCGAGTGAAACCATGCTCTATATGGCGTTCGTCACCGTGGCAAACTACTCCCAGGCAAGTTTTGAACTGGGGTATGCGTTAAAATTTATGCGGATCATTATGCTGGTTTTAACGGCATTTTTCCACTGGTATGGGTTCTTCGCAGGGCTGATTCTCTCGGTTTGCGCCATTGTATTTAATAAGACCATTGCGGGAAAAAGCTATATTTATCCCCTGATTCCCTTTAAGCTGAGCGAAGTCAAAAAACGGTTTTTCCGGCAGAGATTGCCGCACACGGAAAAGTAAATAGGAAAAGTAAATAGGAAAAGTAAAAAAGGAAAAGACAGACAAAAGCATCCTGCCTGTGTCTGTCTTTTTGTTGCTGTTTACACATTTACAGCACCGTCTTTTTCTATCCGAAAGCAACCCCTTTTTTTACCCAAAATCAAACAGCGAAAGCTGATTGCTCTCCGGCAAATCTCCTAAAAGTCCCAGGTCTGCCATTAAATCGCAGAGGGTTTTGCTGACCTTCGTCCGGCTTTGAAAATCTTCCCGGGATAAAAACGGGCCGTCCTTGGCCGCCTCGGCAATTCCTTCCGCCGCCTTCTCTCCCAGTCCGTCAATGCTGTTTAAGGACGGCATAAGTTTACCGTCAATAATCTGAAAGTGCACGGCCTTGGCCCGGTAGATATCAATGGGCAGAAACACAAAACCCCGGGCATACATCTCCTGCACAATACGCATATCCCTGAGGGTATCCTGCTCTTTATTCGACAGGCTGTCGCTTCTCTTCTTATAATCCGCCAGATGAATTTCCAGTTTTTCCCTTCCAAGACACATCAGTTCATAGCTGAATCCCTTCGCCCGGATGCTGAAAAAGGCAGCATAGTAAGCCAGCGGGTAAAATACCTTACAGTAAGCAATCCGCCATGCCATCATAACATAGGCGGCAGCATGGGCCTTGGGGAACATGTACTTAATCTTCTTGCACGACCAGATATACCATTCCGGCACCCCATGTTCGGTCATCGCCGCTTCCCACTCCGGTTTTAAGCCCTTGCCCTTGCGCACGGATTCCATAATCGTAAAGGAAAGCCCCTCTTCCATGCCCCGGCTGATCAGGTACACCATGATATCATCTCTTGTACAGATTGCGGTCTGGATCGTTGCCGTTCCCTCGGAAATCAGGGTCTGCGCATTGCCCAGCCACACATCCGTTCCGTGGGAAAGCCCGGCGATACGCACCAGGTCAGAAAAGTATTTTGGCTTGGTGTCAATCAACATCTGCATGGCAAAATCCGTACCAAATTCCGGAATTCCCAGTGCTCCCAGCTTACATCCGCCGATATCTTCCGGGGTGATTTTTAAGGCTGAGGTATTCTGGAAAAGACTCATCACCTCTTTGCTGTCCAGCGGAATATCCTGCACCGGATCAATCCCGGTTAAGTCCTGGAGCATACGGATCATGGTCGGATCATCGTGCCCTAAGATATCCAGCTTTAAGAGGTTATGGTCAATAGAATGGTAATCAAAATGAGTCGTCACCGTGGAGGTTGTCATATCGTTTGCCGGGTGCTGCACCGGGGTAAACGAATAAATATCCACCCCCAGAGGAAGGACGTTAATTCCGCCCGGGTGCTGTCCTGTCGTCCGCTT
>VSOC01000069.1 GCA_009774615.1 Lachnospiraceae bacterium
TACTTATTGTTGAAGGATTTATTTCTTTGTTTATATTATCTTCTATAACTTCCCCAATAAACTCTATATTTTCATTTTGATTTAACCAGTCTTGTACAGTTTTTCCACCTTTTATAATTTTCGTATTTCTGTGACAATTTTTATAAATAAGTTTACCATTATCTTTTTCTATATTGTCTCTTATTGTTTTTGGAGTAGAAGTGGCTGTTTGCTGACACTTTTCACATTTGAATGTTAATACAGTCTTTTCATCAGATATAGTTATATTTTCACTAATATCTTCAACAAAGCAATTCAGCACACTCTCATATCCTTTGTTTTTACACCAGTCTGTAAATACTTGACCTTTTCTTGCCATCTCCTAAGTTCCTCCCATTCTCATCCCAAAAATTTCTTTGCAGAATCGCCACTAATTTTTTTCACATCTTCAATTCTTCACATTGAAAAATTTTACCCTCAATTTTCAAAAGTAGGCTTCCCAAACCCTTATTTTATATAGCCCTCAAAATTGGCATTTTTCACTACCACAACTTCACTCAAATTCATATTCTATATAGCTTTCACCCATTTTTGGAATTTTTTAACCTACTTTCTACCCAACTTTATCTCATCCTAAAGTCATCAAATTTTATCCAAATCTTTATTCTTATTATCTTTCCATCACTTTTGCTATCTATCACAATCTCTCAAATAGCCATTTTAAGCCATTTTCAATATCTTACCCTCCTTCTCCCTACCATCTTCATTCAAACGCCACACAAGCCATCTCAGAGCCTTATAACCAAAGGAATACGAGTTGCAGGAGATCAGAAATCAAGCTCCAGGAATACGAGTTGCAGAGAATCAATAATCAACAATTACTTAAACTTAATTACCATCACCCTGAAACCATTATCTTATTAACACTTCACACTCCCTCTCCCGAAACTTTCACTCACATCACTCACTCCACCTTCACTTTCCAGTTTATCCAGACACATTCTCTCTTGCCATTCACACTCTCTCGTTTAAACTCAATCTTCTGAAATCCTAGCTTTCCTTCCAGACATTCCCTATACATTGTATTATCAAAGCCAACTACCACAATTCTGCTTCCTAACTTACTCATTCTCTCTATTTCTTTCATCATACCTAAATGCTGTCCTTCTGTAAAGCACTTATTGTATCCTCTGTGATTTCCACCAAGAAAAGGAGGATCAAAGATAAACATTATCTTCTCTATCTCTCTTTCCTTCTCCTTCAAGAGCTTTTTGTAATGATAATTGCTTACTTCCACGTTTTTATAAAGTTTATGCGTCTTTTCCAGTTCTTCCCTATATTCTCCAATCAGCTTTTTATTTACATTGATCGAACCAATACCTGCCTTCTTATAATGCTTCTGGTAGAACAGATAGACAACTTTCTTCCAGTTTATTCTCTGAAATCGCTTCCCTTCCTCTCCTTCTAAATACTCATCCACCATCTCTATCATTTTCTTATTTGGAAACCCAGTTGCAGTAATCAGTCTTTCAAACTTCTCAAATTCCACTTCGTCCTTCATCACTAAATGATAGTTATAAAGTCCAGCATCTAAATCATTCAACCACACTTTCTCATAGCCTATTCTTGCCCCTAATAGCCCTATAAAGCCACTTCCAGCAAAACAGTCTACTAACTCTCTACTTCCACCCTCTAAGCCTTCTCTAAGCAGCCATTTCCACTCTCTATACCAGTATCTTTGTGTTCCATACCAGTTTATCGTATATATTCTATCAATAGGAAAACTCCTTTGTCCTTCTTTTTGCCCTTCCCTTTCATCTACTTCACCCAATATTACCAATAAACTGTAAGCTACCAAGTTTCCAGTGCTTACACCTAAATAACCTCCACCTATCAGTTTATTGAAGCTCTGCACACTTATTTTTCCATCCAGCCACTTATGTAATACTGCAGACCTTACTCTTATTTCCAGCCCTACCTTCTCACATTCTCCACTCTCATATATTCTTCTTAGTATCTCGCAACACTCAGCCCTATCCACACACTCTCTCCCTCTATTACTCTGTTTAAAGCCTTCTCTATTCTCTATTGTATCAGACAGTACCTATAAACACAAAATAAAAAGAGAAGAATCTTCTCTACTCTCAAAAAGTTCTTCTCTCTATATTTTATAAGGCTCTCCTATCATTTTTAAAATCTTGTGTCAATCTTGTGTCAAATCACTTGAAATCTGCTTTCCTCCACCTATTAAACACTGTATTTGTGAATGTTCTGGACTTTCTGGTTTTGCTTTTCCGCAAAAAGCAAATCCATAGCTGCGGATTTTCTCTCTGGAAATTCCTTTTTCTATCAATACCGTTTCATATTCCTTTTCTTTTATCTGTTTCAATGCTGCATCCACTGTATCAGAAAGTTCCTTCTCTTCCGTTCTGTCCTGTACCTTAAATTCCATAATTATCCCAACATCCCCTGGCCCTCTCGGTTCCAGCATCACATCATAGCGTCCAAATCCGCTTTCCCGATTAGAAGTCAGCACATATCGTTCCGCAAGTTCTACCATCAGCCCCAGAACAAAACCATGGTAGAATCGCTCAGGGGCTTCTTCCGAAGGACTTTTTCCGGTATCAAAATAACTGAAGGTAGCCATTGCCACCTTATTCATATAAACATTCATACCTTTTACATCATCAAGCAGTAACGCCTTGATAAAATCATTATAACCTCCTGCGGAACAACTGAACCATTTTCTAATCATCTGGCGGAACATTGCCCCTACTTCAAAATTGGTCAGTTCCAGTTCATATTCCTGCTTCCATTCTCCAAACTCTGTCGCATAAGTACTTCTATTTTTTACTTTTAAATAGCCGCTGGCAAGCAGCAAACTCCAAATTGCCGATTCATCTTCACCTAATTGATCATAAATAATTTGCTCATCTAATTCCATAATAATAGACTTTCCTTGCAAAAGAAACTCAAAACTTTCTTTTACATTTCGGCTTCCTTCCCGAATCAGCTTTCCTGCCAGACTGTTTGAACTGGAATTTGCCCAATAAGTTCCTATCTGCCTTTTATCCAGATAATTTAAGATGGACCAGGGATTATAAATATCCTTTTGTTTTCCAAAGGTAAACCCATCATACCATGTTTTTACTTCCTGTCTTTTTTCCGATAATCCATATTCATCCAATACAGCGAAAACTTCTTCTTCACGAAACCCAAAGCAATCTGCATACTTTTCAGACGTGGTTGTGACCACTTCCAGATTATTCAAATCAGAAAATATAGATTCCTTACTTACTCTGGTAATTCCTGTCATGATTGCCCGTTCCAGACAAAAATTTGTCTTAAATGCGGCATTAAACATGCTCCGGGTAAAGGAAACCAACTCATCCCAATAGCCATTCACATAGGCTTCCTGCATCGGCGTATCATACTCATCCAACAGAATCATAACCTTTTTTTCATAATAGCGAGATAAAAAAAACGATAACTGATGAATTGCCATTGTTGCTGTCGTTTCATCCATACCCACATCTACCGATAGAAAAAAATTCTTTTCCCTATCGTCCAAATTTCCATTATACAGAAGAAACCGATTTGCAGAATACAAGTTTGCCAAAATCTGATTGATTCTGCGAACGGTTGCTGCGTAACTTTTTTCTTTCACATTGGCAAAAGATAAACTAATCACAGGATAAGTTCCCTGAAGCATCCTGTATTTTTCATCATCCCATATCGCTAATCCCTGAAATAAATCTTCACGCCCCGCATATTGAACAGAAAAGAACTTTTCCAGCATATTCATATTCAACGTCTTTCCAAAACGCCGGGGACGGGTTATTAATGTCACATCATCCTCGCTTTCCCACCATTCCCGAATAAATTTTGTTTTATCGATATAAAAGGCATTTTCTTTTCGTACTTTTTCAAAGTCCTGCTTCCCTATGCCCAACGTTCTTGCCATATTGCCACATCCCTTCTCTTTTTACATCGCTTATCGTTTGCCGACTTAAATTTATGTTTCAGAAAATCATCTTTTTCCCCTTCATCCGCAAAAAATCAATATAAAGATTATCCCGCTGAAATAAGTATTCCTATATTCTTTTCAAACCTTGTAATGATAAGTATAACATATTCCTAAAATTAAATATAGCCTGTTTTAGAAATTCTATTCCTATCTAAATTTATAGTTCATCCAAGGTTTACTCTAACTTTACTTTTAAATTTCCCCTAAGATCCATTCCTAAGTCTAAACATTTGACAATAAACTAAAAAACCATCCTTCAGAACAGATTTCCGTTCCAAAAGATGGCTCTATCGATTTTCAAATATTTTCGCTGTCAGATTCCATTTCTCTTTCTTATTTCATCATAGCAACTACATCACCCGCCAAACCACTCGTTCTATTTTGTTACAACCATATGTACCGTTGATTTACTAATCCCAAACTTCCTTGCCGTCTGCCGCACCGTTGCGTTGTGGTCTATAATGTAATTGGCTATGGCCACCGCCCGCTCTTCGATATACTCCTTCAAGGTCTTCCCCCTGAATATGTTTTTTACAGCATATGCAGGGGATTTACGGAATATGTTTGGACGTATTTACTTGGCGGATGTTTCTTTATCCTTTTTATCTGTCTATAGGTGTTCAACATAATTTACATCATCATTATTTAAAAACACAGCAAAAGAAGCAGGCAGGACTTCCGCTTTTCCATGATTGCTATCAATATTATTTACGTTTTCGCTGTGTCACACTTTTTCAAGGTTTTAAAGAACTATCTATATCCGCATCCAAACTGTGCGCTCGAACATCCGTTGACAGGGGAATTCCTTCATGATAAAATTATTTTAAATTTTAACTGCCGCCATTGGTATACGTAAGGCAGAGGGAATAACATAACTATGCTGCCGGCGAAAAAATTATAAATTGGCGAAGGAGGAGAATATGAATCAGAAAACAATGTATAACCTAAGCTACGGGCTGTTTGTGCTCACCGCCGCTTCTGCAGGGCAAGACAGCGGCTGCATTATTAACACAGCAGGACAGGTAACCAGCGAACCAAATCGAATCAGCATTGCTGTCAACAAAGCTAACTTTACCCATGATCTGGTAAAGCAGAGCGGAAAATTCAACCTGTCCATTCTCAGCGAAGAGGCCAGCTTTTCCGTTTTCCAGCATTTCGGCTTTCAATCCGGGCGAGATGTGGATAAATTTTCCGGCTATCCAGACTGTAAGCGTTCTGCCAACGGCCTTTACTACGTAACTGCGGGAAGCAACGGCTATATCAGTGCCGTGACCGAGCAGACCATCGACCTGGGAAGCCACACCTTATTCATTGCTTCCGTATCTGATATGGAAGTGCTCTCTGCCGCACCTTCAGCTACCTACGCTTACTATCATTCCTCTATTAAGCCCCAGCCGCAAAAGCCTGCCTCCGGAAAAACCGTCTGGCGCTGTACGGTGTGCGGCTATGTCTATGAAGGCGAGGAGCTTCCGGCAGATTTTATCTGTCCGCTGTGCAAACACCCGGCCTCCGACTTTGAGAAGATAACACAATAAAAAGATAACACAATAAAACGAACAGCAGGTACGATGCGTATCTGCTGTCTGTTTTTGCTGACGGTTAAATCCGCCCGGTATTATCATTCATATATTTATATTCTGCAACCGATCGGTCAAAGGTCTGAATGTGATAATAGAGCCAGTCCGTTACCTTTTCATTTACCATAGCAACAAAGCCATCTGTGGGTCCCTCTTCCTCGGTCAGCCTGTCATAAAGTTCCTGGACTGCTGCTCTTAATTCTGCATGTTTTTTCTTATGCTCCTCAATACCGGGATAACCGATGGACTCCTGGAGCGCCTCTTCTGCATTGAAATGGAAATCCGTATAGTCCGCCAGATAATTCAGCATTTTGGCAGCACCGGCTTTGTTTGCGTGCTCTTCACAGCTGCGTAAAAGGTCATTGATTTTGCCGATAAGCTCTTTGTGCTGCGTGTCTATGGTTTCATTTCCTGTAATTAAATCATCTGTAAATTCTGCGTACATATTCAATCCTCCTATCGCTTGATAATGTATAGTTTATCATAATAATCATGAAAATTCCACCATTTTCTTGTAAGTTATGCTGATGTATCCGGGCATTTGTTACTATTCACACGGCACAGCAACAGGCATTTAACGCTTAATTATAATTCAATAATTGGGAAAAACCTGCTATCGTCAATTTTCACAAAATATTTATTCTTTTTTGTGAATCAAGCAAATAGAAACGGACTCTAAACTGTGTTATAGTAAGTTTGTTAGTAAAGAATACGTATTCTATGGTGTAACTTATGATTACAATGACAGAAATTGCCAAGTTAACCAAGGTTTCTCAGCCAACCGTTTCCCGTGTACTTAATGGTAATATGAACGTAGCACCGGATATTCGTGAACGTGTTCTTGCCTGTGCCAAAGAACATCATTACCAGCCTAATGCCCTGGCAAAAGGGCTTCAGGGCAGCCAGACATATCTGCTCGGCGTACTGCTCACAGATATTTCCAACGGATTTTTTGCGGATATAGCAAAAGCAATTGAAACGGAAGCGCGGAAGCATGGCTACAGCATCATCCTTTTTAACAGCAATTACAATACAGACAGTGAACGGGAATATCTGGATGTTGTCCGCCGCTACCGGGTGGACGGTGTCCTCGCCGTTCCCATGCGTGAAACCAGTGATGTATGGCAGGGCTATGCCCAAAACCTTGATGTACCTGTTGTCGCTGTAACACGTCAGACCAAAGGGCTGGATTCGGTATATGTAGATCATGCAGAAGCCGGGAGGATGGTTGCCCGCTACCTGCTTCATCAGGGTTATCAGCAGTATTTATTTATCGGAAAGGATTATGACCTTAAATATGTAGGTTTTCGTCATACATTATCCGCACAGGGAAAAGCGAAAAACGTTTCCAATATTGTATATCAAAATGACAAGCAGATGAAAGCTGCTCTAAGCGCTTATCTGCCCTGTCAGAAACAACGTCTGGGTATTTTTGCCGGAAATGATATTTATGCTCTGCGGATTCTTAACTTTCTTCGGGAACTGCAGTTTATCGTTCCCGCAGAAGCCGGAGTAATCGGTTTTGATGATACGATGATGGCCCGCTATCTGAATCCTGGTCTTAGCAGTGTTTCTCAGCCGGTTGAACAGATGGCAAAAGAAGCCGTTTCACGTCTTTTGTACCGCATTGGACATCCGGGCAAACATCCTCTCTGGGACTGTGCCCTGCACGCCTCGCTTGTCCCAAGACAAAGTTCTTAAAAAAGAGCCTTCATCTGGTTCTTTTTTTAAAGGCAGTGTGAATACGCATTCTTCGCAAAATATTTAGATATTTTTTGCTGCATTGTGAATACGTATTCTGCAAAATAATGCACCTAACCCTTCAATAAGGGATAAATAACACAACAGAAAGGAAACAAGATTATGGATTATGCAAAAACAGCACAGCAAATTTATGAGAAGGTGGGGAAAAAGGAAAACCTCATCTCTGCTGCACACTGCGCCACACGCCTGCGGCTGGTATTAGCAGATAATGCCAAATGTGATGCTAAAGCTGTAGAAGACATTGACGGCGTAAAAGGTGTGTTCAGTGCATCTGGTCAGCTTCAGATTATTCTGGGAACCGGCGTGGTTAATAAGGTCTATGACGAATTTATTGCCATTTCCGGCCTTACCGCTGCATCAAAAGAAGAAGTCAAGGCCGCAGCAGCAGCCAAACAAAATGTGTTCAAACGTGCCATCAAAACCCTGGGTGACGTTTTTGTTCCCATTATTCCGGCTATCGTGGCCAGCGGTTTTCTTATGGGAATTATGGAAGCGCTGACCTTTATGGTCAATAATGGCTTTTTAAACATAAACACCTCCGGCTCCATCTATGTCTTTGCAAACCTGTTTGCCAACACAGCCTACACTTTCCTGCCCATCCTGATCGCCTTCAGCGCAGCCAGGGCTTTTGGCGGAAATCCCTTCCTGGGCGCAGTCATTGGTATGATTATGATCCATCCTAACCTGCAGAATGCCTGGACAGTGGCAACGGAAGGCGTACTCCAGACACAAAAAGTCTGGTTCGGCCTTTACAGCGTGGATATGGTTGGGTATCAGGGTCATGTTATCCCGGTAATTATCGCTGTATGGGTTCTGTGTTTTATTGAAAAACGCCTGCACAAAGTAGTTCCTGCCATGCTGGATTTGTTCGTAACACCATTAGTAAGTGTATTTGCTGCCGGTTATCTTACGCTTTCGATTATCGGGCCTATTTTTGTTGCTGTTGAAAATGGAATTATCAATGGAATTCTAACCCTGCTCACCCTGCCTTTTGGTCTGGGAAGTATGGTCATGGGCGGTCTTTACTCTTTGACGGTAGTGGGTGGTATCCATCATATGTACACCGTAATCGATGTAGGCCAGATTGCTCAGTACGGTTTTACCTACTGGCTGCCCTTAGCTTCTGCTGCCAACCTTGCTCAGGGTGCAGCAACCTTGGCGGTTGCACTGAAAACCAAAAACACGAAAATTAAATCGGTAGCCCTTCCGTCTTCCCTTTCCTGCTTTATGGGCATTACAGAACCGGCCATCTTCGGTGTAAATCTGCGCCATTTTAAACCGTTTGTCTGTGGTGCCATTGGCGGTGCCGCAGGTGCCATGTATGCGTCCCTGACAGGTCTGGGAGCCAGCGGTACAGGTGTAACCGGAATCTTCGGTCTTCTTTTGTGTCTTCATGATTCCGTTAATTACATCCTGATGATGCTTATTTCCGTAGGCGTGTCTTTTGCGCTGACCTGGTTCTTTGGCTTTAAAGATGAGGAAACTGCCCCTGCTAAAGAAGAAAAATCTCAGCCACAGCCGCTCACAGTAGAGTGTCAGCCCGGTATCGTTTATGCTCCTGTTTCCGGTACAGTCATTCCTTCCGAGGAAATCCCGGATGCAACCTTTGCCGCTGGTGTCCTTGGCCGCGGAATTGGAATCAACCCCGCAGAAGGTCTTGTCGTAGCTCCCTTTGACGGAGAAATTTCCTTTGTAACCGATACAAAACACGCCGTAGGGGTTACATCTTCTGACGGTATGGAACTGCTTATTCATGTAGGTGTTGATACTGTAGCCATGGCAGGCGACGGCTTTACATGTTTCGTCCAGATGGGACAAAAAGTAAAAATCGGCGAAAAACTGATTACCTTTGACCGTGAAAAAATAAAACAAGCCGGACATCCTGACTGTGTTGCCGTACTTCTTTCCAATGCTGCAAACTACCCTGATTTGTCCATTCAAAGCGGCACCTGCCATGCACTGGACAAAGTCATTAAAGTCTGCTAAGATAATACCAATTGCTCTGCGCTTCATACTTCCTGCACTGCAATCATAATCCAAATCTAAAAGCGAGGTATTTTTATGAAAATATTATATATGGGTACAGCCGCTGCCGAGGGCTGGCCAGGGCTGTTTTGTTCCTGCCCCATCTGTACTCATGCCAGAAAAGCAGGCGGACGAAACCGGCGCACCCGAACACAGGCGCTTCTGGATAACACCTTGTTGATTGACTTTCCGCCGGATACCTATGTTCATGCATTGCAATATGAACTGAACCTTGGTACTGTTCATACATTATTGGTTACACACAGCCATATGGATCACTGGTTTCCCACGGATCTGATTCACCGACACGAACACTTCGGACATGGTGCCGAGGGTGTGTTGGATGTTTACGGCAATGAAGCAGTTAAAAAAGCTTTTGATGAGCACATCCTGATTGACCGCTTCAAACCGCATCCCATTGACGATACTGTTCATTTCCATATAACCCATGGCGGCGATCTTATCCGCAGCGGAGGCTGGGAGATTACTGCCGTTCCTGCCGACCATGATAAGCGTGAAGAATGCCTGGTTTATATTTGCAAAAAAGATGGCAAAACGGTATTTTATGGTCATGACACGGGCTGTAACCTGTCCCCGGAAGCATGGGCACTGATTAAAAAAGAAAAATTTGATCTGGTCAGCCTGGATGCTACGATGGGAACCAAATCGGTTAAAGAATATCATATGGGACTGCCGGACGCCGAGCATATGTTTGAAAAACTATCCGTTCTGGGATGCACCAACAGTCAAACAGTAAAAGTGGTCAATCATTTCAGTCACAACGGGGAAATGACTTACGATCAGTTAGCTCTTTGGGGAAAAAAACGCGGCATCCTGGCAGCTTATGATGGAATGGAAGTGGAATTTTAATCGAAATCCCCCTTAGCAAAACGCAAGGGGGATATTGAATGCAGCAAACGGAAAATACGCGCCGGACGAGCAATCATCTACACATAAATCTCCGCTCTGCTCCCTCCGCTCTTTTCCTTGACCACCACAATCTTCTTGTCAATCTTATCCTTTAATTCGCTCACATGGGAGATAATTCCCACCAGCCGGTTTCCGTCGGTCTGCCTTACCAGTGCATGATACGCCTGCTGCAGTGCATGTTCATCCAGGCTTCCAAACCCCTCATCCACAAACATAGTTTCCATCTGTATCCCTCCTGCTGTGGACTGAATCTCCTCTGACAATCCCAGGGCCAGGGAGAGCGAGGCGATAAACGATTCCCCGCCGGACAATGTCTTTACGCTCCTCTCCGTTCCGTTATAATGATCCACAACATTCAGTTCCAGTCCGCCCTGGCTCTTATTATTGCCTGCCCCAACCATGCGCTTAAACTCATACTGCCCGCCGGACATCTTCATCAGACGCAGATTGGCGCGGCGGACAATCCGGTCAAAATATGTCGTCTGTATGTAGGTTTCCAGCATCATTTTCTCTTTGCTTTTTAACTCCCCGTTCAATGTATCCGATAAATTCGACAGCCACCCGTACCGTTCCTCCAGCGCTGTCAAATCCTTTGATTTTTTCCGAATATTCTCCAGCAGACGTTCATTGGTTTCCCGCCGGAAATGCAGCGCCTTTTCCTTTTCTTTTGCCGCTTCTTTCTTCTGCTTATATCCAGTCTGTTTTTCCACCTCTTCGGCTAAACAAATCCTTTCTGCATGTTCTAACTGCTCAAGAAGAGATTCCCTGCGCCCTTTCAGTTTGTCCTGTTCACGAACACAGGCAAGGTAATCCTTCTCCGCATGATTATAAGCTTCCAAAAGGGTATTCAACGCGGTTTGCCATCGTTTCTCCTCTTCTTTTGCCGCATCCAGATCCCTGTAATGAAGCTTCTGGGCCAATTCCTGCGCCTGTTTTTCTTTCTCCTGTTTCTCTGCCAGCAGCGATGTAATCCTTTCCCCTGTTTTTTGAAGCTCTCCCTGCAGTTTTTCGACCGCAGCTTCTTTTTCAGGAATCTCCGCCTCCAGCTTCTTTTTCCTGCAAATATTCTTATCCTCTTCAGCGATCTGCTGTTTTAATTCTGCGATAACTTCCCCCAAGCGCAGGATTTCTTCCTCCGTGTTCTCAATACAGGCAGGTTCTTTCAGCTGGTTTTGCAGGGCTTCTATCCGTACCCTTAATGCATCCCGCTCCTTTTCACACTTCGACAATCCTTCCCTTGCCTTCTGATAGGCGGTCTTCAGTTCTTCTTGCTCTCTGCGCAATGAATACTGCCTGTTTTCTGCCTCTTGTTTACCCGAACTGTGCAGTTCCCCGGCAAGCGCACGGATCTGCTTATCCAGTTCCTCTTTCTGCGCTTCATCCCTGGCAATTTGCTTCTCTTTCTCTGCCAGTTCTTCGTTTAGTGCATTTATTTCCTTTTCTTTTTTGGTTATCTTCTCTTCCAGTTCCTCTCTTTGCTTTGCCTGTGCTTCTTCCTTCCGGATTTCTCTCTCAATCTTTTTCCGTTTATCTTCCGCTAGAAGCCGCTGTTCCTCTGCCATCTGCGCGGTTTTGGTAAGATTCATGTCCCATTCTGTCCCTGTTTCAGCAGCAGACGGTACTCTCCCGGAAAGATTCACCTTCCCTGCCCATCCTGCATATCCCTCAAGCGCTTCCATTTGTTTCTTTAACTGTGTTTCCTTCCCGGAAAACTCTCCACAGATTTTCCCGGCTTCCACACTGGCATCCTGGGCTGCTTTTGCCGCCCGTTCAGAATCACGGTTTGCCTGTTCTATGGCTTCCTTTTCCGGTACCTCGTCCGGAATAAAGGCCGTCTGCGGATGATGGCGGGAACCGCACACCGGGCATGGCATTCCTTCTGACAGTCCTTTCGCCAGCAAACCTGCCTGCCCGTCCAAAAACGCCTGATTCATCTGAACATAACGGTTTTTCAGCCGATTTGCACCTTCCTGGGCTTTTTTATAGAGCATTTGCTGCTCCTCTAATTTTCTTTGCAGAGATTGATACCCGTTTATCTCCTGACAAAGTTTCTCTAAATCATTAAGATAAGCCTCTTCCTGCGCCTTCTCCCTAAGCAGTCTTTCCTTTCTTTCCCCGGCTCCGCGCAGGCTCTCCTGCTGTTTTCGGTCTTCGGCCTGTATTTTCTCAAGAGCTTCCTTTTCCTGCCGCTTTTTTTCGGTTTCTTCCTGATTCTTATGTAAACAGTTTTCCAACTTTTGGGCGCTTTGCTTCTTTTCCTCCAGCCGCTTATACTTTGGCATTTCCTGTTCTAAAATGGTAAGTTCTCTCCCGATTTCTTCCTGGCGCACGGTCTTTTGCTCTTCTTTTTCAAAAGCATTCTTCCATTCCTCCAGGCGCAGAACCTCCTCTTGCTCTTCTTTGCGGGTAATAACCAAATTTTTACAAATTCTTTCGCATTCTTCTGCCTTTTCCTTTTGGGATACAAGTTTTTCCCGCTGTTCTCCGGCAGAAGACAGGCACGATAATTCCTTTTTCAGCCATTTCAGTTCCTTTTCCTTCTGCCCTGCATCTTCCTCCTTCTCTCTCTTGCTCCTCTGGCTGTCTTCCAGATCTCTGACCAGCTGCTTAATCGTTTCAGAAAATTGTTTCTGCTTTTCGTATTCTGCTAATTCCTCACCCAGCAGCGCCAATTGTTTTTTTATTTCTTCCTGCTGCGGCTTTTTTTCCTCTTCCTGGTGAAAAACCTCTTCCTTTTCTTTCAGCAATCTGGTATTTTCCTCTTCCCTGCGCCGGACATCCTCCAGGTTTGTTTTTGCCTTCTCCTGCTCCTGCGCCTTGCCAATCCGGGTATCTATCTTTTCCAGTCCTTCTTCCAGCTGCTTTACTTCTGCATTCAGCCTTTCTTCTTCCGAAACCTCCCTTGCGATCAGCCTTTCCAACAATTCCATGGTATCCTTAATCGTCAGCTTTCCATCCCTGGCCTTTTCCACATCCGAAAAAGCCGTCTGGCACCGTTCATCCTCGTCACAGTCAATCGCCTGCACATACTGCTGGACACTCTTTCTGGCATCCTGACATTCTCGATAGGCATTCCTTTCCTGATCCTTGACCTGTCTTTGCAGGGTCTGATAATCCTGCGTCTGAAACACCTTCCGAAAAATCTCCTGCCTCTCCCTGGTATCTGCCAGAAGCAGCTTGCGGAAATCTCCCTGGGCAAGCATGGCAATCTGCGAAAACTGATTCCGGTCAATGCCAAGAATCTCCTTAATCGCCTCGTCCACTTCCCTGGGCTTTGTAATCACCCGATCCGGGCAGATAAGCTGTGCTCCTGCCTTTTCCTCGGTCATCCCCCCGCCCCGCTTTGCCGGACGCAGATACCTGGGATTTCGTTTAACCGTATATTCCTTTCCCCCATGCGAAAACAAAAGCTCCACCTCGGTAGGCGTGTTCGGATCGGCATACTGCGAGCGGAGCATGGAAGATTCCCGGATGTCCCCGCTGGCCTCTCCGTACAAAGCATAAGTAATGGCATCAAAAATCGTCGTCTTTCCGGCCCCGGTATCTCCGGTAATCAGATACAACCCCCGATTTCCCAGTTCGCGCAGTGCCAGTTCTGTCCGTCCCGCA
Source organism: Lachnospiraceae bacterium (assembly GCA_009774615.1). GTDB lineage: Bacteria > Bacillota > Clostridia > Lachnospirales > Lachnospiraceae > Caccovicinus. The sequence continues at coordinate 13,912 of VSOC01000069.1, forward strand.
TAAGGGCCGAATGCCGATATTACAAGATTTAATGGCCGCATCCGTTTCCCTCCCTCATCTTCTCTATCCTTACTTTGCCGCAAATCTTTTTGATTCTCATCCTTTCTCCTCCCAGATTTTCTCTATCAGTTCCGTTATCAGTCCTTCCTGCGCTTCATTCATTGGCTGATTATTCTGCTTTTCATAAAAATCAAAAATTAATTCCGCCGGCGTTTTCGCTTCCACATCTTCCCCGCCCGTAATCTCCTGATTTTCCCTCGTTCTTCGGTTATCATAATCCAGTTTCATCAAATTGGGATAAATCACGCGCAGCTTTCCGACAGCATCCACGACGTCTTCCTCATCCGTAAGCGTAATATGTACATAATCATCCAGAACAGTACCCTCATAATTTTTCTTATTTGTCAATTCCTCATAGGTTCCCCTTAATTCGCGCAAATCATGAAGCGGAACTAAATCTGCGGTGCGTATCTGTATTTCTCCCTTTTCCTTCATTTCCAAAACCGTAACCGACTTTCTGTGTCCTGCCTCCGAAAAGGAATATTTTAACGGCGTCCCGCAATACCGAATCGTTTCCCTGCCCACCTGCTGCGGCCCGTGGATGTGCCCTAAGGCCACGTAATCAAAGGCAGCAAACACCGAAGCGTCCACATTGTCCGAACCTCCCACGGAAATCTCTTCCGATTCCGAGCGCACCGCCCCGGTTACAAACTGATGGGTGAGCAGAACATTCCTCTCCTCCTCATGAATCTCCATATGGGAAATCGCCGCACAAAGGGCTTCCGTATAAGATTCCGCCTTCTCCTCCGGAAATGCGTTCCGCACATGCACAGGCTTAATAAAGGGAAGCATGTAAATATTTACCGTCCCATACGCATCCTTTAAAGAAACCGGCTCCACCCTTCCGCAGTAAACCGGTGCAATATGAATCCCGCTGGCTTCAATTAATTCTGCGGCAAAGGCCAGCCGTTCCGGCGAGTCATGATTCCCGCTGATCACAAACACCTGCAGATTTTGCCGGGAAAGCTGCTTTAAAAAATCATCAAAAAGCCCCACCGCCTCCACCGAAGGAACGGACTTGTCATAGATATCCCCCGCAAGCAGGACAGCATCCGGCTTTTCTTCTTTGATTACCTCAAGAATTTTCTTTAGGATGTATTTCTGATCGTCAATCATGGAAAACTCATTCACTCTCTTTCCCAGGTGAAGATCAGATAAATGGATGAACTTCATTCGCATCTTCCTTTCCTTGTCATCAGAATCCGGTATGCTGAAAATGAACGTGTCAGCACACCGGCAATGCCTCATTTACTATTTACGATTTACAATTTACGCTGCCGTTCCCAGCCTCCGCTGAAAACGAAGGTAAATCACGCCCAGAAACACCGCGCACACCGTCCAGATCACCGGTTCGGTAAACACTACCCCCAGATAGCCGACACGCGGAATAACCAGAAAGCAGAAAGCTATCTTCATCAGCAGTTCGACGGAACTGGAAAGCACCGGGGAAATCTTGCATCCCATCGGCTGGATGGCATTTCGTATAACCAGCAGCACGCCCAGCGGGATAAAAAACAGGGTGCAAACCCGCAGATACAGGGTCGCATTGCCCATAATCACCGGATCATTGGTTCCAATCAGCAGATAGACAAGCGGGCCGCCCAGAATATGGGCAAGGATAACCGAAATAACCGAATAGACCGCGCATACCCCGATCACCTGTCGAATGGCTTTCTTAATTCTTTGATATTCTTTCGCCCCGAAATTCTGCCCGGCAAAAATGGAGGTTGCCGAGGAAACCATGGAAAGCGGCATCATCAGCAGTTCAAAAATCCTCCGCGAAGCCGTGTGCGCGGTAATAATCTGCGTTCCCAGCTGATTGATTCCTTTTTGCAGAATAATTGACCCAAGGGAAAACAGCGAAAGCATCAGCCCCATCGATAAGCCGGTAAGCAGCATCTCCTTCACCCGCTGCGCCTGCATCTTCCAGTCCTTTCTTTTCGGCAGAAATTTCTGGTAATTTTTGTAAATATAGACAAAACACAGCACAGCCGAAATCACCTGGGCCAGCACGGTCGCCCCCGCCGCTCCTGCCACTCCCAGCGAAAACACCGCCACAAACAGCAGATCGAGGATAACATTTAACCCACAGGAAAACATCAGAAAATACAGCGGTGTCCTGCCATTTCCCACCGCCCGCATAAACCCGGCCCCCATATTATAGCCAATCGTTGCCGCCATTCCGCTTACAATCACCATAATATAGCGGTGAGCCTGGGAAAAAATTTCCTCCGGTGTTTCCAGCCAGTAAAGCAGAGGACGCAGCAGAGGTAAAATCATCAGGGTCAGCGCCAGCGTAACCACAGCGTTAAGCACCAGCATGGTTGCCGCTGTTTTTTTCAGTTCCTCCCCGTCCTTTGCCCCAAACACCCGGGAAATAATCATTCCATAGCCATTATTCATACCATTGGCAAAATTAATCAGCACTGAATATAAGGCGCTGGTCGCCCCCACAGCCGCCACCGCCTTATCCCCCAGACACCTTCCCACAATCATCGTATCTGTAAAATTATAAAACTGCTGAAACACCGCACCGATAAGCAGCGGCACGGTAAACTGTAAAATCAACCGAATCGGCGACCCTTTGGTCATATCCAGGGTTTTCATCTTGGTAATCTCCATTCTGTCAATATTCGTTTTCATAAGTTTTAGCAACTGTATTGTAGCATGAAAAGCAGCCAGCCAGCAATATTAATTATGACGGGATATTTTAACTATGACAGGAGATTTTATATAACTTTGTTTTAGTCGCAGTGGGTATCATGGTACTTCTTTGCAAGCATAAGAATATAATCAATATTAATTTCTATCTGCCGGATCAGTTCAATCTCAAATACTACATCATCTGTAATATCCGTACTTTCCTGACGCCTGCATTTCCACGCATTTTCTGATATTTTGCTGTTTCTTGCTGCATTTCTTCAATCACTTTTTCTTTTTGCGGTGACTGTAAAAGGCGATAATAATATTGTGTTCCTATGTTTCTATCCAACGTTCTGGCACTCCATCCCTCGTTTGCGGCTTCATTCATTAAGCAGAACAGCCCTTGACCAGTTATTTTCAATCGTTTTATTCACAAAAAATAACGCCTTTTCTTGCTTTTTGCACTTATCCAGAATAACTTTATGATGTCCCCACGGAATCATAAAAATAGGCTGCAGCGAACTTTTCGCACCTGCTTTAGACATAATTTCAGAATTATCATTTTGCGCATCAAGTTGGGGCGTAATTTCAAAATCAGAATACATTTTATAAAATTGACTCATGTATAATAGATTTCTTGGTGAAAAAGATTTTACTTCCGGCAATGCTCCGATCAAGTCCTTGCTCACCTGTTGATAAAAATGACTTCCCCAACTCACAGTTTCCTTGATTGCCACCATTTCTTTTCCTAATGTCCAGTAAAAACGTAACATCTCCTCGTTTACTTTGATTGCAGCTTTAATCTGACTATTTTTAAATCGTACACTTACATTCTTAATCCATTTTTTGTATGTTTCATCTACCTTCACAATGTCACTCATATGTCATACCTCCCCGTAGTTCATCTGCAATTGCCCAAATTGCACGATGCAGTTCATCATGCTCTTGTTCCTGTTTTGTATCATCCATTCCAATTAAGGCACACTTTTTTGAAATGTACCCTTTCATTTCCTTAAAACTACGGTTCAAGACTTTATTCTGGGCAATCACTAAATCACCTTTCAGAACAGTCAAAAGCATATAAATACTAGTATATCAAATCTTTACGCAATTTTCCACAAAAAATAAAGGTTCTCCTCAACCGGCTCTCCTCAACTCTCCACAGCACCATTTTTCAAAGCCTATCCCTTTGGTTAAATCAGCTCCCTCACAGCCGCCCTGCTGAAACTTAAAACACACATCCATTTTCATCCCAAATTCGCAGACTCCTTTAATTACTGGGCTTTTCTCGTCAGCAAAACAGCTGTTTCAACATGTTCACCATTGCCCAAATCTATACTTAAATCATTTTCAATAATCAGTAGCTTAAACCGAATTGATTTAAGCTACTATCCATTAATCACAGCTGTTATCACATTTGTGCAACGACCCGTTGCACAATTTCATAATCTAGCCAACACTGGGCAAGTTTACGCATATATTTAATATTACGTGGTGAAAAACCAGACATTTCCGGAAAAGCAATTTTCAGATCCTTTGACATACGGTCAATAACTTTTGCACCCCCATCCCTCTTCCTCTTGTCTTTCTAAAATAGTTCTGCCAATATTCCAATATAGGCAAATCATACTTGCATTGGCGTTCATTACAACGAAAACCCTCTGCTTTTGAATTTCTTTCTTAATTTCTTCTATAAAATTGCAAATAATTATCACTCATTTCGGAAAGATTTGGAGCAACTGGAAAAATCACTCCTTCTTTATCTTTTCCCATATGCTTTTGTTTATCCATCGACGCTCTCCTTAATCTATTTTTTAATTATGGCTGACAATATTGAACTTTTCTTCAAGCTGTTTACACTTTGTTAAATTTTTAAAAATATTGGCAGGATAGGACTCTGGAAAAAGTTCATCTATTAATTGTGTTGTTTGATCCACAAACATATCAATCAAGGATGTTACATTATTTCGTATATTATCTTTATCTATAACAGACATGTTAAATTTTTCATTTTCCCCTTTGTCTTTTAAAATAAAATGTAAAATAAACCTATTGGCATGAATACAAACCAAACGTTCTCTATTGTTGTTTACTTGCTCCTTCTTATCTTGTAAACAGTGCTCAACTTCTCTCATATATAAAACAGAATTTAAAAGCAAATATGAATTTGTTGAGCGGTTCATTAATGCTTTATATGGCGTTTTTGTAATATCCTCAGATAACGCTCCAACATTGCCCTTAGCAATTACAGTATAAGATATATCTGCATTTAAACATGCTAATGCCACAATCGCTTCATCAAAAGAAATCTGCTTCTCTAAATTTGTAATCTTATCTCCACTCTTATAAAGATATGAGTAATGAGAAAATGTCAAGTCTTTCCGCAGTCGTTCTTGTTCAGGATCAAGTGCCGCAAAATCTTTATTTTCAATTCTATTTTGCGTATTAGATAATCTTGTAATTTGTGTAGCTGTTTCTGTATCAACACTACTCAGATCAATTATTTGAATCATGACTATCGCTTTTGAAACTTGTTCTGGATTATCTAAAAACAAAGATCCTATTGTACCTGTTGTCTGTGCTCCATTAACAAGAGAAACTCCTTCTAAAGTAAATAGTCCCGTCGCAGTCGTTGTACTGTCCTTTGCTTTTCGTTTAATAGATTTACATAATAATTTAATCCCGTTATTGTAATAGTAAAATTTTTCTGGTTCTTGCAAAAGAACTTTTTTCATGCCTTCATTTACATCTGTATTTCCTTTATAAAATCGAATATTTTTTGCAAACAAAGCATTTCCAAAATTTTTATACCATTCACCTACTGTTGCTGCTGAAATAGTTCCATAATAAGAAACAAAAGGAACATCCACTTTTCCCCAATTAGATAGAATAACATCATCAATATTGATACCAGGTTGCTCTTGCCCATTCGCCAGAAAAGAATATATA
>VSOC01000007.1:0-29386 GCA_009774615.1 Lachnospiraceae bacterium
ATGTACCATAATATCGTTATCTTCCATTTCCCGCTTAAGATGTTCTGTACCCTGACCATAGCCGCGCATTGGGGCAGCGGCGCTTTCATGTTGCTCATGTGTGTCCCTCCTTTTAACGGCATTATACTATATCTGTCCTATCTGTTCAAGGTACTATGTTTTTTTATACCGGTATCATTTTACGCACTATAAACGAAAAAAGACAGTACTTTTCTTTTTTTCTGCCAGTTGCTATCATATGATTCAGGAAGGAGGCGGAGAGGATAAACGCGGTGGGGCTGCATCTGGGAGGCGTGGAACGGCTGGCCGGGAGTTAAAGGAGATCAGGGGTATCGTCAGTTAGATTTTACAGACAGGAAGGAGAGATGTTTTATGCATTACACGGGAACGATATGGAGGCCGCCCTATGAGGCGGGGAGTGCACTGGTACAGGTGACGGCGGGCTGTACCCACCACAAATGTAAGTTTTGCACGCTTTATGAGGACGTGCCGTTTAAGTTCCGTATGTCGCCTTTATCCGAGGTGGAAGCGGACTTGAAGGAGATCAGCCGCTGCTATAGGAACGCAAAGAGGGTGTTCTTCACCGGGGCGAATCCCTTCGTCCTAAGTTTTGACAAGCTGAAAACGCTGGCGGAACTGGTGCGGAAATATTACCCCAGAGTGCAGTCCATCGGATGCTTTGCCCGCATCACAGACATCGCGCCGAAGACCACGGAGCAGTTAAGGGAGTTACGGGGGCTTGGGTACAACAGCCTTACCATCGGCGTGGAGGCGGGTGACGAGGAATCCTTGTCCTTTATGCATAAAGGGTTCGGCACGAAGGAGATCATAGAAGAATGCAAAAGGCTGGATGAAGTGGGGATGGACTATAATTTCTTCTACCTTGCCGGGATATACGGCTCCGGGCATATGGAAGAAGGGGTAAAAAACACGGCTGAGGCGTTCAACCAGCTCCACCCGAAGGTCATTGTTTCCTCCATGCTGACGATTTACCCGACCTCGGAGCTGTACCAGGAAATCCGAGATGGGAACTGGACGGAGGAAACGGAAACAGAAAAGCTGTATGAACTTAGGACACTGATTAGCAGCCTTGACATAGACACTTATTTTGCAACGATGGGTGCCTCGAACTGCATCAACGTGGAAGGTCATCTGCCGAAGGACAGGGGACGGATGGTCAAGTGGCTGGATGAGGTCATCGGCGCTGTGGACGAAAAGGAACTGCGCAGATACCGTGAGAACCTGCGGCATCTGTAAGGAATACAATGAAGGGAGTAAGAAGTTTAATGAAAATGCAATAGAAATGCGGGCATTTTTCCTTATTGAATAAGCATTCATCAGGCTTATAAATTATCAGGCAATTAAAAAAGTTTTTCGGAAATAATTTTCAGAAATTTTTGGAAATAATCTATTTTCTAACTTGATTTTATTGTAATCCTGCTTTAAAATAATTAACAAGGGTAATTTTAGAAAACCTCTATGCTATCCGGCAGCAGCAGGGTAACCCTAAAGTATATAAGGAGGGTGCCAGCAAGATGGTGGTAAGCGGCATAGGGATGGGAAATTTCACGCATATGGCAAAACGTTATGTGCGCAAGGTTTTTGTGAATATAGGAAGTATTGACCGACGAATTTTATTTATTACCTATGCAGGTCTGGATACCAAAAGCCTTCAGTATATTCAGGAGCTTGTGCGGCAGTACTGTCCTTTTGAAAGGGTTTATCTGCAGAAGGCTTCATCCGCCATTGCCAGCAACTGTGGTTCCGGTTCTTTCGGACTTTTGTTTATGAGAAAAAATGAGGCTGTTATTTCCTACTCGGAGGTTTCAAAATCGGATTAGTTTGGTTAAAGTAGTTGCTGATGGAAATGCCAAATAACCATCATTTTGAGGATGGTATAAAAAAAGTCTGTAAAAAGATTGAAAAAAAGGTCTTTTATGATAAAATAAAAAATCATAGAAGGCTTTTTATTATCTACATGAACAAAGGAGGATGTGTTTGAAGAAAATAAAGTCATTGAAAGTTTCGCAGTGTATGATTGTAAAGAATGAAGAAAAGAATATCCGGCAGGCATTGTCCTGGGGGAAGGAAATGATGTGGGAGCAGATTGTGGTGGATACGGGTTCTTCGGATCGCACGGCGGCGATTGCTGAGGAACTTGGGGCAAAGGTATTTACCTATGAATGGACGGATAATTTTGCTGCCGCGAAGAATTATGCGATAAGCCAGGCCCAAGGGGACTGGATTGCCCTGCTGGATGCCGATGAATATATAACGAAAGAAGATGTGAGGAAGATACAGAAGGTATTGCCGGAATTGGAAGAAAAAGGTTTTGATGCACTTTCTACAGGGATACAGAATCTTAATGACGAGGGGCAGGTTTTTTCATCCGGAACACAGATACGTTTTTTCCGCAATGATCCGGATATCCGCTACCGCCGGCGTATTCATGAACAGCTGGAGTCGGTTTCGGGGAGAAAACTTCGTATCGGCGATGCAACCAGTGAACTTTCGATTTTCCACACAGGCTATCAGAAAAAGGCGCTGGAAGGCAAGGAAAAGAACGGAAGAAATCGAAAACTGCTTATGGCAGAGTTAGAGGAAAGTCCGGATGATTATGAGATAATGGGCTATATAGGAGATGATTTTCTGGCTGACGGTGAGAAGGAAACGGCTGAAACCTGGTATCGCCGCTCGATTCAGAACCTGCCTTCCTGGATTGAAGATTACGATCAGAGAACGGCAGTAACGTTTACCGAATTTTTGCGTCTTTTGATGGAGAAAGAGGAATTGACGGGGGATGAAGTCTGTTTAAAGGAGATAACGAAAACCTATGAGAAGGCTGTGCTGCTTTTACCCAAAGAGCCGGATTTTGACTATCTTCTGGGGCGTTTTTATGCGGTAAAGAATGAAACGATAAAAGCGCAGGAACATCTGGAAAAAGCCCTGGACAAGTTAAATACCTATGGATGCTACAATAAAGCGATGCTGCTGGCGGTCAATGTACTGGATGCCTATGAGATTTTAGTGCACTGCTGTTATAAGTCGGGACAACTGGAAAAGTGTATATCTTATGCTGTAAATTATTTAAAATACAATCCTTACGGCATGGAAGTTCTGTACTGGTTTTTTAAAGTTTTGCTGCCGGAAGGCGATGTGCAGGCGAACAGCGATGCACAAAAACAGGCCGTTTTGGAAGTTCTTTCAAAAATTTATGATCTTACTTTGCTGAAGAATAAATTGTTTTTAATCAAGACAGCAGAGAAGGCCGTGGGAAAGGATTTTTCCGTATTTTTGCTTGACCGGTTTTTTTCACCGGAAGAGCAGAGGCAGTTGGGGCTTTAAAATTACTGTTCATGGAGGAGGTTAAATTTTGGAACAAAAAGATTGCGGAAAGATTTCCCAGTGTATGATTGTAAAAAATGAAGAAAAGAATATTGAACGGGCGCTGACCTGGGGGAAGGGGGTTGTGGCGGAGCAGATTGTTGTGGATACGGGGTCTGCGGATAAAACGGTGGAGATTGCCAGGCGTCTTGGCGCAAAGGTTTACCATTTTACCTGGGTGAATGATTTTGCGGCGGCAAAGAATTTTGCACTGGAAAAGGCACAGTATCCATGGATTGCTTTTCTGGACGCCGATGAATATTTTTCGGAAGAAGACGGGAAGAAGCTTGCGGAGTTATTGGCAGAACTTTCTCCTTCAGCAACCGATGCCGTTATGACATCCTGGATTCATCTTTATGATAACGGGACGATTATGCAGGTGGATTCGCAGATAAGAATTTTCCGAAACAGCCCGAAGCTGCGCTATCATGGGCGGATTCATGAGGTGCTTTCTTATGATGACGGGCGCAGCTTAAATGTTTTCGAGGCAAACGAGGTGCTCTCCATTTTTCATACGGGCTACGGGGAAGAGGCTGATGCTAAGAAAAAGGCAAGCAGAAGGAATCTGCTTTTAATCCAGGAGGAGTTAAAAGAAAATCCGAAGAATTACCAGATGCAGGCTTACCTGGGGAACGAATACCTATCATTTGGCGAGTGGGATTCGGCGGAGGAAGCTTACCGGAAAGCTATTTCCCTAATTCCGGAGGCGCTGATCGGAGAGTACAGCGTGCTTACTTCCGGTGTTTTTTCCCGTCTTTTAAGTATTTTAACCGCTCGTTCGGGAAATCATGAAGCAAAAATTTTGGAACTCTACCGTCAGGCTTCGTTTGGCTGGCCAAAAGAGGCGGACTATGAATATCTCCTAGGCGATTACTATGCGGGGCGGGGGAATTTTTGGGAAGGAGAGCGTTATTTAAAGCTGGCACTGGAGAAACTGGATAAGTATGGAAACGCGCAGTATTCTTCCAAGCTTTCGGCAAAGATTATGCACACCTATGAACTTTTGATGATGTGCTGTCTGAATAATGGAAACCATGCGGATTGTGTAAAATATGGGGCAGCGATACTTCGGGAAAATCCTTATCTGATGACGATTGCCAGGTTGTTTCTTCTTGCTTTTTACCGGGACGGGATGAGTCACGGGAGAGAAAAAGAAGCGGCAGAGGAGGTTGCTGTGCTTTTAGGCCAGTCGTTTTACCAGTTTTCTTCGCTGAAGGACAGGATGTTCATCCTGCGGGCAGCGACGGAAACCGGGTGGGCAGAATTCGTGGAGGTTATCCGCGGTTTATTTTCTCCGGAAGAACTTGAACAGATCGATCGGGGACTGGGAAAGAGTCAGAATGGGTAAAAGAGGAGGAGCAGGCATTGAATAAGACAGGCAGGGCGAGGATTTCGCAGTGCATGATTGTAAAAAATGAAGAAAAGAATATTGAACGGGCACTTTCCTGGGGAAAGGGGATCGCGGCGGAACAGATTGTCGTGGATACAGGCTCAACGGATCGAACAGTGGAAATAGCCCGGGAACTTGGGGCAAAGGTTTATTCGTTTTCCTGGATTGATGATTTTTCCGCAGCAAAAAACTTTGCCATCAGCAAGGCCCGCTACAGTTGGATTGCTTTTTTGGATGCCGACGAGTATTTTCAGGAGGAGGATGCCAGTGAACTTCTGCTGCTTTTGCAAAAGCTTCATCCTCATGCCTGTGACGGTGTGGAAACCAGGTGGGTTCATTTCAACGATGAGGGAAAGATTATCGCTATGGATACCCAGATCCGGATTTTCCGCAATCAGTCGGATATTCGCTATACCAGGAAAATCCACGAACATCTGGCGGCAGCGGACGGGCGGAATCTGCGGATTTGGGATGCCTCGAAGGATTTATCCATCTTTCATACCGGATATGCACCAAAACAGATGCAGGAGAAAAAGAGTAATGAACGAAATTTAAGGATGATTTTAAAAGAGATTGAGGAGAATCCCGATGAATATGTAATGTACGGTTATCTGGGGAATGAGTATATTGCGGCAGGAGAGTGGGAAAAAGCAAAAGAAGCTTATCAGAAGGTGATTGCCCTGACACCGGAAACGATGCATGGAAAGTATGACCTGGAAACCTCCGGTTTTCCCGTGCGGCTTCTGGAACTTTTATGTGTCCTTGCGGATACCGGGGAAAGTGAACTGTTAGAACTTTACAAGAAGGTTTCCGGGGGCTGGCCAGAAGAGGGCGATTATGATTATCTTATGGGGAATTACTATGCCGGACACCAGCGTTTTGGGGAAGCAGAAGAATATCTTTTGCGGGCGCTGGATAAACAGGAACATGCAAAAAATCGTCAGTGCTGTTCCAAGATTTTTGCAAACAGGGCAAAGATCGACGAACTTTTGGCTCTGTGCCGTTTCAATCGGGGGAATTGTCCGCAGCCGCAGAAGGAAGGCGAAAGAGAAACGATAATCAAACTGCAGCAGGAAACCAACGCAGAAATCCCGCCCACAGCACGAAAAGGAATTTCGCAGTGCATGATTGTAAAAAATGAAGAGAAAAATATTGTCCAGGCGCTTTCCTGGGGCCGGGGGATTGTGGATGAGCAGATTGTCGTCGATACCGGTTCAACCGACCAAACCGTGGAACTGGCAAAAAAGATGGGTGCCAAGGTGTATTCTTTTTCCTGGATCGATGATTTTGCGGCGGCGAAAAACTTTGCGATAAATAAGGCCAGCGGCGAGTGGATTGCCTTTTTGGATGCCGATGAGTATTTTTCCGGGGAGGATGCAAAGAAACTTAAAAAACTTTTGGGAGAGATTGGATCACGGGAGGCTGTTTTGACGGGATGGGTTCAGTTAAAGGATAGCGGGGAAGTTCTTTCTGTCGATTCTCAGATTCGTATTTTCCGCAACCTGCCTAATCTGCGCTATCACCGCAGAATTCATGAGTACCTTGCTGTTGAAGAAGAAAAAGGGCAGCGCAGGCTTTATTTTTGGGATGCTTCGGGGGATTTGGCGATTTTTCATACCGGTTATGGTGAAGCGGCCAGCGAGAAGAAGCGGAGTGACCGAAGAAATATCCGTCTGCTCCAGATGGAATTGGAAGAGAATCCCGGGGATTATGAACTTCTGGGGTATCTGGGAAATGAATATGAGTCCTTTGAAGAATGGGACTTGGCGGAGGATGCCTATCGAAAAGCGGTTGCTTCTATGCCAAAGCATGTGAGGGGAGAGTATGACGGCACAACTTCGGGCTGTGTATTCCGGCTTCTGGAACTTTTATGTGTCCTTCCGGGGAAGAAAGAAAAAGAAATTTTGGATTTTTACCGGTGGGCGGATGCATCCTGGCCGGAAGAAGGTGATTTTTCTTATGTTGTAGGGAAATACTTTGCCGTTCACGGGAATTTTTCCGAAGGAGAAAATTATCTGAAAAAAGCATTGGCTACCGTGGAAACTTATGGAACGGCATCGCGTTCCTCCCTTGTGGCAGCAAAGATTATGGATATTTATGAACTGCTTGCGATGTGCTGCTATAACCAGGGAAATTTGCAGGACTGTGTAAAGCTTACGACTGCGCTTTTAAAGGAGAATCCCTATCTGATGACTACAGCCGTCCTGCTGATTTCTGCTTTTCATCAGGATATGTTAAGCCGTGCGCAGGAAAAGTCCGGGGCCGGGCAGGTGGCTGAACTTTTGGGGAAATCCTTTTACCATTTTTCTTCCCTGAAGGACAGGATGTTTGTTCTTCGGGCGGCGACCGACGCTGGTTATCCGGAACTGGTGGAGGTTATCCGCAGTCTGTTTTCATCGGAGGAACTGGCGCAGATTGACCGGGCATTGAATAAAGATTAATCTGCAGAAACCGCCCATAAAGGCCCGCCGTAGTCATAGACCTGTTTTAATTCGTCCATAAGAAGCTGCAGATCCCATTCTTTTGTGCTGTTTTCATAGTTTGCGGGATCGGCGATATAGACATTTCCATTTTCCTTGATCTGGGCGATAATAATAAAATGTCCGTTGTTGGTCAGGCTTCCTTTGCCCATCAGGGCGACCAGGATGTGTCCGGACTGTAAAAGCGCGGCTGCATTTTCAGCCGTCCGATCGGTAATGCTTTCCACTTTAAGCCCGAATGCCGACAGACTGTCCTGGATCAGACAGTGATAGGAGCCGCCGCTGCGGGCAAAGCAGCCATTTTGGGCAGCCCAGTCCGCCATCTCTACCGGAGTGACTCCTGTATTGCCAAAACTATTAATAATCATGGCAACACAGGTGGGACCGCATCCGTAACGGCTCATGGGATCGGTTCCTCCGTAGAGATAGGTTTTCCAGCGCAAATCTCCCTGGTTATAATAAAGCATAGCGCCCAGTGCAGTATCCAAAAAGCAGGAGTAAATCGAGTCCTGCTCCGGAAAAACAGGTTCTGCGGTAAGGTTTGAGGTATCTCCCATATCTGCCGCCAGGGTGATATGGGGAATCGTTTCTTTTTCTGCATAAGCATCGTTTTCTGCTTCTGCCTGTTTTTCTCTTTGTTCCTTCTGCCATTCCTGAATATCATGGACGATGGCAGAAGCGCTGCTCCGAATATCATCCCATGTAAACGGTTTAAAATAAGAAAAAAGACTGACAATAATTGCCATAGCCATCACTGCAATTCCACCCAGAAGCAGTTTTTCTATCCTACTGTTTTTGGGCTGTGCAGTTTCTCTGGCCATGTCTTTGTCAATCCCTTCTCTAAATCATCCTTCTTCTTTATCATGTGTCTGTTATGATTCACATCGTTTATCCTTTTGCCAACTGTGCCATAACCACCTGCGGTATCGTGCTCAATGCTGCCTGCTGGCACACGGCACCAATCTTATAAGCCTCCATCGGCATTCCGTAAACCACACAGGTTTCTCTGTCCTGACCGATAGTATAAGCCCCGGATTTCCGCATACGGAGCATTCCTGCTGCACCGTCAGCGCCCATACCGGTAAGGATTACGCCAATCGCCCGGTTTTTTACATTAGCAGCTACCGAGGTAAAAAGGACATCGACGGAAGGCCGGTGCCCGCTGACCTTGTCTTCATCGGTACAGCTTACCGAATAGCCGGTTCCCAGGCGGACCACCCGCATCTGCAGACCGCCGGGCGCTAAAAGTATACGTCCGGGAAGAACTTTATCTCCATGTGCAGCTTCCTTAACCTCCAGTTTACAGAGCCGGTTTAAACGTTCGGCATACATCGCTGTAAATCCCGGAGGCATGTGTTGGGTAATCACAATGCCGGGCATTTTTGCCGGAAACTGCCGCACTACTTCCAGGATAGCTTCAGTTCCTCCTGTAGAAGCGCCGATGGCAACAATATCGATGCTTGAACTCGGCGAAGTTAAGTTTCCCCGAAAGGCTGCCGGGGAAGAATGGCCGGGAGCAGGCGGTGTTTTCACCGAAAAAGAATATCCGCCTATGGTATTATGGGTGGAGGGCACGGGATGGCTTGTCGAAGCAAGGCGCACCTTTGCGTTGGCACCAATGGAAAGCTTTGTCTTCAGCGTAGTAAGAAAAGCTTCCTTTCCGCCCTCCATCTCCATATCCGGTTTGCGCACAAAATCAATAGCTCCGGCTGCTAAGGCGTCGAATACCCGTACATTTAGAGAGGACACTAAAATAACAGGAACCGGGTGAGAGGGCAGAACCTTCTTTAAAAAGTCCAGCCCGCTCATTCCCGGCATCTCAATATCCAGCGTCATAATATCCGGTTTTAACAACGCCAATTTACTCTCTGCGTCCCTTGCATTAATCGCATAACCAACAATTTCAAAACGGGGGTCTGCACCCAGGTTCTGCATTAACCAGCTCCGGAACAGAAGAGAATCATCAACGATCATTAAACGAATTTTCTGCTGCATGAAATAAACCTTCTTTCTCTTGCTTTACTTTGCCGTTTTGCGGTAAATGGCCGGCTGAACATACTCATAAGGGCAGGTTGCTTTTGTCAGCCCTTCCGAATGTCCGATAAAGAGATGCCCGCCGGGCAGCGTAGCATTATAGAAGCGTCGTACAAGAGCATCTTTTGTTGCTTGGTCAAAGTAAATCATTACGTTACGGCAGAAGATTAAATCAAACTTTTTCTTAAAGGTAATGGGGTCCATTAAATTAAATGTCTTAAAAATAACATTTTGTTTAAGAGCAGGAGTTACAGAGTAACCATTCCCTGATTTGACAAAATATTTCTGCTGCCAGGAAGCAGGAAGCGTGGATACGCTTTCGCTGCTGTAATTTGCGGTAACTGCCGAGGTCAGTATCTTTCTGGAAATATCTGTGGCAAGAATCCGTGTATCCCACTGGGATGCCTTGGCACCAAAATATTCCTTTAAGTACATGGAAATCGTATAAGGTTCTTCCCCGGAAGAACAGCCTGCACTCCAGATACAAAGTACCTTATCCTTGGCATGTTTCTTTTCCAGATCGGGAAGGATGATATCGGTAAAATACTTAAAATGTGCTTCTTCCCTGAGGAAATAGGTATAATTTGTTGTAAGTTTATTCAGCATGGCCGTGACCATATCGGGGTCACGGCCGGATAAAATCTCATCTACATAAGCAGAAAAATTGCCGAAGCCCTGTGAAGTCAGTGTATTGGAAAGACGGCTGGCAATCAGCTGCTTTTTTTTGCTCAAGTCAATACCATAATTTTTTTGAATATACGTATAAAGACGATGAAAGTCCTGATCGGTTAAGGTAAGCATCGAATCCCCTCCGTGTTTATTCTGGAGTAGCCAGAGCCTGACAGTCGATCGACATAAAGACACTGCCGTCGTCCATCGTTACCATGCCATCTAAAAGCTTTTGCTGGCGTTTAAGCGGAATCGGACGAACCTGTTTTAAGTCAATATCAATCACCTGACGCACAGAGTCAACGATAATTCCCAGAGCTACCGAGTCGATTTCCAGGACAATAATACAGGTTTTCTCCGCAGAATCTGAGCTTTCCTTCCCCATACGGTGTTCGATGTCCACTACCGGAAGAATCTGGCCCCGGAGGTTGATAACGCCTTTGATGTAGGGCGGCATCAGCGGAAGGGTAGTAATCGTATGATTGTTAATAATTTCAATCACATGCTTTGTACTGATATACAGAACAAGATCCCCGGATTCAAAGGTGAGGCAGCGCTCGACCGTGGAGCTTTCTTCAATATTTAAGGGATTGGTTTCCACCGCGTCCTGTGTAATAATTTGTTCAGACATTATAAATTCCTCCCTTCTAAATATTTTCTAAAGCCGCACCGTGAAGGCTTTGGATGTCCAGAATAATGCTGATATTTCCGTCGCCCAGGATCGTACAGCCGGAAATACCGAAATCTTTCAGGTTAAAGTAGTTTAAGAATGCAGGAAGCGGTTTAACGACCACCTGCTGTTCTCCGAGAAGCTCATCGACAAACAGACAGAAGGAACGGTCACTGGTTTCTACCCAGAGAAGGATTCCGTCCGCAAGGTTGGTTACTTCGGTTTCTATATTATAGAACTGGTGCAGGCGGATAACCGGATAAAAGCTTCCCATGCGCTCGACAATTTCGCAGCCGTTCTCATCGCGCAGGACTTCTTCCGGCGTGATCTTAAAGGACTGACGAATATTGGCGATGGCAATGGTGAAAATGGATTTTCCTACAGTTACCTTCATCCCATCCATAATGGCCAGAGTAAGCGGAATCGTCATCGTAAAGGTTGTTCCCTTTCCTTCTTCGCTGGAGAGGGAAACCGTGCCGCCTACGGATTCTACATTTTTCTTTACAACGTCCATGCCCACGCCGCGGCCGGAAAATTCGGTAACGGTCTGGTTTGTGGAAAAGCCGGGAAGCATAACCAGTCCCAGAGCTTCCTTCCGTGAATACTGGTTTTCCGGCTTGGTAAGAAGCCCTTTATCCCTTGCTTTAGCCAGAAGTTTTTCAGGGTTCATGCCCTTGCCGTCGTCAGCGATGGAGATAACCACCTCACTGCTGGTATGAGAAGCCGAAAGAATGATTTCACCCTGTGCACTCTTGCCGGCGTGGATACGTTCATCGGCAGAATCCTCAATCCCGTGATCCATGGCATTTCTGACCATGTGCATAATCGGGTCCTGAATGCTGTCAACGATGGTCTTATCAACTTCGGTATCCTCGCCGATTAAGGTAAGCTTTACATCTTTCCCCAGCTTCTGGCGCATATCGCGCACAATTCGGCTCATCTTCTGGAATACACCGGAGATGGGAACCATACGCAGGGACATGGAAATATCCTGAAGGTCATCCGTAAGCTTACGCAGCTGACGGGCAGATTTCATAAAATTATCATAAGCATCCCGGCTTAACTGGTTTAATTCGGGAGAGGAAGTTACCATGGATTCGGTAATGACAATCTCACCCACAAGGTTTTGCAGGCTGTCTAACTTCATCAGGCTGACGCTGATCAGGTTTTGCTTTACCGGAGTTCCCTGGGCTTGTTTTACCGGTGCCTTCTGCTTTGGAGCAGGCGTTGGCTGTTCCTGGGGCACCGAGGCCGATGCTTCGGTTAAAGCAGGCTGAACAGGAACCGGGTCAGGAGCTGTCGGCGGTTCATCTTCCTGAAGTTCTACCAGCTCATAGGAACGGATATGGCCCTGGGTTCGCAAAAGATCACTTGCTTTCGACGCAATCTCTAAGGATTCAAATGCCATGAAAAAGCCGTTTTCAATGATGGAAGAACAGCTGTCCGGGTTGGACTCCATATTTTCCGGATAATAGCGGAAATCCAGGTCACATTCTTTTAATGCATTGACAATCATAAATGCACGAAGGTTTTCCATTCCGATACCTTCATCCAAAAATACATGAATAAAGCACACTGCCGACTTGTCATCGGGAAGATTGTCAGGAAGTGCAGATGCCGTTTCGGAAACCGGGCCGGGTTCACCTGCCGCAGGTGATTCGGCTTCTGGTTCTTCCGTTGCCGCGCCGCTGATTTTTTTCAGGAAATTATTGATTTCAGCGACAAAACCATCCAAATCCGTTTCTAACGGCTGACCGTTTTCCACTTTTTCCACTTCTCCGCGCAGGCAGTCTTCTGAACGGAACATCAGGTTAAAAAGTTCCTTTTTGTGCTGCGGGTCAAGAGAGTCAATTCCCTTATCGCGGATATAAAAGAATAAATCTTCTATATGATGCGCAATGCTGGAAAGGGAACCGAATTCCATCATAGCCGAGGAACCTTTAATCGTATGCATGATGCGGAAGATTTCATTAACATCATCTGGAGAAAAATCACCTAATTTTTCATCCTTCATCAGCATTTCATCCAGGTTGTCTAAAAGGGAGTTTGTTTCAAAGAGGTATGTGTCAAGCATACTTTCCATACCGTTATCCATTCCATTACACCACCTATCTCTTTTGATATATCGCATGATAATAGAGCATAACACACTTATATTTATATCGGCAAAAAAGAAAATAGCATAAGGGCAAAGAGCATATTTTTATGGTAATATTAAAAAAAAGGGGAAAATATCGAAAAATTTCTTTTTCCCGGTTATAAATTTTAAATATACGCCGACATACTTAAAAGGATATTGGATAAAAAGACAGAATCAAATAAAATAGGACGGCCCGTTATCCGGGGCAGTTCAGTTCAAGGAGGAACGGCAAATGAAGAACTTGAAGGTCGGCAAGAAGTTTATTGTTTCGTTCGGAAGTATTCTGCTGTTGTTTTTAATTTCAGTAGTTGCTGCCGGTATAGGAATATCCAAGGCGAAAACAAGCTATCACCAGTTTTACACGGAGGAATACGGGGCAGTTCTCCGAATTGACCAGATTCGTCTGAATCTTCAGGGGGCTTTAAAGGAGCTGATGCTGGGTGTGGTTTCTACCGATCCCCAGGATACGGCAGAGCGGATGAAAAACGTGGATGCCTGCATGACAAATATCCAGACAAACCTTCAGTGGATTTATGATAACTATGAAGGCGATGTTTCGCTGCTGAGGGAGTTTGAGAGCAAGCGGCAGGCGAATGCTTCCGTCCGCAAGCAGGTAGTCGAATATGCTTCCCTGGCGACCGATGAGGGAAATCAGAAGGCGATTGAAATTGTACTCAATCAGTATAATCCCCAGGTGGAGGAATATACCGTGCTTCTTGAACAGGCTTTTGCAGATATTGAAAAAAAGAGCGAGGAGGCTTATCAGTCTTCCATGCGGATGCAGAGCCTTCTGCTTGGCGCATCGATTGCCATTGCCGCTGTAGCCTTTATTTTCACTTGCCTGATTGCCCTGGATTTAACGAAGAATATTCTGGTTCCGGTAAAAACGATTGAAGATTCCATGAAGGAAGTGGTCAAGGGAAACCTTTCCGTGGAGGTCAAGTACGATGCGCAGGATGAGTTCGGCGACATGGCACACAATATGCATGTGATGACGACCAGTGTGGGAAGCATTATTCGGGATATTGAGCATGTGCTCAGTGCCATGGCAAGCGGGGATTTTACCGTCACATCGATGGCAAAAGAGCTTTACATCGGCGATTACCAGAAAATTTTCACTTCGATGAGGCAGATTCGGGACAGTTTAAGCGGTACTCTGCTTACCTTAAATCAGTCGGCTGACCAGGTGTCCTCCGGTTCCGATCAGGTATCCTCCGGTGCGCAGGCACTTTCCCAGGGGGCTACCGAACAGGCATCTTCGGTGGAAGAACTTGCAGCGTCCATCAGTGAAATTTCTAATAATATTAACCGCAATGCTGCCGGTGCACAGGAAGCCAGCCAAAAGTCCATGGAAGTGGGCGCAGAGGCAGGAGAGAGCAACCGCAGAATGCACGATATGCTTAGTGCGATGTCCGAAATTAATGCATCCTCCGGCGAAATCGGAAAGATTATCAAGACCATCGAGGATATTGCCTTCCAGACAAATATCCTTGCCCTGAATGCAGCTGTTGAGGCAGCAAGAGCAGGGGCAGCCGGAAAAGGCTTTGCTGTAGTTGCAGATGAAGTGCGCAACCTCGCCAGCAAGAGTGCGGATGCCTCAAAGAATACGGCGGTTTTAATTGAAAATTCTCTCCATGCGGTAGAAAACGGCAAAAAGATTGCCGATGAAACAGCAAAGTCTTTAGAGAGTGTAATGGCCGGCGTACAGGAAGCCGCAGGGATGATGGATTCCATTGCCCGGGCGTCCAAGGAACAGGCAGATGCCATTACCCAGATTACCGTGGGAATCGATCAGATTTCCAGCGTGGTGCAGACCAATTCCGCGACGGCACAGGAGAGTGCGGCTGCCAGCGAGGAATTATCCAGCCAGGCACAGATCTTAAAGGATTTAGTACGGCGGTTTAAACTTCTGGGCGGAGGATCCGCTGGCTATACACCGGCACCTGCTGCTTCAGCTCCTGCCGTGGTGTCTGACAAAGAAGAATTTTATTATGGGGGAAATGACAAGTATTAAAGAAAGTTTTAATAAAAAAGGTAATATAAGGAGAACATCATGAAGCATACGATTAAACAGGAAGTTACCGTGCGTATTGCCCTTATTTTCATCGTTGTCATTATCAGCGGAATTGTAACGGTCAGCGGAATGAGCCGAATTAGGGGCTACAGTAAGTCGACAGAACAGTCTACGGAAATCCATTCGCTGGTGCTGACGGCACAGAAGGCTCATTACGGCTGGGTGGAAAATTTATGTTCGGCGATTGCCATGGGCACAGAGTTTACCGGCAGCAAGGATTATAAGACCTGTGTGCTGGGCAAGTGGTTTTATGATTCGGATCTTTCTACCATTGATAATGCGGAAATTCATCAGCTTATCGAGGAGATGAAGCCGATTCATCAGGCGATTCATGAGTCCGCACAGATTATCCTGGATATGAACCAGACAGATCCGGAAGAAGCAAAACGGCTTTATCTGGAAGATACCAAGGTTAATGTAGATCAGTTGGTTGCGATTTTGGATAAGGTAGGGGCGATTACCGAAGCTCAGGTAAGGGAAAACCAGAGCGGCTTATTAAAAGCAGTGAGCGGTACGGAAGCAATCAGCCTTGGTTCCATAGCGATCACACTGATTGTATGTATTCTGCTTGTGCTTTATGTAATGAGCCGGATTATCCGTCCGCTCCAGACGATTACCGAGTCGAGCCGCAACCTGTCTGAGGGAAATCTTGATTTCCACATTGATGTGAACAGCAGCAATGAAATCGGCGTGCTGGCAGACAGCCTGAACACTTCCGTAAAGAATCTGAAGCTGTATATTTCGGATATTTCCATGGTGCTGGATGAAATCGCTGCCGGAAATCTGGGCAAAGAAAGTGCGATTCAGTACATTGGTGATTTTGTACAGATTCAAAAAGCTATTGAAACGATCAGCGACCAGTTCTGCAATACGATGGAGCAGATTCATTCCTCGTCCAGCCAGGTAGATTCCGGTGCAAACCAGGTGGCTGTGGGTGCGCAGAGCCTTGCCCAGGGTGCTACGGAACAGGCATCGGAAGTAGATAACCTGCTGCAGATGATTGAACAGGTTACCAAGCAGATTAATGAAAATACAAAGAGTGCCGCGATTACAACGAAGGAAGCCGATAACGTTGGTGAGAAGATTACCATCTGCAGTGACCAGATGCAGAAGATGGCAGATGCGATGCAGCAGATTAGCTCCTGTTCAGGGGAAATTCAGCACATCATTAAGACCATTGAAGATATTGCCTTCCAGACGAATATTCTTGCTTTAAATGCAGCCGTAGAGGCAGCAAGGGCAGGAACCGCAGGCAAGGGATTTGCTGTAGTAGCAGACGAGGTGCGCAATTTAGCAGCCAAGAGTGCGGATGCAGCAAAGAATACAACGGAACTGATTGAAAAGACGCTGCATGTTGTAGATAATGGTTCTCAGCTTACCCAATTAACCCAGGAATCTTTAGGAACGGTAGTTGAAGGAGCCGAAAAGGTTACGGAGCAGATTAAGATTATCTCTGCTGCTTCGGTTGAGCAGGAAGCTGCCATCAACCATATTAAGGACAGTATTTACCAGATTTCTACGGTTATTCAGTCGAATTCGGCGACTTCCGAAGAAAGTGCAGCAGCCAGCCAGCAGCTTGCCGGGCAGGCACAGGTATTAAAGAGCCTGATTAGTAAATTCCGTTTAAAGTAAAGTGGAAGACCCGCCTACGGGCATATAAAGATTTAGGAAAGAAAAAGATTTAAGGAGAGTTACTATGGGAGAGCGGATTAAAAATTTAAAAATCAGTGCAAAATTGCATGTACTTGTGGGGGTTGCACTGGCCGGCATGTGTGCGATTGGTCTTATTTCTATTTTATTGATGGGAAGTTTAAATTCACAGACGGTTATTATCGCAGAAAAGTGGATGCCGAGTCTTGGCGTTGCCGAGCAGATGAATACCAATATTGCCAATGTGCGTCTGTATGAAGAATCATTTATTAATGCCAGTACGCCGCAGGAAGAAGACAATTATAGCAGCAGCCTTACCCAGGCTATGACAACGATGGATTCTTCGATTACGACTTATGGCGGTTATGTTTCAACGGCTGAGGGCAAAAAACTCTATGAAGCCCTGCAGTCTTCCTGGTCGGTTTATAAGGATGTGAACACCCAGCTGATCAACATGGTAAAAAATGGACAGAAGGCAGAGGCAGAGGAGTATTTAAACAGCGATACGGGAAGCAGCGCTTATAATGCTGTATTAGCCAATTTAAAGGAACTCAGCAATTTTAATACGCAGGGAAGCCAGGACGCTTATAATGAGAGTAATGGTACATACCGTGGGGCGATTATCTGCCAGGTTGTGGTAATGATTGTTGTCTTTATTATTGGTATCTTCTTCTCCATGCTGATTATCGGAAGCATTCGTCAGCCGGTAACGGAGCTGGAAAAGGCTGCAATCGAGATGGCAAACGGACGTCTGGATGTGGATATTTCCTACCAGTCCAAGGATGAGATCGGTGTGCTTTCGGAACAGTTCAGAATGTTAATCCGCAAGCTGCAGGCAATTATTGATGATGAAAACCAGTTCCTCGCGAAGATGGCATCCGGTGATTTTACCGTAGATTCCCAGTGCGAGCAGGAGTACATCGGCAGCTTCCACCAGCTTTTGATTTCCTTTAGAGCCATTGCCAAGCAGTTAAATGATGCCATGGGACAGATCAGCAACAGTTCCGAACAGGTTTCCAACAGTTCCGAACAGGTTTCTTCCGGTGCGCAGGCACTCTCCCAGGGTGCTACAGAGCAGGCAAGCTCGATTGAAGAACTTGCAGCTACAATCAGTGAAATTTCCGGCCAGATTAAAGATAATGCCGATAATGCTGTTAATGCTAATGATAAGGTTGGCGAGGTTGGCCATGAGATGAATCTGAGCAATGCCAAGATGCAGGATATGATTAAAGCGATGGAAAATATCAGCAGTTGTTCCAATGAAATCGGAAAGATTATTAAGACGATTGAAGATATTGCTTTCCAGACGAATATCCTGGCATTGAACGCCGCAGTAGAGGCAGCAAGGGCAGGTACCGCAGGAAAAGGCTTTGCCGTAGTTGCTGATGAAGTAAGAAACCTGGCAAGCAAGAGTGCAGAGGCTTCCAAGAATACGGCAGTATTGATTGAAAATTCCATCCAGGCCGTACAGGAGGGTACACAGATTGCCGCAGATACCGCAAAATCCCTTGTTCATGCCGTTGAAGGTGCAAAGGATGTTACTGTGCTTGTGGATAAGATTTCTGTAGCCAGCAAGGAGCAGTCGGCGGCGATTGCCCAGATTACTTTAGGAATTGACCAGATTTCCAGCGTTATCCAGACAAACTCTGCAACAGCGCAGCAGAGTGCTGCCGCCAGTGAAGAGCTCTCCAGCCAGGCGCAGCTGATGAAGAGTCTGGTAAGCCGCTTTAAACTGGCTAATTCCGGAGGAATGATGGCTTCAGGCGCAAGAGGCGGTGCAAGTTATCACCAGGAGCCGGATACCGCAGGTGAAGATTTTTATTACGGCGGTTCCGATAAATATTGATGACTTAGAGAAATAATGCGTAATTTCACAGGAAAAAAGGAATAATCGATAAGGTTATTCCTTTTTTCTTGTTCGTTTTGCTTTTTTGGTGTATGATAGAGGAAGAACATGATTTTAAGGCAAACTGCAGATAACAAAATGAGGGAAGAATAAGGGGGAAGGCGGATGAATTGCCAGGAAGCACAGAGGCTGGTAATGCCCTACATCCAGGATGAACTTACCGACAGGGAACTTGAGGAGTTTTTGGAGCACGTGGAAACCTGCCCGGCATGTCAGGAAGAACTGGAAATTTATTTTATGGTTTCTCTGGGACTCAGGCAGCTGGATGAGGGAAGCGGCAGTTTTAATATGAAGCAGGAGATGGAGGAAGCACTGGATCTGTCTTACCGCAGAGTTCATTTTGTGCGGACGATAAAAATTGCCTGCTATGCGGTAAATACGCTGGCAGGGATGGGGCTTTTATCGACCTTTCTTCTTCAGCTTCGGATATGGCTGGGATAGTATAGTTTGTGCTGGAAGACATACAGCGGAATGGAGAACACTATGGGAAAATTAATGTTAATTGACGGACACAGTATCCTGCACCGTGCTTATTACGGGGTGCCGGATTTAACCAATGCAGAAGGCTTGCACACCAATGCAGTTTTTGGCTTTTTAAATATTATGTTCAGGCTTTTGGATGAAGAAAAACCGGATTACCTTGCCATAGCCTTTGATCTGGGGGAACCAACCTTCCGCCATCAGATGTATAAGGAGTATAAGGCCAATCGAAATCCTATGCCGCCGGAACTTTTTGAACAGGTGGATTTAATCAAGAAGGTTTTAGCTTCTATGGAAATCCCAATTTTAACGATGGCAGGCTTTGAGGCTGATGATATCTTGGGAACCGTGGCCAAACAAACCCAGGAAAAGGGAGAAGACGTGGTGGTTATTTCCGGGGATCGGGATTTGCTGCAGCTTGCCGATAAGAAAATCAAAATTCGTATTCCCAAAACCAGCAAAGGGGTGACGGAGGTTTTTAATTATTATCCGGAAGATGTTAAGCAGGAGTACGGAGTTACCCCGGAAGAATTTATCGAGGTAAAGGCATTGATGGGGGATTCCTCGGACAATATCCCCGGAGTACCTTCCATCGGTCAGAAGACGGCAACGGCGATTATTGCTGCCTATCACAGCATTGAGAATGCCTATGCCCATCTGGAAGAGATTAAACCTCCCCGTGCAAAAAAGGCTTTGGGAGAACACTATGATACAGCACAGTTTTGCAGGAAGCTGGTAACGATTTGCACCAGCTGCGGGATTAGCTTTTCCCTTCAGGAAGCAAAATTGGGAAATCTTTATACGCAGGAGGCTTTTCAGATCATTAAGGATCTGGATTTTAAATCCTTCTTAAGCCGCTTTGCGGCAGAGGCATCCGAAAACATCCGCCTGGAGGAACATTTTACGGTGACGGATAAAAAGAAGACCGCTGAAAGCTGGGTGAAACGTGCCTCTGCCCTGGCTGCGGATAAGGTGGGACGGTCCTTTATCGGGATGCAGATTTTTGCTGCACAGAAGAAGGTGGAGGAAGAGCAGATTTCCTTTTCTTTTGGTGACGGAAATGAACTGGGACTGGGGCAGAAGGATGAAGAAGAAACGAGGGGGCTTAGCATAACCGGGCTTGCCATTTCCTTAGGAAAAGAAGAATCCGTGTGTATAAAGACCGGTAAGGAAATTTCCGGAGAATGGCTGCAGGAGAGTTTCTGCCGGATTGTTCATCAGGCGCAGCCAGGCCGCGTGTGGGTGCCGGAATTAAAAGAGAGCCTGCCGTTTACGGATTTTGACTATGGCGCTGCGGTATTTGACGCCGGTGTAGCTGCTTATCTTTTAAATCCCTTAAAGGACAGCTACCAGTATCAGGATCTGTCCGGAGATTATCTGGGAATCAGCCTGCCTGCGCAAAAGGATCTTCTGGGAAAACTTTCTGTGGGTACGGGACTTTTGGAAGGTGATGAAAAGGCAGGACAATGCGCCTGCTACCAGGCGTGTGTGGCTTCTCTTACGGCTCCGGTACTGGAAGAAAAGCTGAAAAAAACAGGGATGTGGGATCTTTTCCTGGATATTGAGATGCCATTGATTTACAGTCTTTTCCATATGGAACAGGCAGGGGTTAAGGTTAAGCGTGAGGTTTTAAAAGAGTACGGGGATAAATTAAAGGTGCAGATTTCGGCACTTGAAAAACAGATTCACGAAGAATGCGGTCAGGTATTTAATATCAATTCGCCCAAACAGCTTGGCGAGGTGCTTTTTGAGAAGATGCAGCTTCAGGGCGGAAAGAAAACCAAAACCGGCTATTCGACGGCGGCAGACGTTTTAGAAAAGCTGGCCGTGGATGTTCCGGTGGTGCAGAAAATCCTGGATTACCGCCAGCTGACAAAATTAAACTCCACCTATGCCGAAGGCTTGTCTGCATTTATCGGGCCGGATGAGCGGATTCACGGAAAGTTTAACCAGACGATTACGGCGACCGGACGGATCAGCAGCACCGAACCAAATCTTCAGAACATTCCGGTGCGTATGGAACTTGGCCGGGAGATCCGCAAGGTTTTTGTGCCGGAAGAGGGTTTTGTATTTATTGACGCAGATTATTCCCAGATTGAACTGCGGATTTTAGCCTCCCTGTCCGAAGATGAACGTTTAATTAAGGCTTACGGTTCGGCTCAGGATATTCATGCCATAACGGCTTCCGAGGTATTCCATGTTCCTCTGCAGGAGGTCACTTCCTTACAGCGAAGAAATGCCAAGGCTGTCAATTTCGGTATCGTCTATGGAATCAGTGCCTTTGGCCTGGGTGAGGGCTTGAGTATCTCGAAAAAGGAGGCTCAGGAATATATTGACAAGTATTTTGAAACCTATCCTGGCGTGAAGGAGTATCTGGAACGGCTGGTAAGGGAAGGGAAGGAACTGGGCTATGTAACTACGCTCTATGGAAGACGCCGCCCTGTGCCGGAGATGAAATCGGATAACTTTAAGCAGCGTTCCTTTGGAGAGCGGGTGGCAATGAATTCACCCATCCAGGGAACGGCGGCAGATATTATGAAAATTGCCATGATTGGCGTAGATCAGGAACTGCGGAGGAAAAAACTGCGCTCCCGCATCGTCCTTCAGGTGCATGATGAACTGCTGATTGAAGCGTGGAAGGAAGAGGCAGAGGAAGTAAAAAAGATTTTAGAGGATAAGATGAAACATGCCTCGCAGTTAAAGGTGTCGCTGGAGGTGGAAGCACAGGAAGGGGATTCCTGGTTTGCTGCAAAATAAATGCCGTAAAAAACTGTGTATGGACAGAGATGTTCATAGAGCAAAGCGGACGGATCGCTGCCGTAAGCGCACAGAAACAGTAACGGCGGATAAGGTTGGATTAGGATATGCTGGAACGAAGCGGATTTATGCCTGTGAATTATTTAAAAAAAGAAAGCTTTACCGGAAGTTACCTGGGTATGCGGTTTAAGATGACAAAGGCACAGGTGGGAGAGGGAGAGGAAGAAAAAACCGTCCTTCGGGTGTTTCACTGGCCGGAGCCCTATGGGTTTGAAGCTACAGCAAAAGAATTAAAGCAGTCTGTGGATACCTCTTTTGACGAGGAAGGGATTCAGGCAGGAATCGCATGGCTGAATGAGGAATATGAAAAACATTACGGGCAGGATGTACGGTGAAGCGTGCACAGAGTGGATGTATATCCGATTGTATGCTAAAGCGTCTGCAGAATGGAGGATATAATGCGTTTGGCGGAAGAGTTTTTTCAGAGGGACTGTCTTGCGGTTGCCCCGGCGCTGGTGGGAAAGGTTTTGGTTCGGCAGTTTAAGGACGGGCAGCAGGTCCGGCTGAGGATTTCGGAAACGGAAGCCTATCGCGGGGAAGCAGATACCGCCTGCCATGCCCACAAGGGACGGACGAAGCGGACGGAAGTGCTTTATCAGGAGGCAGGGCGGATCTATGTTTATCTCTGCTATGGAATGCACTGGCTTTTAAATTTTGTTACCGGAGAGAAGGAGCAGCCGCAGGCCGTTTTGATCCGGGCCTGTGAAGAAGCTGACGGGCCGGGAAAGCTGACCAAAAAACTGGCGGTGGACGGACATTTCAACAATACTTCGGTTTTTGAACAGACCGAGTTATGGGTGGAAGATGACCGGACACAGGTAAAGATCGTGACGGATACCCGCGTGGGGATTGGCTATGCCAGCAGAGAAGATCAGGAAAGGCTGTGGAGGTTTAAGGCTTGCCGCAGGCAATAAGCAGCATAAACAAGTGCAGAGGGGATAAAAAATGTTAAAGGCAGGACTGACCGGCGGTGTCGGGGCAGGAAAAAGCAGGATTCTTTCCTGGATGGAAAAGACGTGGGGAGCCGGGATTATCCGCACGGATGAGGTGGCGCACCAGTTGATGGAACCCGGGGAAAAAGCTTATATTCGTGTGACTGAGGAGCTGGGAACATCCTTTTTGGACCAGGAGGGAAGGATTGATCGCCCGGCGCTTGCCCGGCTGATTTTTCAGGACGGGCAGGCAAAAAAGACGATTGATAGGATTACGCATCCCTTAGTGTGGGAATCGGTGAAACAAACACTTCTTTCTGCCGAAGAAACAAAAAAATACGAGGTTATGGTTGTGGAGTCGGCACTTTTTGATGAAGCATCTCTTACTTTTTTGGATGAGATCTGGTATGTCTATACGCCAAAGGAAATTCGGATAGAGCGTCTGATGGAAAGCCGGGGCTACAGCAGGGAAAAATGCAGATCAATTCTTGCAAACCAGCGAACGGATGAAGAGTTTCGCCGACACAGTCACAGGGTAATTGTCAATGACGGAAACTGGGAAAAAACGGAGAGAGAAGCAAGTGCGGTTTACCAGGCGGCTCTGGCAGAGCGAAATGCCGGTGTTTTTTAGGAAAACCAAAGGAAAAATAATTTTTCTATTGAATCCTTTCCGATTTTATATTACAATGGTGGGCGAAAAACCTGTTAGTAAAGGAAGCGGGTTATTGTTTTTACCGATCCGCGCACAGATGAACAGAAACGGAAACAGAGAAGGAACAGGCATTGTTATGAGATTTGTCAGTATCGCAAGCGGAAGCAGCGGGAATTGTATTTATATCGGTTCGGATAATACCCATATTTTAATTGATGCGGGAATCAGTAATAAGCGAATTGAAAAGGGATTAAGTGAAATCGGCGTTAAGGGAAGCGAACTGGACGGCGTGTTTATCACCCATGAACATGCAGACCATATCCAGGGGCTGGGAATTTTGGCAAGGAAGTATCCGATTCCCATTTACGGAACGAAGGAAACACTGGAAGAAATTGCAGGCAAGGCTTCTCTGGGGGAGTATCCGAAGGAACTTCTGCGGCCCATTCTTCCGGATGTGGATTTTCACTTTGGAGATTTGCAGATCCGTCCGTTTCGCATCGACCACGATGCGGCTAACCCCGTGGCTTACCGGGTGCAGCACGGGAAAAAGTCGGTTGCTGTGGCGACGGACTTGGGACATTATGATCAGTATGTTATCGATCATCTTCAGGGGTTGGATGCCCTGCTTTTAGAGGCGAATCACGATGTGCGTATGCTGGAAACAGGACCCTATCCTTATCGGCTGAAACAGAGGATTTTAGGCGATTACGGTCATCTGTCCAATGAAAACTGCGGAAGACTTTTAAACTGCATCCTCCATGATCATTTAAAAAAGATTTTGCTGGGTCACCTGAGTGAGAAGAATAATTTTGCAGAGCTGGCTTACGAAACGGTGTGCTTAGAGATTACTCAGGGCGAAACTGCTTACCAGGCAAAGGATTTTTCCATCGCTGTAGCCGGCAGGGATTCGCTCTCCGAAATTGTGACTGTGTAAAGCCGTAAAAAAACGAAGTTCATTTGAAAGTTATCTGCCGTTTGAATGAAATAAATTTTACTGTTGGAATAAAACAAAAAGAGCAGGAAGAAGGAGATTTTTATGAATAAATTGATTATTACGGTGGTAGGCAAGGACACCGTGGGGATTATTGCCCGGGTTTGTACATATCTCGCGGACAAGCATGTGAACATCCTGGATATTTCCCAGACGATTGTACAGGATTATTTTAATATGATGATGATTGTGGATATGACGAATTCTGCCCGGCCATTTGAGGAGTTATCCAGAGATTTGGGTAAGATTGGTGAAGAAATCGGGGTAATGATCAAGTGCCAGAGAGAAGAGATTTTTACCAGTATGCATCGTATATAAGGATGGCTGTAACGAAAAGGTCGAAAAGAAGGCAGGGCGAATATGATTAATATCTATGAAGTGAATGAAACCAACAACATGATTGAGCATGAAAACCTGGATGTGCGCACGATTACCCTGGGAATCAGCCTGTTAAGCTGCATAAGTTCAGATTTGGAAAGCTTAAAGAAAAACATTTATGAGAAAATCACTTCCGTGGCCAGGGATTTGGTAGCTACGGGAAAGGCGATAGAGAATGATTTTGGGATTCCCATTGTGAATAAGCGGATTTCGGTGACGCCGATAGCGCTTGTCGGGGCTGCGGCATGTCACCGTCCCGAAGATTTTGCACAGATTGCCGGAGTTTTGGACAGGGCAGCTAAGGAAGTGGGCGTGAATTTTATCGGCGGTTATTCCGCTCTGGTCAGCAAGGGAATGACCGAGGCGGAGAAAAATCTGATTTTATCCATACCCGAAGCGATGGCAAATACCGAGAGGGTCTGCAGTTCGGTCAATGTCGGCTCGACAAAAACCGGCTTAAATATGGACGCCGTAAACCTGATGGGTCGGGTGGTAAAGCAGACAGCCGAGGCGACAAAGGACGATGATTCTTTAGGCTGCGCCAAACTGGTGGTGTTCTGCAATGCGCCGGATGATAACCCTTTTATGGCCGGGGCATTCCACGGCGTGACCGAGGCCGACGCGGTGATCAATGTCGGTGTCAGCGGCCCGGGCGTAGTAAAGGTTGCCTTAGAAAAGGTGCGCGGGGAAAACTTTGAAGTGCTGTGTGAAACCATTAAGAAGACTGCCTTTAAGATTACCCGGGTGGGACAGCTTGTGGCGCAGGAAGCTTCGCGGCGGCTGAACATTCCTTTTGGCATTATTGACTTATCTCTTGCGCCTACGCCGGCCGTGGGCGACAGTGTGGCTGAGATTTTGCAGGAAATCGGTCTGGAGCGGGTGGGAGCGCCGGGAACGACGGCAGCGCTTGCCCTGTTAAATGATCAGGTGAAAAAGGGCGGAGTTATGGCATCCTCCTATGTCGGCGGTTTAAGCGGGGCTTTTATCCCGGTCAGCGAAGATCAGGGGATGATTGATGCCGTAAATGCCGGGGCGCTTACCTTAGAAAAGTTAGAAGCCATGACCTGTGTATGTTCGGTGGGCCTGGACATGATTGCCGTTCCCGGAGATACCAAAGAAACGACCATTGCCGGAATTATCGCGGATGAGGCAGCCATCGGCATGATTAACCAGAAGACGACGGCGGTTCGGATTATTCCGGTTATCGGCAAAGGGGTTGGAGAAGTCGTGGAATTCGGCGGGCTTTTAGGTTATGCGCCGATTATGCCGATAAATTCGTTTTCCTGTGAAAGGTTTGTTACCCGGGGAGGGCGGATTCCGGCACCGATTCACAGCTTTAAGAATTAAGGAGTGCCGAAGGATGAGATTATATTTAATTCGACACGGGCGGCAGTCCAGCAAACTCTGCAATCTGGACGTGGATTTAAGCGAGGCAGGCTACAGCCAGGCTTCCCTTTTGGGGCAGCGTCTGGCTGGGGCAGGAATTCAGGTGGTCTATTCCAGTGAAACCAGGCGGGCCATCCAGACCGCCCAGGCGGCAAATTATTACTGGCGGGTAAATCATTATCTGTATCCGGAACTTCGGGAAATTTCTTTTGGCGAGATGGAAGGATTGAGTGAGCAGGAGATTGCCCTGCGCTTTTCGGATGTCCGGGAAGATATGGAGAAGATGGAATATGACCTTGCCTATCCGGGAGGAGAATGTGCAGGCGATGTCGTGCGGCGGGTGATTCCGGTTTTCCGTGAAATTATGGAAACAGGTTACGAACGGGTGGCGATTGTTACGCACGGCGGGGTGATCCGCAGTATGGTTGCCTATTATATGAACATGGATCTGGCAAAATGGCGGCTTTTAGGAAAGGATCTGGAAAACTGCAGTATTACCGAACTTCTCAGCCGCCCGGGAACCCAGGAGTTTACGCTGGAGAGGTTTAATGATTATGCCCATCTGCAGGCTTATCCCCAGCTTCTGCGCAGTGCCTGGGTGTAGGCGCTGTGTGGTTTTGTGCCGGGCAGGGAGAGCAGGAGTGAACAATACTTATGGATAATCAGGATAAAATAAAACTGGAAGCGTTATTTGACCGTTTTCTGCACGATGGTCTGGAGAGGATTTCTTTTGGGAATCCGACGGATCGGGAACAGGTGCAGAAGGTGAGATGCCGTCCGGTTTTTTTGCGTGGGGAAGTTTTATTTCAGGTAGAGGAATTTCGGGGAAAACAGGTATTTCATCAAAATCTAAGCAAAGCAGAAGGGAAAGCCTATCTTACAGGGCTTTTGGATCATTCGTTTCGTCAGTGTGAACTGACTGCGGACGGGGAATGGGCGCAGGTTCTGGTCGGAAAAAAGAAAACAATAACCATAAAACAGAAAAAAACAGGAAAGCGAAATGCCGTAAAAATCCGTGCAGAGGAAGAATCCATGCAGGAAAGCGAGCAAAAAACAGGAAGCAGTGAGGAAAAACGACAAAGACTTATGCACAACCGGGCAAAACACTATGTGCTGGAAGAGGGAACACCGGTGCCTTTTCTGGTGGATCTGGGGGTAATGACAAAGGAAGGGAAGGTTATCCGGGCAAAATACGATAAATTCCGCCAGATTAACCGTTTCCTGGAATTTATCGAAGATATCCTGCCCCAGCTTTCCAAGGACAGGGAGAATGTTATCATTGATTTTGGATGCGGGAAATCCTATCTGACCTTTGCCATGTACTATTATCTGAAGGAACAGAAAGCCTATCCGATCCGGGTGATTGGTCTGGATTTAAAGGAAGATGTGATTAAACACTGCAGTGAGCTTGGAAGAAAATACGGGTTTGAACACCTGACCTTTTGCTACGGTGATATTGCTTCCTATGAGGGGGAAAAGAAAGCGGATATGGTTGTAACCCTTCATGCCTGCGATACCGCTACGGATTATGCCCTGGCGAAAGCCGTGAACTGGGGGGCAAAGGTTATTCTTTCTGTTCCCTGCTGCCAGCACGAGTGGAACGGGCAGATGAAGAATAAGGTTATGGAACCTGTTTTACAGTACGGCCTGTTAAAAGAGCGCATGGCGGCGCTGCTGACGGATGGCGTGCGTGCGGAAGTTTTAGAGCAGATGGGCTACCGGACGCAGATTCTGGAGTTTATCGATATGGAGCACACACCGAAAAATATCTTAATCCGGGCCGTTTATCAGGGGCAGAATCCGAAACAGAATAAAAGGAACGCCGAAAAACTTAAAGAACTTCTGCAATTCTGGACGGTTAATCCAACTCTGGTCAAACTGCTTTTGCCAAAACTTTCGGAGGCGTCAGAACCGTTAAATTTCTAATGGATTTTTGTGAATTTTTAGAAATAATTTCTAGTAATTTCAGTTGCTTTCTTTCCCCGGCGGTATTATAATGATAGCAGCATAAAGAATAAAAAGAAGTATTGCAGTGAAGACGAGGAGGTATGTTTATGAATGAGAATTGGATGAATTCTTTTGGACAGGAACAGCAGGTGAATGCGCCGTCGATGAGCTTGGGCACCTATACAGCAAAAACTTTTGGATGGATGTTTGCCGGGCTTCTGGTGACGTTTCTGGTTGCTTTTTCCGGTTATTTCACGGGATGGATTGCTCTGGTTGCGGTGATTCCGTACTGGTTTTATCTGTTGTTTATTGCAGAAATCGGCGTAGTTGTTTTTATGAGTGCACGGGTGCATAAAATCGGCGTGGGCACGGCACGGGCGATGTTTTTCCTGTATGCGGCATTAAACGGCGTGGTATTTTCGGTATACTTTTTGATTTTTGATCTGATGTCCATGATTTTAGTTTTTGGCGCTACGTCATTATTCTTTGGCGTGATGGCGTTGATGGGACGGTTTATGAACCTGGATTTCAGCCGTATTCGTCCGTTTATGACCGCCGGACTGATTTTCTTAGCTGCGTTCTGGCTTCTGTCGATGTTTATTAATTTAAGCCAGTTTGAGATGATCGCATGTACCCTGGGTATTTTCCTGTTCTTAGGCTATACGGCTTACGATACCCATAAAATTAAGGAAGCCTATGCCTATTATGGGAACAATACCATGATGCTGGAAAAAGCTTCGATCTTTTCCGCTCTGGAACTGTATCTGGATTTTATTAACTTATTTGTCTATCTGCTGCGGGTTCTCGGCAGGAGAAAGTAAAATTGGGGCAATGCCGTTAATTATTGTTGGATAATGATCTGCCGTCGGAATTCATCCGGCGGCGTTTTTTTGTATTTCTGCTGGAAACCGGCGGCATAGACCTGGGAACAGAAGATATCCTTCTGCCAGAGTTTTTTTGCTTTTTCGGGCAGGATTTTCTCGGCATCGGCGGCCTTGGAAAGCAGGGGGATGGCCGTGTGCTTTTTGATTAGGCGAAGAAGCGGTGCGGCCTTCCGGTTAAAGCCCAGGATTCTTGCATAGGAGGAATAGCCATTGTCCCGGTAAGCATCCATCTCTTCGCGGTGAATCATCAGCAGAAGATGGATAAGTGTACGGCTGATACGGGTATAGGTGTACTGACGGGTTTTTAAGGAGGTTATCCGCTCGGTAAAGGATAAAGGGCTTAATGCCTGCTTTTCCAGCCGGTTGGCCAGTTCCGGCGAGCAGTCGGAAAAATCAGAAAACCTGCCGCGGGAGAGCAGAATCTGATAATTTAATATCGAAGAAAAATCATCAGGGTAAAGAGGAAAGCAAGTTCCGGGATGATAAAACGACCATAAAACCGGCGGAAGCTGTTCAAAGAGC
>VSOC01000007.1:29486-67627 GCA_009774615.1 Lachnospiraceae bacterium
GCTTTTCTAAGGGCGGAGGCAGAGGCAAATTTTCCTGTTTTCAGTTCCTGGTCATGGTAGCCGCATCCCTTTCGCTTTACCGTAACAGAAAGGATGGGGCTTTTTAAGGCATACAGGGCTTTGCAGTATTCCATGCCCAGTAAATTATTCGGCTTTTCGATAAGGGCAGCTTCTTCCTCTTTTAAACCGGCGGCACAGAGGGCAATACTTCTTGCCTGCGGATAGGTAAGGCCCCGGCTCAGTGCATTCTTTAAAGATTCACGGTAGGCCGGCGGCTCGGCAAGGGCGATTTGGGCAGCTTTTTTTGGTATGGTTTGATCGCCGCCCTCACTGCCAAAAGAAAGATGCGTGGTTATGCCGAGATGGTGAAGAAGGGAAACGGCACCCATGGCAAAGTCCTCGGCGCTTCCGCAGGCAAAGGGGGCAGGAAGTTCCAAAACAAGGTCAGCACCGCATAAAAGAGCCATGCGGGTTCGGACGGACTTGTCAAAAATGGCAGGTTCCCCGCGCTGAACAAAATTTCCGCTGAGAACAACAATCAGGTAATCGGCACCGAAAAGCTGTTTTGTTTTTTGCAGATGGTAAAGATGTCCGCTGTGAAAGGGATTATATTCGGCAATAATTCCGGCAACATTCATAAAAATTCTCCATTCGGCAGATAATAATCGAAACATGAAAAGGTCTTTTGTCACTTTTTCTATTATAATGGAACATAAGGAATCCGTAAAGGGCAGTTGCAGAGGTTATTTTGATCTTGTTTTGTAAAAAGTGCAAACTTCTTTGTGGTCAAGGCTTGAAAAAAAGAACAAAAGCACCTAAAATATAAAGATAGATGGAAATAAATATTAATCAAAAGATAGGAGAAAAACGTTATGAAATTTTTAGTAGAAACCTCTGCACGTCATGTACATGTAACCAAGGAAGATCTGGAAACCTTATTTGGCAAGGGTTATGCGCTGACCAAGAAGAAAGACCTTTCCCAGCCGGGACAGTTCGCCTGCGAAGAGAGAGTAACCGTAGTCGGTCCAAAAAAGGAATTAAAGGGCGTGTCAATCTTAGGTCCCTGCCGCAAAGCTACCCAGGTTGAATTATCCTTAACCGATGCCCGTTCGATCGGTGTGGCTGCACCGGTTCGCGAGTCCGGCGATACCGCGGGAAGCGCTCCATGTAAGTTAGTCGGCCCGGCTGGCGAAGTAGAACTGACCGAGGGCGTAATTGCTGCAAAGCGCCACATCCATGC
Organism: Lachnospiraceae bacterium; assembly: GCA_009774615.1. Lineage (GTDB taxonomy): Bacteria > Bacillota > Clostridia > Lachnospirales > Lachnospiraceae > Caccovicinus. The sequence continues at coordinate 30,727 of VSOC01000007.1, forward strand.
TACCGTTGCCGACGCAGAGAAACTGGGCGTAACTAACGGCGAGATTGTAAATGTAAAGATGGATACCAATGGCAGAAGCCTGATTTTTGGCGATGTTGTTGTCCGTGTAAGTGACAGCTATGCCCTGGCGATGCACATTGACACCGACGAGTCCAATGCAGCGGGCTGCGGAAGAGAAGAGTACGGCGAGATTGTAAAATAAAAAAGAAAATTTTGGAAATCAAACCATAAAAACCGAAGGAGATTGGATAAAAATGAAAATTTTAGTATTGAATTGCGGCAGCTCTTCCTTAAAGTATCAGTTAATCGATATGGCTGACGAGAGCGTAATTGCCAAGGGCTTATGTGAGAGAATCGGTATTGAAGGTTCAAAACTCACCCATCAGGCAACGGGAAAGGATAAATATGAGGCAGAAAGCCCGATGTCCGATCATACTGTGGCAATTCACCTGGTTATGGATGCCCTTCAGGATAAGGAGCACGGCGTAATTCAGAGCACGGATGAGATTTCCGCAGTCGGACACCGCGTACTGCACGGCGGAAGAACCTACAGCGAGTCCATCGTGGTGAATGATGATGTCAAGAAGGTTATCCGCGAGTGTTTTGATCTTGGGCCTCTGCACAATCCGGCAAACCTTATGGGAATCGAAGCCTGCGAAGCTGCGATGCCGGGAAAGCCCAATGTAGCCGTGTGGGATACCGGTTTTGGTATGGCGATGCCGGAAAAAGCCTATATGTATGCCATTCCGCATGAGTATTATGAGAAATACAGCATCCGCCGCTACGGTTTTCACGGAACCAGCCATATGTTCGTATCCGGCGAAGCCATCCGTTTTGGAAACCTTGACCCGAAAAATGCTAAGGTTATCGTGTGCCATCTGGGGAACGGTGCCAGCATTTCTGCTTCCATCGGCGGGAAATGCGTAGATACCTCCATGGGCTTAACCCCTCTTGAGGGCCTGATTATGGGAACGAGAAGCGGCGACATTGACCCGGCAGTGGTTCAGTTTATCTGCAACAAAGAAGGTAAGGATGTCAATGAAGTTTTAAACATCTTAAATAAAAAATCCGGTGTTCTGGGCATGAGCGGCGGCGTTTCCAGCGACTTCAGAGATATTGAAGCTGCAAAGAAGGGTGGAAACCACCTGGCAGAAGTAGCACTGGAAGCCTTTGTTTACCGCGTGGCAAAATACATCGGCGCTTACACCGCAGCGATGAACGGCGTGGATGCCATTGCCTTTACCGCAGGTGTGGGCGAGAACGATAAGGCCAGCAGAAAGGCTATCTGCTCTTACCTGGGCTACTTAGGCGTAAAGATTGACGATCAGGCAAACGATGTAAGAGGAAAGAACGCTGTGATTTCCGCCGCGGATTCCAAGGTTAAGGTGATGCTGATTCCGACGAACGAAGAACTGGCAATTGCAAGAGAAACCAAGAGGCTGACCGAATAGTTTTTGCTGGCAGAGGAATATTTTATCTGCCGCGGATGAACCAGAAAGAACGGGAACAAAAACGGCAGAATAACCGGCAGAAGATGAAAAATCTGGTTGACAAACACCGCCTGACTATGTATAATATTGAAGGTGCGTATTAGGAGTATTTTAATATGCTGATTAACTTATCAGAGTTGTTTTCCTGCCAGGGAAAAGTGAAAACCTATACCCAAAGTCTTGAGATGGAGCAGTTTCAGGGGCCGGACAGCCTCTATGAGATTGCAGAAAAGGAACCGGTGGTGCTTAGGATTACGCATACCGGGAATAAGAAGATGATGGTGGAAGGGACGGCAAAGCTTACGCTTTTGATGCCCTGTGACCGTTGTCTGGAGCCTGTGGAGGTTCCCTTTGTGCTGTCGATAGAAGAAGAACTGGATATGAGCCAGAGCGAGGAAGAACGGGTAGAAGCGTTGGATGAACAACCCTATATAAGCGGTTATTTTCTGGATGTGGATCGACTGGTTCAGAACGAACTTATGGTGAACCTGCCGATGAAGGTTTTATGCCGGGAGGATTGCAGGGGAATCTGCAGTCAGTGCGGCAGGAACTTAAACCATGGGAAATGTGACTGTGATAACCAGCCAAAGGACCCGCGGATGGCAGCCATCCAGGATATTTACAAGAAGTTTAATATGCAATCCACGTAATTGTTTGCTTCTTCCATTATTGATTACCGCGAGTGGATTGGAATAAGGAGGTGTAAACCATGTCTATCTGTCCAAAGAATAAATCTTCCAAAGCAAGAAGAGATAGCCGCCGGGCTAACTGGAAGATGAGCGCTCCAAACCTGGTAAAGTGCTCAAAGTGCGGCGCTTTGATGATGCCTCACCGCGTATGTAAGGCTTGCGGAAGCTACAACAAGCGTGAGATCGTTAAGGTTGAAGACTAAGATTTGAAAAATTATTAAAATTAAAAAAGCTAGAAAACTAAGGGCTTCTGGGGTTTTTCCTCAGAAGCCTTTGTTTTCTAGCATTCGGCTTTACTCTGGTATAAAAGCAAACCAGTTTCAAATTTCCTGATGCAAAACCAGAAAAAATCGTGTATACTGGAGATATCACTATTGAGTAATAAAAAAATAAGGAGGGTTACACCATGGGAGAAATGATTTCATCGTTTGACGGCATGAAGCTGTATTTAAACCGGGAGGTTCCTGAAAATCCAAAGGCGGCGCTGGTGATTGTTCACGGACTTTTAACGAATACTGCCGGGATGAAGTGATTGGGGATGCGCTTTCCTGGGTGGAGAAGAGGATTTAGGAAGACGGATGCAGAGAATAGATAAGGGGTGGCAGACAGATGCAGAGAATAGATAAAGGATGGCAGACAGATGCAAAGAATAAATAAGGGATTAGGCAGGTTATTGTGATGAATTATTATCTTGCGCCCATGGAAGGGATAACCGGCTATATATTCCGCGGCGTATACCATCAGTGTTTCCCGGCGATGGATAAATATTTTACCCCTTTTTTATCCCCGAATGCCGACGGAAAATTAAGCCCGAGGGAGTATCAGGATCTTGCCGCGGAACATAACGAGGGGATGTATGTTGTTCCCCAGATTTTAACCAATTCTTCGGAGGACTTTATCCGCACGGCAAAAACATTGCAGTCCATGGGCTATCATGAGGTGAATTTTAATCTGGGCTGTCCTTCGGGGACGGTGGTTTCGAAGGGCAAAGGCTCCGGCTTTCTGGCCTTTCCCGAAAAGCTAAATGCCTGTCTTTACGAGATTTTTTCCCGGCTGGAGATGAAGATTTCCATAAAAACAAGGATAGGGAAGGAAAAGCCGGAGGAATTTGAGCAATTACTGGAAATTTATAACCGATATAAGATGGAAGAACTGATTATTCATCCCCGGGTACAGAAAGACGGCTATAAAAATACACCTTATCTGCCGGCATTTCGCCATGCGTATGAGAAAAGCAGGAATCCTCTGTGCTACAACGGGGATATTTACCGAACAGAGGATAAAGAAAGAATTATGGAACAGTTCCCCGATCTTCCTGCCATGATGTTGGGGCGGGGAATTGTATCCAATCCCGGGCTTTTGCAGTGCTTTAACGCACCAGACGGTGTTTTAAGCGTGTCAAAAGCACAGCTTGAAGAATTTCATAACCGCCTGTACGAAGCCTACTGCAGGGCCTATCTGCATATATCCGGGCCAAGGGTTGTATTATTTAAAATGAAGGAAATCTGGTGCTATCTGGCAGCTTCTTTCGACGGCGGGGAAAAGTTGGTGAAAAAAATAAAAAAGGCGCAGAACCTTAAAGATTATGAAGAAGCAGTCAGGAACTTGTTTTGAGAACAGTTCTTCGCAGCCGCATTCGGCGAAGAGCGCATTGGCCTCGTCACAGTAAATATCAAACCATTCATTCCGATGAGTGCTGTATATTTCCGCTTTCAGCACAAGCATTACCCAGAAAGCATAAAGCTGGAGCAAAACCAGGCATTTTCTTAAGGCGTCATAGGAGATCAGGGTTTTTGCTTTATTCAGGATAGCGGAGAATGTCTTTTCTTTAGAGAGGAGTATATGAAGCGAATGAATACAGCTATAGCAATTGGAACACAGAGTTTTGAAAAAATTCGGGGAGCTAATTCTTTTTATGTTGATAAGACACAGTTTATTAAAGAATGGTGGGAAAATAAGGATGATGTAACGCTTATTACCCGTCCCCGCCGGTTTGGCTTCTATCACGGCTTTGTCCTGGGGCTTATTGCAGATGCAAAACTTGATTATGTTATTACTTCAAATCGGGAGAGTGGTTTGAGCAGGTATGATGTAGTGATGGAGCCGCGAAACAAGGATGATTTTGCCTACGTGCTGGAATTTAAAGTTAAGGAGCAGGATTCGGAAAAGACATTAGAAGATACAGTAAAGAATGCATTAGATCAGATTGAGGACAAGGATTATGACCGGGTGCTGATTGATAAGGGGATTTCCAAAGAGAGGATTCGTCATTATGGATTTGCATTTACCGGCAAACAGATTCTTATTGGGTAGGAGGTTATGCCGCCTGTTGTTTTTTGAAATATTGTGGGCGCAATCCCATTGGCTTTAGACTATGGGTAGTTCACAGGAGGCACTTACAATTTTTCTATTTCTTGTTAAGAGAAAACCCCCCAATATAAACTGAAGAAACCGATGGCATAGACTATCTTTCGTCAGAGCCATCGATTTCTTTAATCAAAAATTTTTACCTTAACCCACCTTTATTTGCAAAGCTTCTTAAATTCATCCGCCACAAACTGTACCTGTGTACCTACGATAACCTGAACGGAAGTTTTTCCCGGGCGGATAACGCCGGCAACGCCTGCGGATTTAATCTTCTTTTCATCGACAGCCGTGTAATCCTTAACTTCCAGGCGGAGTCTTGTAATACAGTTGTCAATGGAGGTTACATTCGACGGGCCGCCGATACCTTCCAGGATAATTCTTGCCACTTCGGTAAAGTTGTTATTGGACAGAACGACCTGCGTTTCGTCCTCGTCGTCCTCGCGACCGGGGGTCTTTAAGTTAAACTTAAGAATAATAAACCGGAATACGATATAGTAGATAATGCCGACAACTACGCCGATGGGAATCAAAAACCATGGGTTCTGTGCCAGAGGCGTAAAGGAACTGAGTACCATATCTACCGCACCGCCGGAGAAAGAGAAGCCTGCGCGGATGGGAAGGGCTACGGTAATGCCTGCGGTGATACCGGCAAGCAGGGCATGAACTACGTACAGGCCGGGAGCAAGGAACATAAACGCGAACTCGATGGGTTCGGTAACGCCCGTAAAGAAGGAACAGAAGGCTGCGGAGAATAACAGACCGTAAGCAATCTTTTTCTTTTCCGGTTTTGCCGTGTGGTACATGGCAAGACATGCTGCAGGAAGACCAAACATCATGAAGGGGAAGAATCCGGTCATATACATACCGGTCTGTCCGAGTACACCCGTATTTCCCCAGAAATTGCCAAGGTCATTAATTCCTGCCACGTCAAACCAGAATACGGAGTTTAACGCATGGTGCAGGCCGAACGGAATCAGCAGACGGTTAAAGAATGCGTAGATCCCGGCACCCAGAGCGCCCATACCGATAAAGGATGCGCCAAGAGCAACCAGTGCACCATACACGATAGGCCATACAAAGAACAGAACCAGTGCAGCTGCGATCGAATACAGAGCCGTAAAAATCGCTACCGCACGCTTGCCGCTGAAGAATGCCAGGGCATCGGGAAGCTTTACGCTCTTATATTTATTATAGCAGGTGGAACCGATAATACCGGAGATAATACCGATAAACTGGTTGACAATCTTGCCAAAAGCAGGATCGGCTTCCTTGCCGGTAATACCTGCTACCGTACCGCTGCTGAGCAGGGTGGTAATCATATACATGGAAACCAGACCGGATAATGCCGCTGCGCCGTCACTGTCGTCAGCCATACCCACGGCAACACCGATGGCAAACAGCCACGACATATTGTCGATTAAGGCACCGCCTGCTTTAATCAGAAACAAACCTACCGAGTAGAGAAATCCCCCTGCGGTAAACCCCTGAACCTCCCCTGCCATGGCAGCCGGAGCCAGTATGTAGCCGATACCCATTAAAATACCGCAGATGGGCAGACATGCTACCGGAAGCATCAGCGACTTGCCAAGCTTTTGAAAATACTTCATTAACATAAGAAAACTCCTTTCTCCCGGTCAAATGACCGCTGCATTGATGGTTTATCTAAATCCTTTCGGACTTAAATCAAAGTTTTTAAATCAAAGTTTTTAAACTAAAGCTTTTAAACTAAAGTTTTTAATCCAAAGTTCTTAAACCGAAGTACCGTTCAGCGCCCTCTCAAGCGCTGCAATCATTTCTTCTTCCCCCGGGCCAATGGCTTCAAGCGTAAGTTCATCCCTGTACAATGCCCCCAAAGCCATCAGTTCCATAATATCCCTTCCGTCCGCTGTCTTTCCCCCAGAGCTGATGCTTACCCGGACAATAGATTTTTTGCACAATGTAGAAACTTTTGCACAATTTCTTGCGTGCATCCCCTCAATATCCATTAAAGTAACCGTTTTTTTTGCCATAAGCGCCTGTTTTCATCAGAGTGTGATAATGGGATCTAATGCCTTCACCTCCATGCCGCTGCGGCAGACCATGTTGGGGAAGGAGGGTGTGTTGCAGATAATAATGGGGGTAGTTACATCGTAGCCTGCCGCCTTCACCTGCTCTAAATCCACCTCGACCAGCAAATCTCCGGCTTTCACCTTATCGCCCTGGGCGACGTGCGCCTGGAAGAACTGGCCCTTTAAATTTACGGTATCCAGTCCGATATGGACGATCAGTTCGGCACCGAAATCCGTCTTAAGGCTTACCGCATGTTTGGTTTCAAACATAACCACGACCTCACCGTCCGCCGGTGCCGCAATCTTTCCCTCACTGGGAACAACCGCCACCCCCTTACCTAAGATTTCCTGGCTGAATGTGGGGTCCGCCACCTCGCTCATGGGAATGGCCTTTCCCGCTACCGGTGCCAGAATCTCATGTTTTGCTGCCTCCTGTCCACCAAATAACTTTTTAAGTGAACCAAACAAAATAACCGCCTCCTTTTCTTTATACGCGCACACGTTTAATATGTACGGTTCTTTTATACGCGCACACGCTTAATGTGTACGGCTAAATACGATACTTCTTCATCGCTTACATAGTGTTCATAGTTTTTCTGGATGTGCTCCCGGATCTTTAAGCTGCACTGGTATTCCATGGGATACATTTTGGAGATAACCTGGGAAAATTCCGGGTTTTCCCCGTCCAGAAGTTCCTTACAGTAAATCCGTTCTGCCAGAAACCGCAGATGCGTGACCAGGCGCTCATAGCTTAAGGAACTTTCGTCAAATTCCATATGGAAATAGTCCCGGATAATCCCCATGACCTCCTGAATTAAATTCGTAATGTCAATGGTATCCCGCATCTTGATATTATATTCCGCATTGACGATGTGCAGGGCAATGGAAGCCGCTTCGTCGGCGGGAAAACGTATGCCCAGACGGTTTTCAATCAGAGTAATGGCATATTCGCCAACCAGGTATTCTTCCTTATAAAAATTTTTAACCTCCCGGATCAGGGGATTGGCAAACATCATCTTTTTATGCATCCGTTCAATGGAAAAATTAATATGATCTGTCAGCGTCAGGTAAATATTGTGGTTTAATTTCCGGTTAAGCACGTTTTTTGCATAGTCAATGATTTCGGAAGAAATCTGTAAATGTTCCAGGGGCATCTGAGCCAGAAGGCTGCGAAACTTCGTCATGGTTCCCGGGTTATCCAGGCGGAAGATTTTTTCAATCTTTTCCTCCGGGATTTCCATTCCCTTTTTCATATGGTAGCCCACACCCCGTCCCATAATGACCACTTCATTTTCATCCTGATCCATGGCACTTACTACATTATTGTTGATTACCTTATCGACTTTCATTACACCAACACCCTTTAAACACAAAAAACCAATCTTGAACAATCAAGCTTGCGGGAGCCTGGTCCAAAACTGGTTTTGCCTGCTTAACAGTAACAATCCATTCCTTATTCTGTTTTTATCTATAGACTAATTTAACAGATTTTCACAGGAATGTCAATCGTTTTTTTATGATTTCTTTGTGATTTCTTTAGAGTTTTTTAATAATTTTTCGCCCTTTGCCCAAAAACATACGGAAAGATGTGTGAAAAATCACTAAAACAGCGCAATTACCGACTGCCTCTCCACAATCTCCACATCCAGTGTAATCTGGCAGGGGGAGTCGTCTGCGTCACTGTCGTTTTGAATCTTTTCTACTAACTTCTGCGCGGCGATCCTGGCTTTCCGGGCAATGTTTTGGGATACCGAGGTAAGCTTCGGAGTCGTGTACTGGCAGAGGTTTAAGTTATCAAATCCGGTAATGGATAAATCCACGGGAATCCGAAGCCCGCCCAGCCTTGCGCCCTCCATCACCCCGATGGCGCAGATATCGGCCGTGGTTACAACGGCGGATAAATTATTGCTCATCGCGGCAATTTTCTTTCCCGCAGATAAACCGCCTTCATAGGACGGGTCACAGGCAATGACATAGTCCTCCCGAAAAGGAATTGAGCATTCCTCTAATGCCTGGCGGTAGCCAAGGAAACGTTCGGTAAGAATCGCATTGCCCTGGTAATCGGCGGCAAAGGCGATATGGTTGTGCCCCCGGTTAATCATATATTTGGTTGCCAGGTAAAGTCCTTTCCGATCGTCTGCGCAGATATTGATGGATTTTGGTGCCTTCAATGGCTGGTCAAAGACGACAAAGGGGCAGGGAGGTTTAACGATAAAGTTCTCCGCGTATTTTAAAAAGTCCGGGTAGAGAAAGATAATCCCATCGACATTCCAGTTTTTCAAAAACTGCGACATATCCTTTTCCTTAGTTACCGAGCGGAACATCATATAGTAGCCGTTCTTCCCGAGTTCCTTTTCAATAATCCCAATCATCGTACTGACATAGGGATTTTCCAGGTAATTTTCATCCTGGCTGTCTACGGAGATAATCACGCCGATAATATTGGAATTTTTCCTGGTCAGGCTCCGGGCGGTCAGGTTGGGAACATAGCCGCATTCTTTAATAATGGCATTGATTTTTTCTGTGGTCTGGGCCGAAACACGGCTGGATTTTCCGTTGATAACATTGGATACGGTCATCATGCTGACACCTGCCCTGTCAGCAATATCTTTTAACGTTGTTTTTTCCATAAATGTACTTCCTAAAGGTTTAATAATTTTAATTACAGGTGCAAAAGGTTTATAATTGGTGGTTCTATAGATTTATATTTTATTGCTAAATCTATTATAACGTAATTGGAAGAAAATTGCAACTGGCCCCGCAGAAAAAGAAACTAGTAAAAACGCATAAAAAACAGGAGAAAAAACTAGCAAAAACATAAAATTAAGAATAAGTTATTGACAAAAATGACAGGTTGTGATAGTTTATTAATAGATTTAGCGCTAAACCATGGGAGCGAAAAATAAAAACAATAATCAATAGTAAAAATCAATAGTAAAAATAAGAAAATATGGAGGTAAGAGAATCATGAAGAAAAGATTAACGGCAGCAGTGATGGCGGCAGCAGTGGCGGCTACGGCATTGACCGGGTGCGGAGGAGGCGGGAGCGCTTCCGACGGCGGGGCGTCCGGCGGAAACGGGGGAGCAGCAGCACCGGCGGCAGAGGCACCAACCGAACCGTTTGGCGACACCGTGAAGTATGACCCGAGTGCGGCAATTAATGACGGCAAGGATATCACCGTTGAACTCTGGGAATGGGGCAGCGACGAGTTATTCCAGCAGGTGATTGACGGCTACCAGGCGATTCATCCCAATGTAACGATTAAGCTGGTCAATAATCCATGGGAGGATTACTGGACGAAGCTTCCTCTGGCACTGGACGGGGCAAACGGCCCGGCAATCTTTAATGTACATAACAGCTATCATGAGAACCTGATTAACTACATGGCTCCGCTGGAGATTCCGTTAGAAGATCTGGAAGCTGACTTCACCGGCGTTGAGGCGCATGTGATTGACGGAAAGGTTTACTATATTGACTACGGCATGATGACCGGCGCGGTTTATTATAATAAGGATATGTGGGAAGCCGCAGGTCTTACGGATGCCGATATTCCCAAGACCTGGGACGAGATGCGCGAAGTGGCAAAGAAGCTGACCATTAAGGACGGCGACCGTCTAATTCAGGCCGGTTTAAACTTTAACGATGATTTCCATCAGAACTACCTGTTAGGCTTAAACTATCAGCTGGGCGAGAATCTTTTTGAGGAGGACGGCAAAACACCGAAAGTAACCTCCGATGCAATGAAGCAGGTTATGCAGATGTTAGTGGATATGTATGAGGTTGACGGTGTAGGCTCAAAGGATTTCGGCGAGAAATGTGCAGACAGCTTTGGTCAGGGGCAGTCAGCGATGGTAATGCAGTGGGGCCATTACTACAATACCTTAAATACCACCTGGACCGATATTAATTTCGGCGTGTTTGAGATTCCCACCTTTGACGGCAATCCTTATGCTTACAACCGCTACAACGGCGAATCGACCTTTGGTATTAATAAGAATGCTCCGGCAGAACAGCAGGCCGTTGCCCAGGATTTTGTAAAGTATTTCCTTGCCAATGACGATGCGCAGATTGCCTTTAACCTGGCGATGAGCACCTTCCCGGCAAAGAAATCCTTAGCGGACAGCGAAGCTATTATGGCAAATCCGTCCTTAAGCATCTTATCCGAGCACATTGACCGCTATATCTGGCCAGGCCCGATGCCCTCTACGGTAGAAACCTCCTTAAAGACCGCAGGACAGAATATTTTCTTTAACGGCATGGATATTGATACCGCATTAGAGGAAGCACAGCAGTCCATTATCCGTGATATGAGCAGCAGCAGTTTTACATCGGTAGAGCATTTATATAAGTATGCAAAATAAACCGGAGTTAAAGCTGCGCAAAAAGCACAGCCCTGCCAGAACCTATATTTTGGCAGGGCTTCATAAAAACGTGTCTGCAATGCTGTCGGGCAGAAGGCATTGTAAAGGCACGCGAAAAAAAGTGCTCTCAAAAAACGAATGGAGGGAAATCTATGTTTAAAAAATCACACCCTTTGCAGAGTAAAAGCGAAATTGCTCTGCGAAATATCGTTGTCCTTGGCATGATATTATTCTTCTCCGTATTTTTAATTGCTCCCATTGCCATCGCTTTTGCAGGAAGCTTTCATGAGTGGAATCCGTTAAGCGGAACCTATCGTTTTTTAGGTCTGCAAAACTATAAAGAGGTTTTGGTCAGCTCTTTGTTCTGGAAATCGCTGTGGAATACCGTGATTTTCTCGGTTGTGGTCATTATCTTCCGTGTGGGCCTTGGCCTTGCCATTGCCTATGCCGTGTATTCCTCATTAGTGAAGTATAAAAGCTTTTTCCGTACCGTATTCTACATGCCGGTGGTTACGCCGATGGTTGCGGTGGCTTTTGTCTGGAAGTTTATGTATAATCCCCAGATTGGTACAATTAATCAGATTTTCGGCCTGGATATCAACTGGCTGATGAACCCGAAAACTGCGCTGATTGCTGTAATTATTATGACCATCTGGAAGGATTTTGGTTATGCGGTGGTTATGTACATGGCAGGGCTTTACTCCCTTCCTTCCGATGCTTTGGAGGCGGCGAAGGTGGACGGGGCAAATTCATGGCAGAACTTCCGTTACATTACGTTTCCGCTGTTAAAGCCGATGACGCTGTTTGTTACGATTACTTCGATTATCTCTTATATTCAGGCTTATGTGCAGATCCTGATTATGACCGAGGGCGGCCCGGGAACGGCAACCTACCTTTCCTCGTACATTATCTACGACGAGGCGTTTGTAAAATATAACTTCGGCTATGCGTCGGCATTGTCCTTCGTGCTCTTTATTATCACGGGAATCTTTACCTGGCTTTCCTTTAAGGTGTCAGGCAATGAAGAATAGGAGGGAGTCTTATGAGAAGAAAAATAAATACCATTGTGTTGAATGTGCTTCTTATTGTATTGGGACTGGTTACGGTTTATCCCTTTGTCTGGATGTTAAGTTCTTCCTTTAAGCAGAATAAAGAGATTATGGCATTGGAACAGCACCTTCTGCCACAGATTTTTACGGTGAAGAACTATATTACGATGAATGCCCGGTTTAACTTTATGCGGTTTTTCTTTAACAGCTTGCTGGTGACGATTGTGGTAACGCTGGCGGTGATTTATACCAGTACGATTTGCGGATTTGTGCTGAGTAAGTATAAGTTTAGGGGGAGAAATCTGCTGTTTGGTTTTGTGCTTTCGACCATGATGATTCCCTGGTGCGTTACGATTATTCCCAAGTATTCGATGATTCAGAACTTTGGATGGCTGGACAGCTATAAGGCGCTGATTGTTCCTGCACTGTTCAGCGGGTTTGGGATTTTTAATATGAAGCAGCATATTGCAACGCTGCCGGATGAGATTTTAGAGGCGGCGAGGATTGACGGGGCGGATGAGTTCTTTATCTTCCACCGGATTATTTTCCCCATGGCAAAAAACGGGATCTCCAGTATTGCGATTTTCCAGTTTTTGTGGACGTGGGAGGATTATCTGTGGCCGTATTTGGTAATCAGTGCGAAGGAAAAGCAGTTATTGTCGGTGGGACTGAAGATGTTCAGCGGGCAGTATTCTACGGATTACGGCGCATTGTTTGCGGCAACGGCGATTTCGATTATTCCGGTACTGTTGATTTATGTGGTGTTCCAGAAGCAGTTTATTGCGGGAGTGGCTTCGGCAGCGGTTAAGGGATAAATATGTGTTTTTTTGAGGGGATTCCTCACGGAATAGGGCTCCGCTTTCGCTGGTGGATTAACTTATTTTTATGATATTATTTTTTTAGAAAGGGTTTGTTTGGCATGAAAGATATTTACAGGATTAGTACACGCCCAGTTTCAATAGAGGAAAATCAAATCCGGGGAGAGAGGTATCGGATTACGATGCTTACGGAGGGGTTGGTTCGGCTGGAGTATAGTGAGGATGGGGTTTTTGAGGATCGTCCTACGCAGATGGCACTGAACCGGGATTTTCCTAAGACGGAGTTTCATTTGATTCACAGGCCGGATGGGATTGAGGTTCATACGTCGAGGGTTCAGTTGATTTATAATGAAGAGATGTTTTCCGCGCATGGATTGAGCATTCAGGTTAAGGGGAATTTAAGTGCTTATCACAGCATCTGGCGTTTTGGGGAAGAGGTTCATGATTTGGGCGGGACAGCCAGGACGCTGGATTTGGCAGATGGAGAAGTAGAACTGGATCATGGCGTGGTTTCGTCGTTTGGTTATTCTCTTCTGGATGACAGCCATTCGCAGGTGCTTTTGGAGGACGGATGGCTTGCGCCGAGGAAGAAGGGAATTTTGGATTTATACTTCTTTGGTTACGGGCATGATTATAAACAGGCTTTGAAGGATTTTTATTTTCTCTGCGGGAAAACGCCGATGCTTCCGCGGTATGCTCTTGGGAACTGGTGGAGTCGTTTTTATCCGTATACGGAGGAGAGCTATGTGGAGCTGATGGATCGTTTTGCGCAGGAGAATCTTCCGTTTACGGTGGCGGTTATCGATACCGAATGGCATGTGATGGATATTGATGAGAAGTACGGGAGCGGGTGGACAGGGTATACCTGGAACCGGGAGTATTTTCCTGAACCGGAGAGGTTTCTTGGTGAACTTCATCGGCGGGGGATGTATACGGCGTTAAATATTCATCCGGCAGAGGGTGTGAAGGCGCACGAGGAAATGTATGTGGATATGGCGAAGGCCATGGGTGTGGATTATGCCAATGAAGATCCGGTGAACTGTGATTTGGCTGACCCGAAGTTTATTGAGAATTATTTTACTTATCTGCATCATCCAAGGGAAGAGGAAGGTGTGGACTTCTGGTGGATTGACTGGCAGCAGGGAACGAACTGTAAGGTAGAGGGGCTTGATCCGCTTTGGATATTGAATCATTATCATTTTTTGGATAATGCAAAGAGCGGGAAGAGGCCGATGACGTTTTCGCGTTATGCCGGGCCGGGAAGTCACCGCTATCCGGTTGGGTTTTCCGGGGATACGATTGTCACCTGGAAGTCTTTGGATTTTCAGCCGTATTTTACAGTGAATGCGGCAAATATCGGTTATGGATGGTGGAGCCATGATATCGGCGGGCATATGATGGGTTGTAAGGATGATGAACTGGTAGCGCGCTGGACGCAGTTTGGAGTGTATTCGCCGATTATGCGTCTGCACAGTTCCCGAAGTGCGTTTAACGGGAAGGAGCCGTGGCGGTTTAAGAAGGAAACAGAGATTGTCATGGGAGAGGCCCTGCGTCAGCGCCATCGGATGATGCCTTATCTGTATTCGATGAATTACCGGAGTTTTCAGGAGGATATGCCGATCGTTGAGCCGATGTATTATGAGTATCCAGAGGAAAAAGAGGCGTATCAGGTTAAGAATCAGTATTATTTTGGAAGTGAACTGATTGTCGCTCCGATTACGGAAAAGAGAGCCGCTGGGATCAATATGTCGGGGATAAAGGTGTGGCTGCCGGAGGGTGTCTGGTATGATATTTATACCGGGATGATGTACGAGGGCGGTCGGAGTCTTCGGATGTACCGGGATTTGAACAGTATTCCTGTGCTGGCGAAGGCCGGGGGAATTTTACCGCTGACAGAAGAGATTTCTGCATCGGAGGCGGGAAAGAACCCAGATTCGTTAAAGATTGCCGTATATGCGGGGGCGGACGGGGAGTTTATGCTCTATGAGGATGATAATCTCACCTCGGCCTATGCAGACGGCGTCTGTGCAAAGACGAGGATGGTGTATCGGGAAGGCAGAGATGACAGGGCAGTATTTGTTATGGAGCCGACAGAAGGGGATTTAAGCCTGATTCCGGCGCAGCGGGAGATTACCGTGGAACTTACCGGGTTTTTGCCGGAGGCGGTTAAGGATGCTGCGGTAATGCTGGATGGAACTGCCTTGGCTGAGGATAGCAGAAGTGTTGCTTATGATCGTGAAAAGCAGGCGGTTGTGGTTTGGATTGAAGCGGTAAGGATGGGAGAGAAGCTGGAAATTTCTCTGCCGTTGAAGTATCGGTCATGGGAAAACGGTGTGGATAAGAGAATCTTTGATTTCTTAAACCAGGCGGAGATTTCTTTTGTCCAGAAGGATGAGATTTATGAACTGGTGAAGAAGGAGAGAAGGGTTCCTGTCCTGCTCTCTCAGTTAAGCGCTATGGAAGTTGATGATACACTTTATGAAGTATTGGCTGAACTGCTTACGGGGATGATGGCATAAAGCTGGACGTAAGGACAGAAGTTTCCTTTGACTAGAAATGGAATAGAATAAAGAAAAAACAGAACCGCCAGGCGAAAGAAGTATATTGCCCGGCGGTTTTGCATGTCAGCCATAATTTTTTCTGGTTGTTCCGCCCTCCACAAATTCTACCGGAAGCATAGTCATCTCCCTGGCGGGTTCTTTGCGGATGAGTTTGAGCAAATTGTTTACTGCGGCCCGTGCCATTTCTTCGATGGGCTGGGCAATGGAGGAAACCAGGTAAGGTCCTCGGTTCATCTGCCGCAAGCCGTCGTGACCGATGAGCTGAACATCTTCCGGCACGCGGATGTGCAGGTGGCTCAGCAGATCCAACACAATCAGGGCCAGGCTGTCCGTGCTGGTGTAAATGCCGTCAAAACTTGCTTTGCCATCGATAATGCGTTCTTTAAGATAGTTTCGGATTGTTCCGTCATCAATTGCACCTGTGTCGTCCCCGGAATCTAACATTTCGTAAGCAGTCTTTTTTTCCCGGCACATGGAAGCAAAGCCCTCGCCGCGTTTTAGGGTTTCGCTGCTTAGGTGCGAGCCGGATCGGATAAAGAGCAGTTTCTGGCATCCCCCGTCAATCAGGCGTTTGGCCGCGAGTTCGCCGCCGTGGAAGTTATCGGAGGATACACAGCATACCTTGTGCTGTAAATGCCGGTCAATCATTACGACAGGAATATCTCCGGCGAGGGAGAGTTCCGTTTCGTTAAAGGTAATGCCCATGATGCCGTCCACTTTATTCTGTCTTGCAAGGCGGAGATAATAGGAATCTTTTTCCGGATCGCTCTGGGACTGGCAGAGGAACATCCGATATCCCGATTTGTAGAGTTCTTGTTCTGCCGCACAGACCAGACGGGCAAAGAAGGGATTTAAAATATCCGGGATAATGACGGCGACTGTGTAAGTATAGCTGGTTTTTAAGCCCCGGGCGTAATAGTTCATCTGATAGCCTAAGCGTTCGATGGATTCTTCTACTTTTCGCTTATTTTCCGGGCTGACATAGTGCCCGTTTAATACCTTGGAAACGGTTCCCACCGCTACACCGGCATCGCTTGCCACATCCTTGATTGTTGCCATAATCCTTTACTCCTAAAAGCCCGGACAGTAACCATAAATAAAGTTTCCTGTTCGGGCTATACTCTTTTTCTTTATTTTTTATGCTCTGTTTTGTTTATGCCTGAACTCTGATCTCGCACCATTCCATAGAAGAAATTTCTGCATTCGATTCAACGGTCAGGGTGCTGCGGAGGATGTTTTCTTCCATTTCCACCGCACCATAAATTATACCATGATTTCCAAAAAACTCAAGTACTTCCTGATCAATGATTAACCGCAAATCCAGGTTTTCTTTATGACTGAATGCAATAAATGCCGTGTCTGCGTGTTTTTCCAGATCGTTAAAGCGGATGGTTTCCCGGACGAAGTCAACAATGATTTCATAATTGCCCAGAGAAAGCTTTGTTATTCCTTTTTTCTGTGCCTTCCAGGAAATATGAATGTCCAGTGGTGTTCCGTTAAGGGGAAGCCGGGTGTGGTTTTTCCCTTTTTCCAGTTGATGTATCGGGCTTAAAACGGCCTGCAGTTCACGCACGGGCTGGAATTTCAGATGATACTGCCCGTCTTTGGAAACCAGGGAGAGTTCTGCCGGGATGGACATCAGTCCCCGGTAGTTCCCGCGGCAGTTATCCATCCGCAGCCGGAAAAGGCTGTCCCGTATTCGTCCGGTTCCATTGCCATAGGGCGGTGTTCCCAGGTAAGGAGATCCCGGCTTACGGCGTGGCCCCAGTGCATATTTCCCCAGACAACTCCGTAAGGATTCCACTGGTAGTAGAGGTGGTAGACACCGTCGGCAAAGACCATGCCGTTGGGGTCGTTATTCCAGCCGATTTCCGGGGAAAAATGCAGCTTGGGGCGGAAAGGATAGACGTTCTGTACCTTCTCCCGATAGCAGAAGATACCATAGAGCATATCTTCCTCAACCTCACCGCAGATTTCAATTTCCTGTCCAAGATAACGGCCAACATCCATAGAGGTATAAAAATCTTTTTCCTTGCCGCCCAGGTGAATATCGATTTCCTGGATTTTTTCCCGGTTCGGACAGTTGTTTTGATGAAGATAGAGATGGAGTTTGACTTCGGGATTTTCCTTTTCTACGGGAAGCCATAAATAGGGTTCGCTGATATGCAGCAGCATGGTATTTTCCTCCTGTTTGTTTTCATTTCCTGCCGAAGGCGATTGTATTCGGGTATTCTTAGAGCGTCCGGCAAATTTGTTTTATGCAGTTAGTTCTTTGCCCCCGTAGATGCGACACCTGCAACATAGTATTTCTGCAGGGATAAAAAGATAATCAGCACGGGGATGGTGACAATGGTCAGTCCAGCCATAACATTGCCGTAGTTTACCGGAGAGATGCTGAACAGGCTGCTTAACGCCATCTGGATCGTCTGTTTTCCGGTGTCGGAGATAACCATAACCGGCCATACGAAATCATTCCACAGAGCGATAAAGACCAGGATGGTTACGGTGGCATAGATTGGCTTGGCTAAAGGCATAATCCGTTGGAAAAAGATCCGCAGGGCGCTTGCGCCGTCGAGTTTTGCCGCCTCTTCGATGCTTTCCGGGATGCCAAGGAAGTTCTGCCGGAATAAGAAGATGTACATGGGACTGGCAATGGCGGGAAGAATCAGTGCTAAGTAGGAGTTTGACAGGCCCATCTGGTTGTACTTAAAGCCGGTCTGGTAAATCTCATAGACAATGGTCATAGTGGCGTTCTGCGGGCCTCCGGCGGTCATCATCATCGGCTGGATAATTAACTGGAAGGCGCTGACCACGATATTTAAGGAAACAAACACGGCGATATTGCTTAAACCGGGCAGGGTGATATTAACAAACTGCTGGAACGGTGTAGCGCCGTCAACCTCTGCGGCTTCATAAAGAAACTGCGAGATGTCCTGCAGACCGGAGAGGAAGATCATCATCTGGAAGCCGCAGCCCTGCCAGGCGGATAAAACCACAATACAGAGCATGGCGGTTTTCGGATCATTTAAAAACTTAAACGGCCCGATGCCCAAGCTTCCAAGCAGGGAGTTGAGAAGTCCGTTATTCGGGTTATAAATATACGACCATAAAATAGAAACAACAACTAAACCATCATGCGCCCACATGCAGTCGCACCACCATAGATGAAAGTCTGCTGGGCGCACTTGGAATACCTGAACTTAGACCGCCTAATCGGCGGTGAACTTTCATAGTAAAGATAATACGGTCGGGGCAAAGAATGCCAGCCGGTAAATGGAAATCCCTTTAAGCTTGCGGTTGACCAGGAGGGCCAGACCCAGGGCAAGCCCCACCTGCAGCGGCACAACCAAGATAACAAAGACAAAGGTATTGATGATGCTTTTAATAAATACGGTGTCTTTGGTCAGCTTGATAAAGTTTTTCAGCCCGGTAAACTCGGTTGCGCCAGGTTTTAAAATATTATAATTGGTAAAACTGTTTCCAATGGTAAGAATAAACGGAACAAGTAAGAAAATCGAGAGCAGAACTACCGCAGGAGTGATAAATGCCAGTCCTGTCAGGTTTTCTTTGGTTAATGATTTCTTTGCTGTGACGGTCTTTACCTTCATCCGTGGCCTCCCTTTCTTTTTGTCTTGCGCCCGGCAGATATTCATCTATAGCAGCGCGTCTGCCTGTGGGCGCATAATGGTTATGATGCAGTATCTATTCGGTATCCGTCTGGAAATT
This sequence comes from Lachnospiraceae bacterium, assembly GCA_009774615.1. Lineage (GTDB taxonomy): Bacteria > Bacillota > Clostridia > Lachnospirales > Lachnospiraceae > Caccovicinus. The sequence continues at coordinate 49,837 of VSOC01000007.1, forward strand.
ATACTGGGTTACAGCCTGGTCAAGCGCTTCTTTCACGTCCATTCCGGTCAGCACATTCTGAACTGCCGTAGCGAACTGGTTGCTGGCTACCGCATAATTGACCGATACCGGACGGGCCTTTGCCGTGTTGGCAAGCTGGTACTGGAATACGCTTAAGGGCTCTTCATTAAACGCAGGAATTTCGGAAAATGCAGACTGTCTGGAAGGCGGCATGGAGTTTGCTTCATACATTCCCTTTGCAGCATCGGTGCTGGTCATAAAGCGGAGAAGTTCTGCTGCACCTTCCTTTTTCTCCTCGGCACACTGTCCGGAGATGGCAAAGGTCCAGGAACCACAGGCAGATACTTGTAGAAGATACCCACCGAAGAATCCATGGCTCCTAAGGTGTAAAGCTTTCCGTCGTAGGTTCCCTGCTGGATAATAGAAGGGTTAAAGTCGGAGAGTTCTTCTTCCGTAAAATACGCATCGATCGGGACAATGGCTCCCGCGTCCGCATACTGGGCAACCGTAACACCGTCAACCGTGTAGACATCGGGAAGTCCGCCGTTGGAGATTGCCGCGTTGATCTTATCGTCATAGCCGCCGGCATCACCGGAACGGGCAATCTGGGAAAGGTTGGCGTGGTATTTTCCGGCATACTGCTCATTAAAGGCCTCGATTAGACGGGCATAATGTTTTCCCTCGTCCGAACTGTCGGTTTCATGTACCCAGATGCTCAGTTCTATCGAACCGTCCGCAGCCGTTTCGGCCTCTGTGGTTTTCTGACCGGAAGATGCGCCGCCGCAGCCCGTCAGCAAAGACATCGCCATACTGCCGGCCAATAAGAGGCTGACTGCCTGTTTGTTTCGTTTGTTTGTCTTTTTCATGTTCTCTTTCCTCCATTTTTGTGTTTGATTGGTTTTTTGCCGGCTTTTTGAAACGTTTCATATCATCGCTTTAATGATGCACCTTCTATAAAGAATGAAAAACCCGTCCGATGGCAGTTCTGGGAAGAAAATGCTAAATGCTGTGCAGGGGTTGGGCGGTATTATAGAAGATGCACAATCGAATTTAAAATGAAACGATTCAACTTATGTTTTTGTTATAATCATGTCAAAAGCAGTTGTCAATATTTTTTAAAATTTCTTTTTTGCACAAGAATATAAGCATATTTTTATACAAATACTACAAAAGCCGGATAAGGACGATATCGCCCGAAAACACGGAAACTTATTATTGACAGATTTCCTGTTTTGGAAGATAATGATAAAAAATAGATTGCAGGAAAGGAAGAGAGAAGAATGCAGACGATAAGAATTGAAAAAACAACCTGTCCAAAGGAAAAGCCGGGAAAAGATAATCCTCTGGTTTTTGGTACGATTTTTACGGACCATATGTTTATGATGGATTATGAGGAGGGAAAAGGCTGGATAGACCCAAGAGTCGTGCCCTACCAGAAACTGGAACTTGAGCCTTCCTGCATGGTCTTCCATTACGGTCAGGAGATGTTTGAAGGGTTAAAGGCTTATAAGTCGGATGATGGAAGGATTTTATTATTCCGCCCGGATATGAATATCAAGCGTGCGAACCGCAGCAACCGCCGGATCTGTATCCCGGAGATTCCGGAAGATATTTTTATGGAAGCATTAAAAACCGTAGTTAAGGTCGATGCGGACTGGATTCCCACAAAACCGGGAACCTCTCTTTATATCCGCCCGTTCATCATTGCCACCGATCCGTTTTTAGGCGTTCGTCCGTCCCATACGTACAAATTTATGATTATTCTTTCGCCGGTGGGCGCTTATTATGAGAGCGGCTTAAATCCGGTCAAGATTTGGATTGAGGACGAATATGTAAGAGCAGTAAAGGGCGGTATCGGCGAGGCCAAGACCGGCGGTAATTATGTAGCTTCTTTAGCCAGCCAGGTGAAAGCGCACGACGAGGGCTATGCCCAGGTGCTCTGGTTAGACGGTGTGGAAAGAAAGTATATCGAAGAAGTAGGCGCGATGAATATTTTCTTTAAGATTAACGGAACCGTCGTAACTCCTCAGTTAAACGGAAGCATACTTCCCGGCGTGACCAGAGATTCTGCTTTGTATTTATGTCGTCAGTGGGGAATCCCGGTCGAAGAGCGCAGGATTTCCGTCGATGAGGTTATCAAGTCGGCAGAGAGCGGCGAGATGGAAGAATGTTTTGGGACAGGCACGGCTGCTGTGGTATCTCCTGTAGGAGAACTTCGGTTTGAGCAGGAAAAGATGCCGATTGGAGAAAACCGGATCGGTGAACTGACCCAGAGAATTTACGATACCATCACGGGTATTCAGCTTGGCCGGATTGAGGGGCCCAAGGGCTGGAGCGTGGAAGTAAAATAAATGATTGTTGTTTAGCAGGTTGGCGCAGGTTCTGCCCGGGCACTACATGTGAACAGCAAAATAAATACAGGATGGACGCAGGCAGATATGGCAGCGATATTGATTAAGGCAATAACTTTTGTATCCATTATCTTTCTTGGCTATGGTTTAAAGCGCGTGGGATTTTTTCAGGAAAAAGATTTCTTTCTTCTGTCAAAAATCGTTCTGAAAATAACCCTTCCGGCTGCCATAGCCAGCAGCCTTGCCGGCATGGAATTATCACCTTCCATGCTGGTTTTGGCACTGTTTGGGTTTAGCAGCGGCGCGGTGATGATGTTTTTGGGTTATCTGATCAACATGAACCGGGGCAGAAAGGAACAGGGGTTTGCCATCCTGAATGTGTCCGGCTATAATGTGGGAAATTTTGCCCTTCCATTTGTACAGAGTTTTTTAGGGCCGATGGGCATGATGGCTACGAGTCTTTATGATTCGGGAAATGCACTGATCTGCCTGGGCGGTGCCTACAGTGTGGCGGCAAGTGTGGCAGGCGTGTCCAGGGATAAAAATCCGCTGAAAAGCATCGTAAAATCCTTGGCAAAATCCGTCCCTTTTCTGGTGTACCTTCTGATGATTACCCTCTGTCTTCTGCATATTTCGCTGCCGCCGTTCATTCTTTCCTTTGCCAAAACAATTGCAAGCGGCAATGCGTTTTTAGCCATGCTGATGCTGGGTGTGGGTTTTCGCATCGAATTTAACCGGGAATATACGGGAAAGCTTTTGAAGTATCTTCTTCTCCGCTATATAACGGCGGGGGTGTTTGCTTTGTGCTTTTACTATTGCCTTCCCTTTGCCCTGGAAACCCGGCAGGCCATGGTGCTGATTACCCTTGCGCCGATATCTTCTTCCAGTCCGGCATTTACCGGAGAGATAGGGGGCGATGTGGGGCTTTCGAGTGCCTGCAACTCCATGTCCATCTTAATCAGCATTGTCGTGATGACGGTTTTGCTCCTGGTGATGCTGACGTAGAACAGCCTTTATGTATGTTACAGGAGTGATGATGAAAGCTGCATTTGCACGGTCAGTACCTGCTGCGGTATAGCTGTGCTTATAAAAGAGGAGAAAAGAGATGAAAAGCAGAGTTGAAGATGCAGTAAATCTGTTTATGAGCGGTTATAATTGCTGCCAGTCCGTGTTCAGTGCTTACAGCGATTTATTTGGCTTAGACAGGGAAATGGCACTGAAGCTGTCCTGTTCGATGGGCGGCGGCATAGGCCGGATGCGCGAAGTCTGCGGAACCGTATCCGGTATGGCTATGATTGCCGGTCTGGTCTGCGGGAATACCGACCCGACAAACCAGGATGCCAAGACAAAGAATTATGAAACTGTCCGAAAGATGGCAGATGCATTTAAAAAGGAACACCAGACCATAATCTGCCGGGAATTATTAGGGCTTTTGGAAGCGGAAGAAAGCGCTTCGCCAAAGGCACGCACAGCCGAGTATTATAAAAAACGTCCCTGCGCCAGGATTGTTGCTACAGCGGCCAGGATTATCGAAGAAACCTTTCCGGAACTTCTAGAAGAAAATGGCGGGAAGAACGAAGGAAAGCAGGGAAACGGGAAGGAGCCGGAGAGCGAAAGAAAGCAGGCTGGCAAAGAGAAGCCGGAAATGCTTCCTGTGGTCAATGCGTCCGGAGAGGTTATTGGCCGGGCGGAGCGGAAAGAGGTTCATCAGAAGGGACTCTGGCATCCGGTGGTACACTGCTGGATGTATGCTAAGCAGGACGACCAGATTTGGTTTTATTTCCAGAAGCGGTCGGAAATAAAAGATGATTTTCCGGGGTACTATGATATTGGCTCAACCGGGCATGTGGCCGATCAGGAAACGGCACAGGAAGCCGTAATGCGGGAAGCTGAGGAAGAGATGGGAATCCGCATGGAAGAAGACCGTCTTCATTATCTGGGAACCGTAAAAGAAGAAATGGATGTAAACGGATGCAATGACCGGGAAATTGCCCAGGTTTATCTTTACCATCTGGATATTCCCTTTTTTGCTCCCGGGGAGGAAGTTTCGGAAGTTATTGCTGTTTCAAAAGAGGAACTGGAGAAAAAAGAACTGGAAAATGCCCCTTATATCCAGGGACACAGCCTCTGCGGAGAACCGGTATTTCTGCGGGCCAAAGAATGGTGCTGCCATGAAGGAGAATATCAGAAGCTGGTTATGCCGTTTTTTGCGGAACACGGGATAGGATGATGGCTGCAGATTTTTTGACGATTCTCTGTTTGTACATTTATACATAAAATAATTTTTTTAAGCCATACTAGCTTTGTCATGAAAACAGTATTGATAAAGGAGGAAGTCAAATGACAAAGTTAGACTGCAATGTTACCAGCTGTATGCATAATGCCGATAACTGCTGCTGCAAGAGTGAGATTATTGTGGACGGCCATCAGGCAAAAGACTGCTGCGAAACCTGCTGCGGGAGTTTTGACGAGAACAAGGGCGGTGCATTTACCAACCTGTTTAAAACCCCGGAAAAGAATCTGGAGGTAGGCTGTGAAGCTGTAAATTGTGTGTATAATGAACAGCGGCACTGCCAGGCCGAGCACATCGGCATTGCCGGTGACGGCGCTGTAGAAGCCTCACAGACCGAGTGCAGCAGCTTCCGCGCAAGATAAAGGAACAAAAGAGCAGGGCATTTTATGGAGGATAAACTTCATGGGATGCCCGTTATTTTTGGCGGAAATGGTTTTTATTTTTATATTGCTTTCAAGGTTAGGGAGGCTTACCACCTTGGAACACGATTGTTTTGTCTACATCCTATCATACGATGGTATGCCTTTCAACATTTTTCGACAGCTGTGGTACGATGATTAAGATTGGAAAGTTATGTTTTGGAATGGAAAATAAGAAAAAAGGAACGGCAGTGTTTTATCGGCAGTGAATAACTAACGGACAGGTAATGGAAAGATAAGATCTATTGGAGATAAAGAAACAAAAAGGAGAAAAAGATTTTTTATGAGAAGTTGGGAGAAGAAGGAATTTTTATGGGGATTAGTGGAAAAACATCAGGACGATCTGCTGCAGATTTGTTCGGAACTGATACAGATTCCCAGTGTAGAGTGGAAGGGAATTGAGGAGATTCTGCGCTATTCCTGTAATTTTCTGGACGGACTTGGGATTTCCTATAAGGTTCTGCGTCCATGGGGCGAGATTCCCTGTATTGTGGCGGAATTAGGGAAGGATGGCGGAGAATATGGTATTTTCAATGGGCATCTGGATATTGTGGGGCCGGGGGATCTTTCCCGCTGGAGTTATGATCCTTACTGCGGCACGATCACCGATACCCAGGTTTTAGGCCGCGGCGCTTCGGATATGAAATGCGGCTGTGCCGTGCTCTTGTTTTTATTAAAATTAATCGTCGAAGAAGGACTGAATTTGCAGGGAAGATTAGCACTGCATCTGGTGCACGACGAAGAACAGGGCGGAGAGCAGGGCAGCAAATGGCTGACCGAAAACGGCTATGCCGACGGGGCAAAATTCTGCATTATTACCGAACCTACATCTTATGACTATGTGGAGATTGGGCAGAAAGGCCGGGCAAGAATATTGCTGCGCACCTACAGGAAGGCAATAAACGGCAGTGTGATGAACTATGTGGGGGAAAGTGCCATTCATCATATGATTAATATTCTTTCCCACATCCAGGAATTGGGAGATTTGGAGGGAAGTGTAACCGAAAAAGAGCAGAAAATTGTCGAAGCTTCCCAGGAAGTTATCCGGGGAGCCATGAACCGCCAGGAAGTGGGCGGGGCGATTAATCATGTCAACGTCAATATATTATCCATTGACGGAGGCGATGTCGACGCGATGACGGCAGAATACTGTGAAGCCCGTCTGGCTCTTGGCGTTCCCTTTATGATTACCAAAGAGCAGGTACATCAGAAATTATTGGATATTATCAAGGCATCTGGTGCGGCCTGCGAGATTGAGTATCTGGCCTGGGAGGACGGACAGAGAACGGACGGGGATAATCCTCTGGTACATTCTGTGAAGGATAATGCCGAGAAAATTACCGGAAGAACGATGACTCCGGCCTACCAGTGGGCGACCAGCGATGCAAAATACTACCGGCGAAAAGGAATCCCGACCATTCAGTTCGGCCCGTCGAATAATAAGGAAGTACAGTCCTATAATGAGGATGTGGAGATTGTGGATATTGTCCAGTGCGCAAAAACACATCTGGCCGTGCTGGAAGATATGCTGGGGTTTGATTTGGGGGAGTAGAAATCATTATTAACATAAGTTTGACAGGAAGGGGAGTGCGATGAATAGCGCAGTAAAAGATAAGGCTATCTGTACTGTTGATTCTATTTATGCTCTGCCAGATGGACAAAGAGCAGAATTAATTGACGGACAAATTTATAATATAGCCCCGCCTATGCGGATTCATCAAAGACTTATCAATCGTCTTTCGCAGGTAATTACAAACTATATTGATGCAAAACATGGAGAGTGTGAAGTTTACCCTGCACCATTTGCTGTTTTTTTAAATGCTGACAATAAAACTTATGTTGAACCGGATATATCGGTGATATGTGATAAAAACAAACTGGATGACAGAGGGTGCAATGGTGCCCCGGATTGGGTTATTGAGATTATTTCTCCCAGTACGGAACGTATGGACTATGGGATAAAGCTTTTTAAATACCATTCGGCAGGCGTAAGAGAATATTGGATTGTAAATCCTTTAAACAGAACGGTGAATGTCTTTGATTTCGAGAACAATGAAAAAACCGGACAATACAGCTTTGATGTTGATATTACTTCTTGTATCTGTAAAGAATTAAGGATTAGAATTACCAATTTACTTTCTTAGCGTGTGTTTGAAGAGTGATTTCTGTCGGGACAGTATTATTTTTATGGTTTTGGGACATTCCTGAAACTAAATAATAAAAATGCAAGGAGGATTAACATGAGTATGAAAAAACTCAAACAACAAGTGGCAGCTGCTTTAATCGTTGCAATGACTGCGACGAATGTTTTATCGGCGTTTGCTGCGGACGGAGTCGGACAGCCGAACACAAAACGTGAGGTTGCTGTAACATTTAACTCTGGGGCAGGATATTTTGAAACTGCTTCCAAATCATCTGTGGCGACGTTCAGTAATGCGAAAAAAACTGATTTGACACAGGATGAAAGCAAGATTGCCACGCAGAGTTCCATTACCAGAACTTTTATGATGGATGGTAAGGAATTTGATGATTATGTAGCAGGCATAGAAGGTGGTGCTTTTAAGAACGACACAAATGAGTATTATGTAAATCTTGAAAATGCAGATCATTGGTTTGCAGAGTTGGCAGTAGATGAAAACTTACGTCCAGAGATGTTAAAACTCGAAGATAATGCAGATTTGAAATTGGAATTCGCTGGTTGGTATGATAATTCTGAAAAAATACCAAAGGCAGTAGACAAAAGCACCGAGATTTATAATGGTGCGGTATTGGATGCGGGATGGAAAACTCCACAAACACTTCCAGATACCGTTGATAAAGCGTTTGATGAGTTAGTTGCGGTAGGTCTGCCTCAAGATGCTAAACTGGTTCTTGACGAAGTGAAGGACACAGATAAAAAAGAATATGCTGACTTGGCAAAGGAATTGATAGAAATTAATGATAAAGCTGCTGTCGGCGGAGATGTTTATGAGTTAGTAGAGGGTACACCGATTGTTTCCGTAGATATCAATGTTGAAAATTTGGAAAGCAATGCTAAAGGAATAGTAACCGTGCTTCTTCCAACTCCAGAGGGATTAAAGGATGTAAAATTAGATGCAGGGGAACGTATTATTGCGATTCATTATGCAAAGAATGATACATACATTATCCCTGTCGAAGTTGATCCGGAAACTGAGAATATGAGTTTTGAACTTGATTTAAGTCAGGGATTCAGCCCATTCTTCTTTGTTAAGGCGAAAGTTGCAGAAAAGCCTGAGCCAGATAATCCGAATCCGCCGACACCTTCTAAAGTAAAGGTAACGGTGAAAGTAATCGGTTCAAATGATGGCTATATTGCTGCATGGACACGGGATGAACTTGGAGTGACCTATTTGCCAGTTAATGAAGATGTAACTCTTGATAAGGGAACTCAACTTTACTATGTTGGAGTAGCTCATGGTGATAAAGAGTGTACATCTTATACGATAACGAATACGGAAACTTCGGAAAAGAGCGTTATAAATGGTTGGGAGGCATGGCCTTTTACGGTTGAAAACAATTGTGAAATAGCTCCCACATTTGAAGCATATGAGTCAGGCGATGATGATTATTCTGATGAAAATTACTGTTATGCCTGCTTAGAGCCTGGATTACTAACGGCTGAGGGCGCATACAGTGGTGTTGTGCATGTGGAAGAATGGGATGCGGAAGCAAAAGATTTTAAGGCGGTAACGGGAGCAAAGCTTCGTATTCCAACAGAAGAAGATATAGAAAAATATAAAGAATTTTTCTACAGATTTGGTATTGACGAAATTGCCTGGGAACTTTTTGACTATGTGGCAGAGGGTAATGAAGTAAGAAGCAAAAATGCATTAAAACCGGGTACTTATCACCTTCCGATGATTTTAACTTATGAAAATGAGGAGCATTTAATGCACGATTTACAGGTCAGAGTTGGTGTATGGATGAATTTCATTCCTGGATTATATTCATATGACGGTAAAATTGTTGTTGAAAATGAATTGGAATGGAGGCTCGAACGCTATGATGAGCGCCGATTTAATTATGCAAATGGTGATAATTGGAGCAAAATAGAAGAATTATTAAAAGCTGAACCAATCAATCCTGTTCCGAGAATGTATAATTATGAATTCGCAGGGTGGCAGACGGTGGATGGTGTGGAGTATGCATCCAATACCCGTCTTGTACCAGAAAACAGAGAAGATTATGAATTCTATGCAGTAGCAATTTTCACTGACAAAGACGGAAAAACTTATTTTGGAAACAAGACAAGCGGCAACCAAGACAACAACAATGGCGGCGGTTCCAACTCCTCCGGCGGCGGTTCCAGAAGACATGTTATCGGCGGAAGTTCTTCAACGATTACCAGCATGACCGGAACCTGGACGATGGGTGAAAACGGCTGGAAGTTCTTAAAGACCAACGGCGAATATGCAACAAATACCTGGGGCTACATCAATAATCAGTGGTATTATTTCAACGAAGCAGGCGATATGGTAACCGGATGGTATTTTGTCAATGGCCGCTGGTACTACTTAAACCCAGCAGAGGGAAGCTTCCAGGGCGCTATGCTGACCGGAGTAATCTTTGACCCGTTCTACAATGCCTATTTCTATGCGGATGCAAACGGTGCTATGGTAACCGGATGGTATCAGGTAGCCGATAAATGGTATTACTTCAATCCGGTTTCTGACGGCAGACAGGGTGCATTGCTGGCGGATACGGTGATTGACGGATATTATGTAGGTGCTGACGGAGCCTGGGTTTCCGGAAATTAATATCTGATTTCTAAAAGACGAATTACAAAACGACATAAACAGTATAACAGAGCGGTAAAGTCTTCGTGTTTGCCGTTCTGTTTTTGTTCTGAAATAGTTCAGATTTTCTCTGACAAATTGGATTTAAGCAAATCGAAATAAAATGAACATTCGTTCGAAAAAATGTTGCCAATCGCAAATTTTTGTTGTATAATAAGAGAAGCGTTGACAGAAAAGGAGAGGAAAGGTTATGAAAAAGAGTGTTGTTTTGTTGTGCTGTCTTCTTACCTGTGTCGGCTTGACGGCCTGCCAGGGTAAGGGGGCTTCAAGTAAGGGAGAGGAGTACTGGAGTGCGGCCCGGAAAGCGGAGAGTTTTGAGAACTACATGGCCGAGCACGGTGCGGAATTTGATTTGGAGGCGTTAAAGCAGGAGGTTTCTTCTGCGGACAGTTCCAACAGTCAGAAATTTAAGGCGGCTGCCCTTCTCTGTGCACAGGAATATCAGACCGGCCGTGCGGCGGACAGTGAGGATTCCTGGACGGATGGTGCATTTGCCGTGGATTATCCGCAGACCGGTGAGTATGCGGTGCGTTTTCTTTCGCAGGTGATGACTGGCGGTGAGGAGTTTTGGACTTCTTTTGAAGACGCATATACACCCTATGATTATTTCTGGCCTTTATTTGCTGCCGCTGACGATCTGGAGGGACAGGCTCTGGCGGCTATCTGGAAGGGGGCTCCGGATGAGGTTTATGGGCGTAAGATAAAAGATGTGATTGAGCATTGGGTGCAGGAAAAACCGGAGGCGATCGTCCGTGTCGGAGATGCGCTGACGGAGGCAGGATACTATGAGGATTGGAACTATATGGAATGGCTGAATACCTATTTTCTTGGCTATGATAATGAGAAGGAAGTAGCTGTCGATTCGGTTCAGGAAGCCTTAGATTATATTGCTTATATGAAGAAGATTCTTCCGCAGCTGGAAGAGGAGTCCGGTACGATTCGTATGGCTTCCCAGGTGAGCGGCGAGGATTATTATGGTACGAAGATGATGGTTTCCGTGAAATCTGTCCTGGATCTGAAGGAAGGTTCGGGAGAGGACGGGGCAGGCAGTGAAGAGGAGGCAGGTGCAGTAAGCCCAGGTACAGACGGATCGGCAGCCGGGACAGAAGCCGCAGAAGATAAGCCGGCAGAAGCTGCAGAAGGTGAATCGACAGACGGTATTGCGCTGGAAGGGAAAAAGGTGATTGCTTTCTACCGGAATACGCAGGCAGAGGAATTTCCAGGTTCTCCGGCACCGCTGTATGTTATCGGTGATTTTATGTTCGGGCTTTCGGACGAAGAATTTCCGGCGTCAGCCGAAGAAGCTGACTATTATTTGGTACTGACACCAAGCTATACCTACGGCGAATATTACCAGATGTCCGGGGACAGCGACAGCAAGATTCAGGCGGTTTCTTCCAGTACGTCCATCGATCTTTATGAAGCTTCATCAGGAAAGCTTCTCTGTCATGTGGGAAATATTCTGGAAGATGCACCGGAGAGGATTATTGCCGGCTATGGCGATGAACACGCCCAGTATCCGGAGGTGACAGGAGCAGATGTATTGTCTTATATTTATCACAATTTAAATACGCCGGATACCTATGTGGCGCTGCTGGATAATCTTGCAGGAAGATCGCAGTTGGAGAAGGAAGAGTCGATTATTTTGGGCAAATGGGAAATTACCTATCACGGCGGTGAACTGACCGGCGGGTTTACTTCGGGAATGTTCCGCTATGACCCGGACGAGGGAAGCACTTTTGCCAAAGGTTCCTTCACCATTACCAATAAGAGCGCAGAGGAGGAGGGCTTTCTTCCCATGATTTATCGTGTCGGTGAAGATACCATTATCGAGCTTGTAGACACGTCTACGGGAGATACCTATGATTGTGTAGACCTGCTTTCCTATGGCAAATGCTTAAACGGAAGCTACCTTGATCCGGGAGAAACCAAGGAAGGCGAAATTTTCTTCCAGGTACCTGCGGATGTTGATACAGCAAATCTTTCTTTTGCCGTATCTTTGGGAAATCAGGTCGTATACTATCCCTATTAGGGGTTTTTAACCGATTCCAGACAAAAGCCGGAAAGTCGTTTCGTTGGCGGACTTTCCGGCTTTTGTTTATATTATCCGCGAAGCTTAAACTTCTGTACGGATTCTTTCAGTTCCTGAGCCTGGCTGTGCAGTTCTTCGGCGGAAGCTGCGGACTTTTCTGCGGTGGAAGCGTTAGTTTGTACGACATTGGAAATCTGTTCCATGCCTTCGGTCAGCTGCCGCAGCATTTCTGCCTGCTGTACGGCGGAGTCGGCGATGCGCTCGATCAGTTCCGTGGACTGCTGTGCCCCGGCAACGCCTGTGGCAAGACTTTGAGTTGTGTCGTTCGAGAGGGCCGTCCCATGCTCGACCAGTTTCATGGAGGATTCAATCAGCTTGGTAATATCCTGTGCAGCGACAGAACTCTTATTGGCAAGGCTCTGCACTTCATCGGCAACCACAGCAAAGCCTTTTCCAGCAGAGCCGGCGCGTGCGGCTTCGACAGCGGCATTTAAGGCAAGAATATTGGTCTGGAAGGAGATATCCTCGATAATCTTAATAATTCCGCTGATCTGTCGTGAGGATGTGGAGATATCTTCCATGGCCTGGGTTAAGTCTTTCATCTTCTGGTTGCAGGTAGTCAGCTGGGCTGCAGCGTCGGTAGAGCATTTTCTGGCATTTCCTGCATCCTCCGAGGTACGGTTGACCTGATTGGACAAGGACTGAATGCTGGAGGATAATTCTTCGACAGCAGAAGCCTGCTCGACTGCGCCGTGGGAGAGTACCTGGGCATCGGTTGCCATCTTTTCTGCTTCCTCAGAAACCTCTGCAGCTGTCCGGTTAATCTGGGAAAGCGCAGCATTTAAGGCATCTAAAATCCGGCGCATAGCGTTTTGAATGGGCAGGAATTCCCCGCGGTAGTTCTGGTCAATGGACAAATCCATCTTTCCGTCTGCCATCTGTGCAAGCTTGGAGTCGATATCGTCAATGTATTTTTTCAGTTCCCTCTTGGTTTCATGAATGGATTCTACCAGCATACCGATTTCGGAGGTATCGGATTCTAAGGAAAAGCTGGCGGATAAGTTGCCCTGGGAAATTTCACCCATCTGATCCTTAACACGGATGATGGGTGTTAAGATCCGTTTTTTGGTGATGGCATTAATCACCATCTGAAGGACGGCAACAACAATCACCGAAAGGATGATGAACGCTTGGATAATGGTGGAACGAAGGGATAACGAATCAACTTCGGCCTTGGTTCTGGCATCCAGGGCAGATAAAAATTGTTCCTTGATGGAATTAATCTGGGCAATGGAGGTATTATAATCCGTTCCATAAACGTAATTAAGGGCTTCCTCCATATGTCCGGCCTGGACGTTTTTCATCGCCTCATCTTCTAAGGGAACCAGATTGTTGGAAATGGAAGACATGTTGTCAATCATGCTCTGTTCGCTGGCGGTAATGCCGATTTCCTGCATAGCAGTAACGCCGATATCGCGGTTTTTTAAGTTATTGACTTCATTCCAGTAATTGTCATAGTGTTCCTGGTTTCCTGTGGAGGCGTAAGCCCGAACCTCGTTCGTTAAGTAGGCAGATCCGTTCATAAAACGGTTGGCATTGTACGTGAGATTAAAACGGTTTTCATGTGCTGCGGTTAATCCGCGGTTGACGTTTCCTGCAATAAACAGGAGAATCACCATAAATAAAAGTGACAGAATGGAAAGCCCGTTTAATATCAGGATGAGTTTGGATTGGTTCATTGCTTTTTTCATTACTTGTTTTTACTCCTTCCCTTTTATCGGTATTTTTGTAATGATTGATGTATTTTACAAGGATGTAAATAAAAATGCCTTTAATTATTTTAGCACAGTTTGCCTCCGCTTTCAATGCAAAACATCTCATAACAGAAAACAATCCATTGAGGACATTGTTCTAATTTTTTTTTTCAGACGATCGATATAATAGGCAGAAGACATGGGCGTGGCTTGTGTTTTTTGAAATCGTACAGGAAGCGGTAAGCAGGATCGTGATTTGTACACAAAAAAAGGAGGCAATATATGCACGCAAAGACGATGGAGGGACTGGCAGGAGCCAGCGCAAGTATTCAGATGTTATCTACCCCAATGAACGTGGCCAAGGAAGCAGAACGCAAGGGAGATATCGATAAGATGAAGCGGGCGATGAGTTATGCAGCCGGGCTGACCGAACAGGCAGGAGAATACAGCCAAAAGAGCAGCGAAGGCATGAAGTTAGATGCCCAGGAAGCAAAGAAGAAGGAAGAAGAACGGCAGGAGGAACTCATCCGTGCAAGACAAAAAGAGCGGGAAGAACTGGAAAAACGGATAGAGGAAAAGAAACAAGGGGAAACCAAAGAACCTGAAAGCAGCTTTGATTCTGCCGAGATCAGCGAAGAAGGAAAACAGCAGGCAGAAGCGGCGGTGCAGCATTCTTCTGCCGCTGCGGACAGCACGAACCACACGCAGGATGTAACTTATGATAAGTCCGGAGAAGCAGCAGAAGCAGTAGAGGCGATTGGGGAAAATGTGAATGTGAGCGTGTAATTTTGCAATGAATATTTATTGTAATAGTAATTGTGTTTTGATGCTTTATTGTAACGATAACTGTATTTTAACCAAATTCAGCAAGAAATCTCCCGCCTCTAATAAAAAATTATCCAGTGGATGATTTTTTGTTAGGTGGCGGGAGCACGTCATCTTTTATTTATTCGTTCTATTTATTCTATGCTTTTTATGCAGGCTATGCAATTCCCATCGCCCGTTTAATTGCCCCCATCAGATCGTCAAATTCCTCATAAGCGGGCAGTTCCGGGTGATCGGCTTTGATTTTTTCGGTGCTTCGGAATAAAAAGCCCGCCTTGCTGGCCTGAATCATACCTAAATCGTTATAGCTGTCCCCGCTGGCAATGGTTTCAAACCCGATGGACTGGAGCGCTTTTACCGTAGCCAACTTGGAATCCTTTGTCCGCATCCGAAAACCGGTAATTTCGCCATTGTCCGCAACTTCCAGGGTATTACAGAATATCGTGGGCCAGCCCAGCTTTTTCATTAACGGGGAGGCAAACTGGGTAAAGGTATCGCTGATTAAGATGACCTGAGAAAAAGAGCGAAGTTCGTCTAAAAACTCTTTTGCGCCGGGAAGCGGATCGATGGTGGCAATGGTTTCCTGGATTTCCTTTAATCCCAGGTGATGTTCGCGCAAAATCTGCAGCCGCCAGTTCATCAGTTTTTCATAGTTGGGTTCGTCGCGGGTGGTTCGCTTAAGCTCCGGTATACCGCTGGCCTGGGAAAACGCTATCCATATCTCTGGTACCAAAACGCCCTCTAAATCTAAACAGGTAATCAACATGTCTTTTCCTCCATTCATCCGATGCTTTTATTGCACGATTCAAGTATTGTATAATTTAATTCTGCCATTGGCTGTGATACTTGGGCAAAGCATTTTATTAGGCTATTCACATTTTAAGGAGAAAATGTCCATTTGTCAATGCCTTATTTGTTTGTGCGTTGCCTCGTTAAATGATTAAGTTGACATAAGTGTATAGTTACACGATATAAGAACCGCAGTATCCGATGGCAGCAACCTCTTTTGTATTCTTATTTTTTATGTTATAATCTGGAGGAATGAACGATTTTCTTTAATTGGAATGGAGAATGAACAATGGCAATGATAGGGATTGATTTGGGGACAACAAACAGCCTGGCGGCTTACTGGAAGGACGGGCAGGTGCAGTTTATCCCGGATGCGTTGGGGAATTACCTGATTCCCAGTGCAGTAAGCTGTATTTGTACGGAAGATGAGGAGAATTTTTTTGTTGGGCGCGAGGCAAAAGAACTGCTTGCCTGCTCAAGGGGTGAAATGGTTCTTTCCTTTAAACGGTTTATGGGAACGAAAAAGACCTGGCACCTGGGAAATAGCAATTATACGGCAATGAACCTTTCGGCAATGGTATTAAAACACATCAAAGACTGTGCAGAAGCCTTTCTGGGCGAGCCGATCGATGAGGCAATCATTACCGTACCGGCCTATTTCAATGACAAACAGAGGAGCGATACCAAAAAAGCGGCGCAGATTGCCGGATTAAAGGCAGATCGCCTGATCAATGAACCTTCTGCTGCAGCTCTTGCTTATCGGATGGGGCAGGGGATGAATCAGGAACTGTATGTGAAAACGGCATCGGATAGGGATGGAAACAGCCTGCCGGATAGAAACGAACCAAGCGAATACAAGAACGACCTGCCGGATCAGAGTCTTTTGGTCTTTGATTTTGGCGGGGGGACGCTGGATTTATCCTATGTGGAATGCTTTGACAATGTTATCGAAATTATTGCCGTGGCGGGGGATAATGCCCTGGGCGGGGATGATATCGATCACTTGATGGCAGAGCATTTCTGTGAAGTTCATTCTATAAAAAAACAGGAACTTGCCCCTGCTTTATGGGCGCAGCTGCTTTGCCGGACGGAACAGGCGAAGCGGGAACTGGAAGAGCGGGAGAATGTAAGGGTTTTGCTGGAATATGAAGGAAAAGAGTATACCGCAGAATTTGATGAAGATTTGCTGTTTGAACTCTGTGTACCGTTGTTTTCAAAAATCAGGGCATTGTTCCTCCATCTGCTGGAAGATGCCGGACACAGTGTAGCAGATTTAGATGATTTAATTATGGTGGGCGGTTCTTCCAGACTTTCCGTGGTAAAGCGGTTTTTAACCGAACTTTTGGGCAAGGAACCTGTTGTTTTGGGGGAAACGGATATGGTGGTGGCCATGGGGGCCGGGGTTTATACCGGAATCCGCAGCAGGAATAAGGATATCCGCGATATGTTAATGACCGATGTCTGCCCCTTTACGCTGGGGGTGGAGAGTTTCCGCCGTCAGGGAGATAAGCAGGGCTATCTTCTTCCGATGATTGAGCGCAATTCCACCCTTCCCGCCTTTCGCTGTGAACGTCTGGTGACCTTAAATGACTACCAGTCGAAAGTGACCGTAAAGATTTACCAGGGGGAAGAATATTATGCCAAGGATAATATTTATCTGGGAGAAGTGACGGCAAATGTAGAGCCGAAAAAGGCGGGAAAAGAGTGGATTGACGTGTATTTTTCCTATGATATCAATGGAATCCTCCATGTGGAAGTCGTAAATTCCCGGCAGGAGAAAAACCAGATTCTCCTTGCCAATCAGCAGCTTTCCCCAGCCGAATTAGAGTACTATAAAAAGCTGCTGGAAGAACAGATGATTCCGCCAGAAGAGCAGGAAAAGAATAAAAAACTTATAGAAAAAGCAAGGGAATATTACGAGCAGAGCACGGGAAGAAAGCGGGAATGGATTGGGCAAATGATTGACTGGTTTGCTGCCGGAATAAACAGCCGCCGCCGTTATAAGATTAAAAAAGCCGTCCAGGAGATGGAAGAGCAGCTTGCATGGCTGGACGAAGAGAGCGGGCACAGGGAAGAATGGCTGTTTAACGGGGAATTGAAACAGAAGTGGGAGTGGAAGGATGAAGAAGAGGAAAATGAAAAAGAGAAGGATGAATACGAAATAGAAAACGGGGAAGCGATGGAGGACAGCGAAGATGAATGAAAAAAGCATATGGGAATTATTGGAAATCGAACCGACTAATGATAAGCAGAAAATCCGAAAAGCCTATGCACAGCAGACAAAATCTCATCATCTGGAAGAAGATCCCCAGGCATTTGGCGAGTTAAATCGCGCTTATCAGCAGGCGTTACAATATGCGAAAGCGGTTGAAGGAAAGGCAGATGAAGGAAGTGGCGAAGGACGGGGAACTGCAGAAAGCCGTACAGACCTGAACGGCGAAAAATGTGGTGCAGACCAGGAAGTTGCAGAAAGCCGTACAGACCTGAACGGCGAAGAAAGTGATGCAGACC
>VSOC01000007.1:67727-73928 GCA_009774615.1 Lachnospiraceae bacterium
CGAAGAAAGTGATGCAGACCGGGAAGTTGAGGGAAGCTGTGCCGATCTGGCAGAAAAGTCAGGTGTTCAGGATAGAGAAAAAGGAATAGAAAAAACAGAAAAATCCCTGCTGGAAAAGTTAGCACAGGCAGAGCAGAAAGCCATTGAACAGAGCAGGGAAAAAGGAGCATTAGGGCGGTTAATTGCACTTCTTGAAGATGAGAAAAATGCAAAAAAGGCAGAGGTATTTAGAAATTATTTTCTGTCAGAAGATTTTTTAAATGAGCAGTTTGACGACAAGTTTGGCAAAGGGCTTATGCAGTTTGTGGAAGAAAAATATTTTAATGCACAGGGGATAGAATGGCAATCTCTGCCCAGACCATTGATCATTGAACTTGCCATTGCCTATGGTCTGTACCCGGACAGTTTCGGTGAGGTGAATGCCGAGGGGAGTTTTTATAATCGGGTGATTGCCGGGAAACTGTGGAAGATTTGCAGCAGTGTTTGGGATCTTCCTAAAGAAAATACCGGGAGTGATGAACTTAACCCAAAAGATTTCCGTGTGCAGGACAGCCCGGAACTGATGGAAAAGCTGATGATAAGCAGGATTTCCGGGACAGGACGGCTCTTAATGCGTGCCGAAAACCTGGTGCGCCTGCGCTCGTTTTCCGATTATCTGGCCTTGCGCATGATGAACCAGAGGGGGCTTCTAACGGAAAAGGAAAAAGAGGTGTGGGAGCGCATTTTGGACGGCGGAAAGGTGAATCATCTGTATGAGAAAAACGGGCGAAAAGATATTTACCCGGAAACCAGGAGTACAAGCCTTCTTTTGCTGTACGCACACTGGGTAAATACGGATGATCTTCCCGACTGTATTTACCGCTATATGTACCGCGAATATGACCTTAAAAATCTGGATCACAGCAGCCGGAAAGCCATTTATCTGCCATTAAAAACAGCGATTTTATCCCGCTTCCCCAATATCGAATATGAACTGTTTGACAAGGACAGCACAGAACAGATGATCAGGAAATGGTATCAGGAATTAATGCAGATTGTAACCGATTATCACTCCTGCTATGACCGCCGGGAATACGGTGAAACCGAAGAAATCCGCTCACGGATTGAGGTTTCATTTCAACACAGGGAATGGGAAAAAATCCGTTATGAGCCGGATTTATTTGATAAAATGATGCTTCAGATAGCCCCGCGAAAGGTTCTGCCTGAAACGCTTGCAAAGAAGCTGTCTGCTTTTTATCAGGAAGATTATCCCTGGCCCCGGCCCGAGGATGTGTACAGGATGCAGGAGGGATTGGCTATTTCCATGGCGTTTCACCGAAACCTGCTGGAAATGGATTACCGTTATCCCCGGGAATATAAGAACACAGAACTTTCAGCTATTAACGGTGATAACCGGGATTTCTGGGAATATTTCCTGATGATCGGTTTTGGCTGCCGCAGTTTTACCAGTGTCACTGACCGGCAGAGCACGAAAGACTACGTTCAGGGCAATGTATGGTCGCTTCCGGCCTATATGCAGACGGTTTACATGCCTTCCATGGGGTGGAGAAAAGCGTTTGTCGGGTTTGATGAAGAGGAAAATGCCATCTTATCGCCCAAAAGCCTGGAATTTCTTCTGCCGGACGGGCGCAGGTTCAGGGCGGAATTTCACCTGCATATTGTCCGTTATTTTATCGATGAAGCCCCCGTAATTTACCCAGTACTTACCTTTAAAGAATGGAAAAAAATGGCAGAAAACTGTTCTGAAACTTCACGGGAAAGCCAAACCGAAACTTGTTTTGAAACTTTCCGGGAAGACCAAACAGAATCCTGCCCTAAAAATCATCGGACACCAGAGCAGTCTTTCCTTCTTTTAGCAGTGACAGCAATCCGTGATGAGGAGAGAGAAGAGGCCGAAGCCGTTATTCTTACCCGGCTTAAACACCTTCCCTTAGCCCCGGCAACCCTTCCGGTTTTGGCAAAAATGATTGCGGCAGATAACGCCTGGCCTCCGGTTCCGGAAAATGATGCAAGGCGTATCCAGGCTGTTTTTTATGAGGAACAGGAGAGGTTCTGCTTTAAGGCAGAGGTGGGGATGCGCAGTATAAAAACCTATCGGAAAACTCACTTTGGATGGGAAGATCTGCCATTGCTTCCCGGAGAAGGAAAGGCGGCAAAGGCGCTGGATCCGGAAGGAAAGAAGCAGTTTGCCGTCCAGAAGCTTCGCTCCCTGCGCCAGCCAAAACCGGTTCTGCTTGCTTCCTATTCCCTAGAAGGGATGGAAAATAAGGAGAAAATGCGCAGGATTATCGATGCCCTAAAGGAGCAGGAGCAGTACCGCAAGGCAGCAAAAAGAATGCTGCCCTATGTCCCGGGCTGGCCATGGTCGTCGGAAGAGATCACCCCGGCTGTCCGTAAGTTTTTTGCTGAGGATGGGGGATGGATGACGGAAAGCTATGTCCTTTTGCAGATGGGAAGCAGGAAGAAACCTTGTTTTGAACGGATTTTTTACACGAAGATGAATATTTTCGGCTTTGATTTATCCTTCCAGTCACTGGAATTTACCGAGAACTTAAATGTTAGAACAAGGGCATTGTCGCAGAAAATCCGGGAAAAACATCTGGTGGTCGGACATTTTGGCTGGGGAAAATCCTATGAGGCAAGGAAAAGCTTTGCCCCTTTGCCCTTTGCCGTGGGGGAGAGCGGTTTGTTCTATGCCTATGATTTTTTGCGGCTGTATAAGGCGGAAAGTCTGGAAGATTTGATGGATAAGCTGTTTGATTTTTCCGAGGTATCACGGGTGGACAGTTATAAGGGAAGGCTGTCGGTATCCCGGTTTGACCATGAACTGGAATACTGCTATACCGAGGAAGATTTCCAGAATTACTTGGACAGCAAAACAAAAACTTTGCCGGATATGTTTACAAAATTTGGGATTTAAGGAACCGTAAAAAGTATTTTAATACATAAAAACGAAATAAGAACATAAAGGAGAAAAAATCCAATGAACAAAGAACAAAAAATGAATGCCTGGGTTTTGGAGGATTTGGGAAGGATTTGCTATAAAGAGCAGGATATGCCATCTCTTGGGGAACGGGAAGTTTTGGTTGCTGTTAAGGCGGCCGGGATCTGCGGTTCGGACATCCCCAGGATTTACCGTACCGGGGCTTACCATTATCCTCTGATTCCGGGGCATGAGTTTTCCGGACAGGTGGTGCAGGTGCAGGATGAAAAGGACAGTTCCTGGCTTAATCAACGTGTGGGAATCTTTCCGCTCATCCCCTGCAAAAACTGTATGCCCTGCAGGAAAAAACAGTATGAGATGTGCCGGAATTACAGCTACTTAGGCTCGCGCAGGGACGGAGGATTTGCGGAATTGGTTTCGGTTCCCGTGCAGAATCTTCTTTCTCTTCCGGAGAATGTTACCTATGCACAGGCAGCGATGTTAGAGCCGATGGCTGTAGCCGTTCATGCCGTCCGGCGGCTTTCTCTTTCTTCACCAAGCCGTTTGGACTCGGTGGTGATCTGCGGGCTGGGCACGATTGGGATGCTGGTGCTGATGTTTTTGCTGGAAGCGGGAGTTAAAAATGTGCTTGTCCTGGGAAATAAGGAGTTTCAGGAGAAAACGGTGACGGATCTGGGACTATCTAAGGAAAATTACTGCGATATCCGAACCCGGGATGCCGCGGCCTGGATTGCCGGGCGTACCGAAAACATGGGGCCGCAGGTGTTTTTTGAGTGCGTGGGAAAGAAAGAAACGGTGCATCTTGGCGTTTCCTGCACACAGCCGGGAGGAGAAATCGTTCTTGTGGGCAATCCTTATTCGGATATGGAACTGGAAAAGAATATTTACTGGAAAATCCTGCGCAATCAGCTTAGGATTTATGGTACCTGGAATTCTTCCTTCACCCATTCTTCCGATGATGACTGGCACTATGTTCTTGAACGGCTGGAAAAAGGACGGATTGCACCGGAAAAATTAATTACCCATCGTTTTTCGGCGGAAGAACTGGAAAAAGGGCTTCAGATAATGAAAGACAAAACCGAAGATTATTGTAAAATGATTATGACTATTTAATGCGTTAATCAACAAAAGGAGAACAATAGCACTGGCTTTTTTCCGCAGTTTTTTGCTCTGTTTTTATGAAAAATTTATGCGTTCAACCTGTACAATCGTTTGTTTTTTTGCTATAATCATCCTTGGCATTGCTATCATTTGCAAAAATACATAAAAACTGTATTGCTGCAAAAAAATTGAGGAGGATGAAATGAGAAAGAGTATGCTGACAAAATCCGCTGCCGCAGCCTTTTTAGCGCTTGCATTGACGGCCTGCGGAGAAAAGGAAGGGCGCAGCCTGCCCTCAGAAGAAGTGACGGAGGCAGTCGAAACCGAAACCGAAACGGAAACCGAAACCGAGCCGGAAGAGGAAACCCTCTCACCGGAGGATATGGATCTGGTGAAGTACAACTACTATGTGGATCTGAACAATGATATTTTTGAGGTTATTGATTCCATCGGCTATTATTTTGAAGTGGTTGGCAGAGAAGAGGAGTTTTCTCTGCTTCCGGATACCGGACTTACCTATGGTTATCGGGTTTACGGAAAGAACACGGATATTGTTGATGACTGCCTGATGTTGGCCGATATGGAACCGGCATATGAAGAATTAGACCCATTGGTAAAAGAAATCGCCGATCCTCTGCGGGATATTATGACAACGTTTTCCGATGTCAGCGACAGCTATGACTATGCGGACAACCAGTATCAGAAGGCGAAAGAATACCATGCTGTTATCTATGCATCCGCGGATAAGGTTACCGATCTCGGCTATAAGTTTATGGATGCCATTGCCCAGATGGGAGCGGAGAGGACAGCCCAGGAAGAGCAGAAGTTTTTGGATGAAGGAAGACTGATTATCTACAATGCAAGCCATGCGCTTACGATTGCAAGGCAGGTATTGGATGTTATTGATGCACAGGAAATTACCGATGAAAATATAACGGAACTTGATTTGACCGAAATCCGTCCGTTATATGATGAACTGCTGAAGGTAGTTGCTGATTTTGACGCTGCTACTTCCGATAATGACCAGTTAATGAAGGAATCTATCAGCAATTCCCGTCCGTTTGACGGCCTTTACGACGGACTGGCCCAGGCGCTGGAGTGGATGATGAAACAGGTAGACAGCGGACGTCCGCTGGATTTAAGCGGATCAGGAGCACCTCTTGGTTCGATTGGACATTTCTCCGAGTGCATGGGCAAGTGCATTGACCGGTATAATTCAGTATTTGTAGAATAATACAGGCAGCCTGCCATTTGAAATAAGGCTACCGCAATCCCACTGGCTTAAGACGGTGGGTTAAGGTAGCCAAAAGTAGTGGTTTGTGCTATACTTTTGCTATGGGGACATGGAAATCATTACGAAGTATCCTTTAGGAAAAAACAGACACAGATATTTATGACAGTATCCTATTATCTTTGTATGCAAATACAGAAAAAAACAACTGCCAGCAAAGCAGATATCAGATGACATAAAACCGTTCTCTTATGAGATATGCCAAAAGCATAAGGTGATTATCAGAACTATGGAAACGGATAAAGACCATATCCATAACATGATAGAAACAGAACCACCAATGTCTATCCGTAAGATAGTAAATCGGATGAAGAGCTAAACAACATATCCTATTTGGAAAAAGTACCCGAATGATTTGCGGAAACATATTTGGAAAGAGCATACCTTTTGGACGGACGGATATTTCGCATGCAGCGTAGGGAATGTTTCAGAAGAGATGCTACAAAAGTATATAGAAAACCAAGACTTGTCCGTCAATATTACTTTATGGCAAAATGCGGGAATGGCCCTGAACCGGAGAAATTAGAAGCCATAAGGGTCGGACGGAAAGACAGGGAAATGAACGGGACGATACCGCATGGGGCGATCGATTGGGATTAAGGGAAAAAAAACGAGTGCCCCGCTTGAGCCATAAAGCTGTACGGTAAAAAACCCGTTTATTTTTATATATTATACGATAGAAAGGGAAAGAGTCAAGAGAAATGGATAATGAAATTGGTTTAGGCCAAATTGATATAAATGCAGAGCCGCCCATAGAGGAACCAGCCAGGCAATACTATTACATGGCAAAATGCCGGGAATGGGTTCGGGAGTTTGAACGGAAAAACGGACGTTGCCCATGCTTTTTTACTCAAACGTTCGGGTG
>VSOC01000070.1 GCA_009774615.1 Lachnospiraceae bacterium
TTCATACCCGCGGTGTCGTTGGTTCAAGTCCAATTTCCGCTATGAAGCAGAGTATTCATCGAAAGATGGGTACTCTTTTTTTGTGTGTTTTGCGTTGTTTTTGATAAGTCTGGAGGATTTTATGGAATCTGAACCATCCAATCCTTTGTTTGTGTTAAGTAATACATGTGGGATTTATGGCGCTACGACTATGCTGTATCAGAACATGTTGAAGGATTTTTCAGAAATGATGGAAAGTGACCTTGTGATTTTTCTCCAATCTGTACAGTAACATTAAAAAAGGCGATTGAAGAATTATTCCATTATTTTGACGAACTGGAAAAACTGCTTCAAGATGATGGCAGCAGGAAAAAATCCGTTTCTATGGGAAATGAAAATTTTATCATCGTTGATAAAAATGGAAATATTATTGACGAACATGCTTTTGGTATCAACATGGTTCGCTATCTCCAAAGGAATGGTAATTGTAAGAAGTTTACTTTAGGTATGCCAAGGCATTTTTACCAAGACCAGCTGGATATTCTAGAAGCTAACATCAATGACGTGGAAAAGGCTGTTGGGCATGTAATTAACACCGTAAGCGAAAGACATTATAAAGTAAATGAACAATACCTGAAACGATTGTTGCCCTATGTTGAGGAGTTAGGGATTATGTTAGAAAATGCAGTAAAAATGGTTTAGATTTTGATTGACTTTCGTTTTTTATCGTGCTATGATTGTTTTATAAAAGAGGTGGCGGTATTGCTGCCACCCCTTTTTCGGAGGACTAATGATTGCTTGTGCAATCATCAATCGACCCATCAGGTGCCTGCAAGCTTACTGATGGGTCTTTTTCTGTCC
This sequence comes from Lachnospiraceae bacterium, assembly GCA_009774615.1. GTDB lineage: Bacteria > Bacillota > Clostridia > Lachnospirales > Lachnospiraceae > Caccovicinus. The sequence continues at coordinate 841 of VSOC01000070.1, forward strand.
GTCCTTTTTTGCGCTGTATGTAAGATTTAAACTCTTTGGCTAATGTTATCATGCCTACCAAGATACTCACGATACGGCTAAGGATTTCAAGGAAAATCATGACCTCATCCTCCTTTCTCTGGTGTTTACACACCTGTGGCACAAGCTTAACCTGGTTAAGCCTGTCCCAAAGGTGTGCATTCTCCAAATAAGGAGTGTTCACTTGTCTGCTCCTGACCTTTTTATTATAGCGGATTTTGTTGAAATTGGAAAGGGAAAGTTTATCAAAATTTACAAAAAGAAAATTCAATTTAAGAAAGTTCTGCTTTAGATTATAAAGTTCTGCTTCAAGATGATGGCAGCAGGAAAAAATCCGTTTCTATGGGAAATGAAAATTTTATCATCGTTGATAAAAATGGAAATATTATTGACGAACATGCTTTTGGTATCAACATGGTTCGCTATCTCCAAAGGAATGGTAATTGTAAGAAGTTTACTTTAGGTATGCCAAGGCATTTTTACCAAGACCAGCTGGATATTCTAGAAGCTAACATCAATGACGTGGAAAAGGCTGTTGGGCATGTAATTAACACCGTAAGCGAAAGACATTATAAAGTAAATGAACAATACCTGAAACGATTGTTGCCCTATGTTGAGGAGTTAGGGATTATGTTAGAAAATGCAGTAAAAATGGTTTAGATTTTGATTGACTTTCGTTTTTTATCGTGCTATGATTGTTTTATAAAAGAGGTGGCGGTATTGCTGCCACCCCTTTTTCGGAGGACTAATGATTGCTTGTGCAATCATCAATCGACCCATCAGGTGCCTGCAAGCTTACTGATGGGTCTTTTTCTGTCCGTCCTTTTTTGCGCTGTATGTAAGATTTAAACTCTTTGGCTAATGTTATCATGCCTACCAAGATACTCACGATACGGCTAAGGATTTCAAGGAAAATCATGACCTCATCCTCCTTTCTCTGGTGTTTACACACCTGTGGCACAAGCTTAACCTGGTTAAGCCTGTCCCAAAGGTGTGCATTCTCCAAATAAGGAGTGTTCACTTGTCTGCTCCTGACCTTTTTATTATAGCGGATTTTGTTGAAATTGGAAAGGGAAAGTTTATCAAAATTTACAAAAAGAAAATTCAATTTAAGAAAGTTCTGCTTTAGAATATAAAGTTCTGCTTCAAAATGAGTATTCATCGAAAGATGGGTACTCTTTTTTTATGCATTCTGCTTTTCTGTTTTTGCATTTTCCATATTTCTTCCATATTTGAGTTTCCTTTCTTTGCATGAAAAAAAGACAATCTATTATGACTGTCTTTCTTCCATCGATGGAGTACTCACCGGTAAAACAGTGCAGCATTAATTTATATTACTATTTAAGCGCTATAAACGACCGTTCTACTCTTCTAACTCTTCCACATCCAGTTCTCCCCCGGCAGACATTTCGGTTTCCAGTACGGTTTTTTGCGTATCCTCGGGATTGACAACCTCCAATACGGAATCTTCACTGTCGGTTTCTAAGCTGGCTGCACCTGCCGGCTCTTTCGGAATGAATGGTTCCGCCTGGGCAGCCGCCGTTTCCTGGCCGGCCCTTTCCTGCTCATTTTTTACTTCCTCTTTTGCCGGCGCATCCTCCTGGCCCGGTGAGGGCGCAGCATCCTCTGCCCGGGAAGCTGATTCGGGATTTTCACCCTGTGCCGAGGCGGCTTCTTCCTGCTGACGATTTCTGTACATCTCGGCCCGCTCGCTTAATTTTGCCCGGGCAATCTGTGCGGATTCTTTCGCAGCAACAGCCGCTTCATAAGCGGTATCTCCTAAGATAACCGCAGCATCCTTTAATACGCTCTTAGCTGCCCCTGCAATCTCACCGGCAGCGGATACCATATCTTTTGCTGCTAATTTCAGTTCATCTTTACTGACATTTAACGGGATATATTTTCGGGATGCCCTTGGATCGGTGCTTTCCTCACTGCTTTCGCTTTCCGCGTCTTTGTCAGCATCTTTTGTTTCTTCCGGCTTTTTATCCCCCTGTACTCCCGGCTCTTCTTCTTCCATAATGCTTACGGTTTCTTACTCTTCAAAAAGATCGTCATCATTTTCCTCGCCGCCTTCAAAGTCATGGAATTCCTCTTCCAACTCGTCATTAAACGATTTGTATTTTCTCAGATAAGAAATCCCAGCGGCGGCAGCTCCAGCCGCTGCAGCAAGTACGACAAACTTCCCAAAACCTTTTTTAGCCATAAACAAACACTCCTCTCCGGGTATCAAGTACCCTCATTTCTATTATTTTAATACGAATAGAGAAAAAAAGAAAGGGATAGAATATAAAATCCATAAAAAATTTATGTACAAGTGTTGCTGTTCAAACATTCACCGTAAACCATGTATATCCGTATTCACGGTTTACCTTCCTCATTCCACGGTACACGGTTCTCCCACCAGACCTCTTCTAAACGATTTTCGGGAACAACAAAAAATCCCCTTCTTTCTTTCTCGGACAAAAGACGATACTCCCCAAGCCCCGGCAGAAATCTCCACCGTGTATCCAGACAGGTTTTCCCTCCTTCGGCAGTAATCTCCCACCAGAAGGAACTGCCCTGTGCATTCACTTGTTCATAGGTAAGCCTTCCGTCCAGCCGATCGTTAAGAAAAATCCCGGAAACCTGTTCTTCCACCCCCTGTCTGCTTTCTCCTGCTCTGCCCTCTTTCGATTTACTTCCGTCGGTTTTTCCTCCACCGGTTTCTCTTTCACCAAATTTGCCTGCCCCGGATTTACTCTCCCCCGGCTTCCAGGAATAGCTTCCGGTAATTCCCAGCCCTTCCATCTGCCCGTCCTTCCACAGTCCCATAGAATAGGAATAATCATAACCAGGTTCTTCGCTGTCCGGCCAGGCAATCGCACTGCACACACCCTCCGGCTTCCCGTGATGAAAATTTCCGTAAAAACAAACCTGATCCTTTCTAAGGGCAAGTCCCATCCCCTCCAGCTGCAAAACGGGTTTACCGTCACGGACATAGATAATCTCCTGTCCGCCCATCTTCTCTACGGTGTTCCAAAGCTTCTGCAGTTCTTTCTCTTCCTGTCCAAGCTGCCAGGCTGCCTGATGAATCGAGGCCCCGGCTAAAAAACTTTCCAGCTGCTGCAAAAATTCCAATTCTTCCTGCGCCAGATATTCCAACTGTTCCTGCGCCAAAAAAACTTTTCCGGCATTTTCTTCTGCAAGGGAAACGCTTGTCGGGTTACTTCTCCTGTGTACTTCTCCCAAAACCGCAGAATACACCAGAAGGAAAAATCCGCCCGCAAGCACAAAAACGGCTTTCTTTTTATCCGCCTCCCATGCCTTCACACTTCCCACCCCTTTCGCAGACATTCTGTACCTTTACGGATATCTTTTTCGGATAAGCTGGCATAGCCGAGGACAACGGTAGATGGATAACGGTGATATTCCGGGTAAATAAAATATTTGGACAGGGCATAAACCTTTGCTCCGGCTCCGGCGGCACGTTCTACCAGTTCCTGTTCCTCCCAGCCGCCGTAATGGCTTAACAGAAGATGAAGCCCCGCATGTTCCGCCGAAATCACAAATTTCTGCTCAAATCCTTTTAAGCTTTCCATCAGACAGTCATGTTTCCCCTTATAAATTCCCCGCATCCGGTTTAAATGCCGTTCATAATAGCCTTCGGTTAAAAACTGGTAGAGAATGTTTTGATCAATTCTCGGCACCGTTGAAGAAAAGAAGCCTGCCCGCATCCGGTACTCCTCTAACAGCCGTCTGGGAAGAACCATAAATCCGACACGGATAGCCTGGGCAATGGATTTGGAAAAGGTTCCGATATAAATCACCTTTTCTTCCTCATCCATTCCCTGAAGCGCCGGTATCGGCTTTCCTTTATAGCGGAATTCACTGTCGTAATCATCTTCGATAATATATCTGCCTTCCTTCTCTCTGGCCCAGGCCAAAAGTTCCTGCCTGCGCTTTACCGGCATAACAATTCCCATGGGATACTGGTTTGCAGGCATCACATAGGCCGTGTCCGGCTCGGGGATCTTCTGTTCCCGCAAAAGTTCCACGCTCATCCCGGATTTATCCATAGAAATCGGGATCACCGGCTGCCCCTGGCTGACGAATACATGATATGCCTGCCGATAGGTCGGATTTTCCATGGCAATCACCCGGTTTCTTCCCAGAATCATGGAGAGCAGCATAAGAAGATACTCGGTTCCCGCTCCAATAATAATCTGTTCTGCCCTGCATCTTACCCCTCTGGCCGAATGAAGGTAGGTGCGTATCGCCTCCCGCAGGGCATATTCCCCCTGGGGATCACCGCTTAAAAACAGAGCCTTATTATCCGTTACCAGGATATTCTTGGTGATCTTCCTCCATGTATTAAACGGAAAACTGTCCAGATCAATGCCCCGGGGGGAAAAATCTATGATTAAATTCTCTCCTGCTGCTTTTTCCTGCTCCACAAAAACCGACGGATGCTTTTGCCTTTCTTCTCCCTGCACATCTGCCAGCTCCTCAATCTCCGCTACAAAATAGCCGCGGTAGGGCGAAGCTTCGATATAACCCTCGGACAGAAGCTGATCGTAAGCCATCTGTGTTGTGCTTCTGCTGATTTTTAAGTGTTCCGCCAATACCCGGGTAGAAGGAAGCCTGCTTCCCGCACCTAAGTTTCCCTGACGGATTTCTTCTTTCATAAAGCGGTAAATCTGTTCGTACATCGGGATACCGCTGTGACTGTCCAGCGGGATAATTAACTCCATATCCGTTCACCTCCTAAAGCGTATTTGAACCTTTCCTTCTCTCCGATATGCGTCACCATTCGCAGGATTTAGAAAACAAACCAAAAGCCGATACGAAGCATCTCTATCATCCTTCGTACCGACCTTTTTTCATACTAATTACATGGTTCACTGTAACAGGCAGAAATCCATGTTGTACTAACTCCTTCCGGAACCCGCCTACGCCTTCGGCAGTTTAAATGAACTCTTCAGCGAAACAATGCGGTTAAATACCGGCTTTTCCTCTGTGCTGTCCTTGCAGTCCACACAGAAATAGCCGTTTCGCATAAACTGGAAGCTGTCGTATGGCTTTGCGGCAAACAGTGCCGGTTCCACGAAGCACTCGGAAACCACCGTCAGAGAATTTGGATTTAAGTTCAGAGAACCGTCCTCATTCAATTTCCCTTTTTCCTCATCGACAATGTTCTCGTACAGCCGTGCTTCCACAACCTTTGCCGTCTTTGCGGCTACCCAGTGAATCGTTCCCTTGACCTTGCGCCCGGTAAAGCCTGAACCGCTCTTGGTTTCCGGGTCATAGGTACAGTGCACGGTCGTAACATTTCCCTGTTCGTCCTTTTCAAAACCGGTGCAGGTGACAAAGTAGCCGCCCATCAGCCGGACTTCATTGCCGGGGAAGAGGCGGAAATACTTCTTCGGCGGTTCTTCCATAAAGTCCTCGCGTTCAATGTAAAGTTCCCTTCCAAACGGAACCTTACGGCTTCCCAGTTCCTCATTTTCCAGGTTATTCGGAATATCCAGTTCTTCCATCACATCTTCAGGATAATTGTCAATCACCAGCTTAATCGGATCAAGAATCGCCATCATCCTTGGCTTTTTCAGCTTTAAATCCTCACGGATGCAGTATTCCAGCATCGCATAATCCACAGAACTGTTCCCTTTCGCTACGCCAACCAGTTCCACAAACATGCGGATAGACTCCGGCGTATAGCCGCGGCGGCGAAGGGCAGCGATGGATACCAGCCGCGGATCATCCCAGCCGTCCACAATGCCGTCCTCCACCAGTTTCTTAATATAACGCTTTCCGGTAACCACATTGGTCAGATATAACTTGGCAAACTCAATCTGGCGCGGCGGATTTTTAAATTCACATTCCTGTACCACCCAGTCATACAGGGGACGGTGATCCTCAAACTCCAGGGTGCAGATGGAATGGGTAATGTTTTCAATCGCATCCTCAATCGGATGGGCAAAATCATACATCGGATAAATGCACCATGCATCACCCGTGTTGTGATGGCTCATCCTTGCCACACGGTAAATGACCGGGTCGCGCATGTTGATATTGGGGGAAGCCATATCAATCTTTGCCCGCAGAACCTTCTCACCGTCCTGGTACTTTCCTTCCTTCATCTCAGTAAAGAGTTTTAAGTTTTCTTCCACCGAACGGTTGCGGTAAGGACTTTCCTTGCCCGGACGGTTAAAATCGCCGCGGTATTCGCGGATTTCCTCTGCCGATAAGTCACAGACAAAGGCTTTTCCCTTTTTAATCAAAAATACGGCGCATTCATACATCTGCTCAAAATAGTTCGACGCAAAAAACAGCCTGTCCTCAAAATCTGCGCCAAGCCACTTGACATCCTCAATAATGGACTCCACAAACTCGGTCTTTTCTTTGGTGGGGTTCGTATCGTCAAAGCGAAGATTAAACTTGCCCTGATATTTTTTTGCCAGTCCGTAATTTAACAGAATCGACTTGGCATGTCCTATATGCAGATAGCCGTTTGGTTCCGGCGGGAAGCGGGTCTGCACATGGGAATAAACGCCTTCTGCCAGATCCTTATCGATTTCCACTTCAATAAAGTTTTTGGAAACCACTTCTTTTTCCTTCGCCTCCGGCACCAGGTTTTTTTCTTCCATCTTCTTTTCCTCCGTTATCCATCAACTCAAAAACAATCATACCATACTTAGGCCATTTGGAAAAGGGGAAAATCAAATTTTCCAGCGGGTACTGTTCTCCCGCGGAACCTGTTCGGATTTCTTTCCCCCTGCATCCCTCTTCATTGGCTTGGGTACGGTTTTTAAAATCTCCATAAGAACCTGTTTACCGGAAACCTTTTCTCTTCTCGCTCTGGTATTTAAAGAAATCCTGTGATTGACCACATCCAAAAAAACCTCCCCAATCTCAACAGGCGATACATAGTCCTGCCCTTTAAGCCATGCCATCGCCTTTGCCATCTTAACCAGAGCAATGGTTGCCCGGGGGCTGGCACCGGTTTCTAAATACTCCTGCTCCCTTGTGGCACAGACCAGAGCCGTAATATACTGGATCATGGATTCCTGGATATAGGTTTCCATCGCTTCCTGCTGCATGGCCTTTAACAGCAGGGGACTGGAAAGCACCTGAAGATTATCCGTCCTGCGCCCCATCCCCGCTTCCCTCGCCATCTGCACCTCATCGTCAAACGAAGGATAGCCCATGGACATGCGGATCAGAAAGCGATCCATCTGTGCAGGCGGAAGCGGCTGCGTCCCTGCGGCCCCCGAAGGGTTCTGCGTGGCAATCACAAAAAAGGGCTGCAAAACCTTCCGGGTAACGCCGTCTACGCTCACCTGCCCCTCTTCCATAACCTCTAAAAGCGCTGACTGGGTCTTTGGCGAGGTTCGGTTAATCTCATCCGCCAGAAGAAGGTTGCAGAACACCGCTCCGGGCTGATAGACAAACTCTTCCCTTTCCTTCTGGTAAATGGAAAATCCGGTCAAATCCGAGGGCAGCACATCCGGGGTAAACTGCACCCGGTTCCAGTTTAAACCCATCGTCCGGGCAAATGCAATCGCCAGGGTCGTCTTTCCCACCCCCGGAATATCTTCCAAAAGCACATGACCGCCGGAAACTATAGCCAGCATAAGCTTTGACACCAACGCTTCCTTCCCCAGAATGGCCCGGTTGACCTCCTTTTGCACCTTCCATGCATTCTCCTGATAAATACTTCCCATTTCGTTCGTTTCCTTTCCCTTTCCTGGTACATCCGCACGAATCTTAAATCCGACGCTTTCGTCTTTACGACTTAGAAGCAGGGGACTTCCTTGATAGATTAAATAACCTGCATCAACGATTTTATCTTTCCAAAACCAGCAGGATTTCCATGATACGCCATTTGATTTTCTTTATCCCGTACAGCCGCCCGGCGATATCGGCAGCCATGATTTCATAGCCTTCCCGTACCTTTTCTCTTTCTTTATCGGAGGAAACTTCCCGTCCATAAGCTGTCTGAAAAGCGCAGGCCCTTATCTCTTCCAGTTCTTCGAACGACAGCCGGTTCTCCGAATAGAACAAAATCCCCAAATCATCTTCCGATTCCTCTTCTTTTTCCAGTTCGGCAATGATGGCCCGGCAAAACTCCTGCTCTGTCCCGTCAAATTCCTTCCCATAACCGGCCAGATGCAAAACAGCTACCATCTTCTGGTACAGTTCATCCGCCCCAAGCTGCAAAAGTCTTTTCTTTCTCTGCCTTATCGCCGCCCGCCCTGCGCCGGTAAAAGCCAGACTTACTATAACGAGAATTCCCGCCGTCGCCATAGACGCAAGTCCCCCGGCTTCTCCTTTGCCCGGCGTATTTCCTGACTCCTTTTCTTTCCCGTCCGTATCCTGCTTTTCGCTCTGCGAACTTCCTTCATCCGGCAGTTTCTGACTTTCTTCGCCTATCTCTTCCCTGCTGCCTTCTTCTTCGTAAAAATCCTCCCTGTTTTCCTCCTCCGCTTTGCTTTCCTCCGGTTCCTCCTGGATAAACGACAGCATCCAGTCCTGCTGGTTTTCCAGCCCTTCTTCATGATCTTCTGCTCCGGCTCTTTTGTCCTCACTTCCGGAATCATCGGTCTGTCCGGCCGGCGGTGTAACCTCCACGGGAAGCCATCCCGGGCCTCCAAGATAAATTTCCGCCCAGGCATGGGCCTTCTCATCGGTCAGCCGGGCATGGTAAAGTCCGTCCGTTCCCAGGGAAAAATCCGCCGGATCGGCTGCATATCCGGTAACATAGCGGGCGGGTATCCCCTGCATCCTGTACATTAACACGGCAGCCGTGGCAAAGTGCTGGCAATAGCCCTCCTGCCCGTCAAACAGAAAATACTCGGCAATATCCGTCCCATAAGGCATAAACCCCGGCGTCTGGCTGTAGGCGGCATAATCCGTCAGGGTCTGCCGAATCCATAAGGTAATCTCACGGGGGTCTTTTAACGGGTTCTTTCTGCACAGTGAAAGAAGGCGGGGAAGCCGTTCTTCAGGCACCAAAAGATAATGCTCGGCCGCATAGGTGCGGTAGGGTTCTTCCATCTGTGCAAACCACTGCAGAGGTTTTTCCCCTAATCTTTCCCGGTACTGGTAGTATTCCTTCCAGGAAAACAAATCAAACCGATAGACACCTCTGGAATCTCTGGAAACATAGGAAGAGAGATAAGGAGAAAAAAAAGAATTCTGCGCCCCGTTCACCGGACGGATCTCCATCTTCTGGCTTTCCGGTTCTGTCACGGACTGTCCGCCCTGGTTTCCCCCTTCCTTCTGTTCCATCTCCCGTTTGCCGTAGCGGATCAGTTCAAACTGCCTTTGCTCAAAATAATCCGGGGCAAGGTAGGCCGACGCCCATTCTCCCTGACCGATATTAAGCCCTGCATAAAAATCCGCTTCATCAGCCTTCTCCCATGCATCGCCTGAATAATTTCCTCCGGTAAAATCCTTCAGATACATCCTTTCTTCCGGCATCTCGGACAGGGTCAGTTCCAATTGCAGCACACTGGATGCGTAATGGTTTCCCCTGCTGATTTTCCCGGACTGCACGCCTACGGAGCCGCTGCTGTAGACCGATGTCCGGCTTTCCCCGGACCGGCGATTGGACGCCAAAGGATTTGCGGGAGTCTTAACCCCATGGGTCAGGGACTGGGTAAACTGCGCGGATTCCTCCATCCAGTCCCTCCTGCTTTCGTCAGAAACCAGCTTTGCAAGAAAGAACGCCCCAAATACCAGCAAAAGCCCCGCAATAAAACTTTTCTGCAAAACCGCGTCCTTGGTGTTCTTTTCTTCTGTTTCATCACTCCACTTCTGATAAACCGTATAGTAAACCGAATTTCCGATATGAAATGCAGCCAGCAGCCCCAGGACACCCCCGGAAGGCCGATAACCGAAAAGCGGACTTAAAAGCAAGAGAAACAATGTAAACGCATAAAATATCCATCCCTTATTAAAGACAGGAACAAGGAACAGACAAAGCAGGGACACAAGAAAGGATAATGCCAGAAACAGCAGGGTAAAATCACCGCTGCCTGTTTTTTGGTTTAGCAGGCAGTAAATTAAAATATTAAGCTGTTCATCCAAAGGCTTTTTTAGCAGGCAGAAACATAAAAAATACGCAAAAAGGACAAAAAGAGCCGCCTTCCATCTGCTTTTCTTCTTAAAAGGCCACAGGGCACTGCCAAGCAAAAGAATACTTCCCAAAACCAGCAGGCGGTTGCAGGAAAAATCCCCGATTTCACGAAAAAACAGAAGGATTGCACAGACCAGACAAAAATAGGTGATAAAGACAACCGGTTTTTGTTCTTCTCTTCCCTTCATGATTACACGAATCCATCGAAAACTATCTCTGTTCTGTGCACGTTTCACTGCATCATTCACTCCATTTCTTCAAGATCAACCAACTGATGATTCAGGTAAAACCTTCCCTCAAAATCCAGGCAGAACATAACCTCTTCCTCCTCCTGCAAAAGCTGTCCCTGCCCTTTTTCTTCATTTTTTTCATAGAGATCCAAAACCGCCCCAAACCGCCCCTTCTTTTTCGGCAGATTCTTCCTTCCACGTTCAAGCTCCTCCATAATCCTTCCCATCACTTCGGGATAATCCTGTTTCGTCTTTACACAGCACTCGCTCCACTCCTGTTTTCGGCTTTTCTCCTCTTCTTTTGCCGTTTCCAGATACGAAGAATTCCACAGCACACGGACAATCCATCCCTCCCCGACAAGCATAGCCAGAATGGTCGCAAGTTTTTTTAAAAAAGCTTCTGCCTTCTCCGGCTCCGACTCCGGCCAAACCTTCAGTTCCAGATAAAAAAGCGCCTCGGGCAGAAAAAAACGGTGTTCATGACGAACCAGAAGCTCATCCATCCTTGCACTTAACTTCCAGTGAATGTGCTTCATCCGATCCCCCTGACGGTAAGGCCCCATATCTTCCCCTTTTGACGGCGCGGCAAATGACCAGCCAAATTCCTCCGAAACCGGAAGAACAAGCAGGCTTGTCGTTTTCTCTGTCCGGCTTCTCAGCTTAAACAGCCGGAAAATATCGCAGGTTTCCACCTTCGTCAGCGTAAAATACACCTCTCCGCAGTTTTGTGCTTCCCAGATAACCTCCAGTTCCGTGTCCGCACAGGACGGACATGCACCCTGAAAGATTTCTTTCCCCTTCTGCCCCGTCATACGGTTTTCCCATTCCATCCAGACGCGAAGATAAATCACCGGAAGGCAGGTGGGATTGATCAGCTTTATGGTTCCGGGAAAAAATTCCCCCTTAACCATCGTATCCGCAGTTTCCGCAAATTCAACCAAAACCCTTCCCCGCAGATAAAAGGAATAGGCAAACAGCAGAACAAGCAGGAAAATCCCGGCAATAAACAGAACCATCAGACTATCCTGCTGGTAAAGCCCAGCCAGACCACCGACCGTAAGAAGGGTGATAACATACATGGCAACTCTCATGAAATCATTCGATTCTCCTTTTATTTTAACCATTTTCTTATCGTTACCGTTCATTTTATCATCAGCCGAAACAATGGGCAAGTTATTTTTTTCATTCCTTTTTTTCGTTCCTTTTTTTTATTCCATCCCCTCGCTTCACTTGCCAGACGATTGACTTTATGCTACTATTTTTTCAAAACCCGAAATAAAAGGGAAAAAAAGAAAAACCAAAAAAACAAAAAGGAAAAGAAACCATGGACAGACAATCTCCAAGAAGCAGAAAAGTAAGAGTAACCGGCTCCGGACAGAGCATCCACAAGAGAGGCAGCGGTCTTGGCACCGGTCCGGTGGGCGGCGGACAGGAAGGGCGCGGACAAAAACAACCTACAGGAAGTCCTTTAGGCGGCGCAGACCGGCCCGACGGGCAAAGAAACGGATCGAATGGCGGTTTTAGAAGTTCAGGAAGAGGAGGCGGTTTTGGCAAGCTGCTGATTCTTCTGCTCGTCCTTATCTTCGGCGGCGGAGGGACTTTGTTAAGCAACCTCTCCGGCTCTCCCACGCAGTCAGGACAATCCGTACAGCAGGGCACAAATGCATCCGGAAACCCCGGGCAGGCAGGAACAAACACTTCAGGCACCAGCCAGCAAACCAGTCAGGGTGCAGGAATTAACCTCGCCTCCCTCCTTGGAAATTTAAGCGGAGGAAATGTATCCAGCGGCTGGCTCACCGAAGCCAACACCGGAAAATTAAACACGAAAACAGACCCTTCTGCCAGAGAAAAGCGGGTTAAATTTCTGGGCAAAGGAAAAGACACGGCAACCATTATGGTCTATATGTGCGGTACGGATCTGGAATCCCGCAGCGGCATGGGAACATCGGATTTACAGGAAATGCTGGAAGCGGACTTTGGTGAAAATATCCGCCTCCTTGTCTATACCGGCGGCTGCACCGGCTGGCGCAATAATCAAATCAGCAGCACCACCAACCAGATCTGGCAGATAAAAAACGGACAGCTTCTCTGTCTGGAAAACAATTTAGGCAGTAAATCCATGACCGAGCCGGACACCCTCACCGGCTTTATCCGCTGGTGTACCGGAAACTATCCGGCAAGCCGTTACGAACTGATTTTCTGGGATCATGGCGGCGGGGCAATCAGCGGCTACGGCTACGACCAGAAATTCCCCTCTTCCGGTTCGATGGGCCTTGCAGGAATCCACCGGGCGCTTAAAAACGCCGGAACCACTTTTGACTTTATCGGCTTTGATGCCTGCCTTATGGCAACCGCGGAAACAGCCCTGATGCTCACCGAACATGCCGATTACCTGATTGCCTCCGAGGAAACCGAACCCGGCGTGGGCTGGTATTACACCAACTGGCTTACCGATTTTGGAAAAAATACATCCATGCCGACGATCGAACTGGGGAAGAAAATTGCGGATGATTTTGTTGACGTCTGCGCACAGAAATGCCCGGGACAGATGACAACGCTCTCCGTAATTGACTTAGCCGAATTGGAAAGCACCGTTCCGGCAGCACTGACCGCATTTTCCAAAGCGGCAAGCGGGATGATTTCCTCTCAGCAGTACCAGGCTCTCTCCCGTGCGCGGGGAAACACCAGAGAATTTGCCCGTTCCAGCCGGATAGACCATGTCGATCTGGTGCATCTGGCAAAGAACGTGAATAATGAAGCCAGCAATGCCCTCGCCCAAACCCTGTTAAGCACGGTAAAATATAACCGTACTTCCTCGAACATGACCAATGCTTACGGACTTTCGATTTACTTCCCTTATCAAAATATCGGTAAGGTAGATAAGGCGGTAGCCTCCTATCAGCAGATAGGCATGGATGAGGAATATGTGCGCTGTATTCAGCAGTTTGCCAGCCTTGAAGTCGGCGGACAGGCAGCTTCTGGCGGAACCTCCTCTCCCCTTCCCGCCCTTTTGGGAAGCCTGACCGGGAGCACAGGCACATCGGGAAGCAGCGGAGGAGCTGAGATAGTCGCTCAGCTTCTCGGTGAACTCATCGGAGGAAGCGGCGGAAATATAGCAGGACTGACCAGCCAAAATTCCGGATTTTTAAGCAATAAGGGAATGGACGAGGAAGCGATGGCACAGTACCTGGCCCAGAACCGCTTTGCCGCGGAAAACCTGGTGTGGGAATCGGATGAAAACGGAAATAAGGTGATTCGGCTGGATGAAAAACAGTGGAATCTGGTGCAGACCCTGGAAATGAATCTCTTTTACGATGACGGGGAAGGCTATATCGATCTGGGACTGGACAATGTATTTTCCTTTAATGATCATGGGGATCTCCTGGCTCCCGACGGGAGTACATGGCTGGCGATTGCGGAACATCCCGTGGCCTATTACCATGTTTCCACCGTGGATGACGGGGAAAACTACACCATTACAGGGCGGGTTCCGGTGCTGTATAACGGGGAACGAGCTGAACTGCTGCTCTCTTTTGATCATGAAAACCCTTACGGATGGATTGCCGGGGTTCGGATGATCTATAGTGAAGAAGAAACCGAAACCGTGGCAAAAAGTGATTTAGAACTGCAGGAAGGCGATGTTCTGGAATTTTTATGCGATTACTACAGCTATGACGGGGAATATCAGGACAGCTACCTAATGGGAGAACCTTTGGTTGTCGGTACAGAAGAACTTATGATCAGCAATGTTCCTTTAGAAGGGAAAACAAAGGCAACTTATCGGTTTACGGATATTTATCAGCAGCATTATTGGACGCAGGCCATAAATGAAGACTTGTAAACGAATGTATATCATAAAAAGCCTATATATAATAACAAAAAATTTGACAAAAAAATACAGGTGTCATGCGGCCTGTAGATGTTTTTCTTGTTTTAGGACTGTTAAACGCCCGGGCACACAGCCAGAGCAAATCCTTATTATGGAAGATAAATCATCGAATAAAAATAATTCCAAGGCTTCCTCTGAAAGGTTTTCTATGATAAAATAGGGATATCAGAAATATTCTATACCTTATCGGACAAAACCCGCCCATCCCAACAGATATTTGACTTCACAAGTACCCGGATGAGGAAACTTTACCGAACAAAGTCCGCCTGTCCCGGCAGGAACATGATTAAGGAGTATCTGGAAGGTATACCCTATCGAACGAAGGCGGACTTCAGCAGGCAGGAATAATAATTAAGAGCTAACGGAAAGAATATAGGCTACAGGACAGCTAAAAACCTATGAAAATATCCATGCAAATAAAAAGATAAACAAATTGGGAGGAGTAAACGATTGAGCGAGCATCATGTAGACCGTGAATACAAAAATAACGTCTTTTGTGATTTATTTTCTGAAAAAAGCAATGCACTTTCTCTTTATAATGCACTGAACCACACTGACTATCAAAATGCAGAAGAACTGGAGATTGTCACACTTTCGGATGTGATTTTTATGCAGCAGAAAAATGATGTTTCCATTATGTTTCAGAATGAACTGACCCTATGGGAGCATCAGAGTACACTTAATTATAATATGCCGCTTCGCGGGCTGATTTACTTTGCCCATAACATTGACGGAATCTTAAAATCCAAAGGAATTACCCTGTATGGAAAGAAGCTGGTAAAAATCCCATCCCCGGATTATTACGTCCTTTACAATGGGACAGAAGAAGCCCCAGATAAACAGGATTTAAAGCTTTCTGATTCCTTTATGACACCAAAAGAAGGCTATGAATGGACAGCCCATATGCTGAATATTAACGCAGGGCATAACCAGGAACTGTTAGACACCTGCCCGGCCTTAAAGGGTTATGCCCTGCTGGTACAATATACCCGTGAATATCAGGCAAACGGCAGCGAATTAAAAGAAGCCGTTGAACAGGCCATCGACCGCTGCATCCAGGAAAACCATCTGAAAAATTATCTTTTAAAGAAGAAAGCCGAGGTGAGTTTAATGTTATTGACTGAATTTAATCAGGAGGCATTTGCAAGAGTGATACGAAATGAGGGCGTTGAGGAAGGAATTGAAATAGGGGAAGATCGAGTAAATCAACTCCACTCCTATCTCATTTCTGATAAGCGTTTTGACGATTTGACACGTGCTACCAAGGATAAACAATATCAGGCACAACTGTACAAGGAATACGGTTTATAAGCCTTTCATTCCCCCCCTTTTCATAAAAATTCCTTCGATCCAAATGCTTCCATTCCATGAGCCTATCATTTGGATGAAGGAATTTTTTAATTAAGGATAACCGCCAGACAATCCATTTAAGCCTACATTTTATCAGACCCTTTTACGTCAGAATCAATTTCTTCTCTTCCTGTGCAAAACGTTTCTCTAATCCCTCCACGCTCCAGTTCTGCTTAAACTGTCCCAGAGGGCTTTTGCCAAACTGTTCTCTGGCCCGCCCATCCATTTCCATCAGGTTTTTCCATAGCTTTGGATGAAATTTACGGAGGTTTTGCAGTTCCGAAATACGCCGGAAAGGGCATAATCTGAGAAATTGGATTATGTCACACGTTCACAGCAACGGGCAAAAATCCATGAAAATCGCCTTCATCGATGGGATTTTTGCTCACTGGCCCAGTTTAACCTACGGTCAGCGCAGCAAGTGCGCAGACCTACGTGAACAGTAACAATATTTTCTCTGAGAAATACTTACAATCAGGGAAAATGTTGACTTTAGTTGTGCGGGAGAATATAATAAAATTACCCTTACAAGGGGCAAAAACCAAATAGCTCTGTAATCAGGATTCAATGCATTTATGCAGGAAGGAGGAAAATTAAACAATTAATTTTGTAAAAAAATATAAAAAATCAACAAGTGCAGCTGGTCAGTGGTCATGTCCCAAAACAAGGGTGAAAATTAAAATCTAGGAAAGGAAAAGCTATTGAATCATAGCAGATTAAACATGAATTGGAAGCGGAAACGGAAATGGCTGATCTCGCTGGTACTTACTTTCTCCATGGTGTTTTCTACCGTAGGCTCAGCAGCGACCAGTCTGGCCGCCCCCACAGCAACAGCAGACACCAACGCAGAAACAGAATTAAATTCCAATGAGAAGACAGAATCAGAATCCGAAGACAAAACGGTTTTGGATTCCAAAGATGAAAATGACACAAATTCTGAGGATAAAGCCGAAGGAAACGCCGAAAATAAGGACGAGGATGATTCAAAGGATGAAAGCAAGGATGAAAGCAATGCAGATTCCGAGAACAAGAACGACATGAATTTGGAAGATGAAACGGATTCAGATTCTGGAAACGAAAACGATTTGGATTCCGAAGATGGAACCGATGCAGATTCTGAGGATGAAACCGATACGGATTCTAAAGATGAAACTGATGCGGACTCCGAGGACAATTCCGATGCAGATTGCGAAAATAAGGACGATGTAAATTCTGAGGATGAGGCTGATGCAAATTCGGAAGATAAAACGGAGGCTGATTCCAAGGATGAGGCTGATAAGGATTCCGAGAATAAGGATAATTTGGATTCCAAGGATGAAACTCATGCGGATTCCGAGAATAAAGCTGATTCGGATTCTGCGGATAATGCCGGTTCGGATTCTAAGAATGAAGTCGATGCAGATTCTGAAGATGATACGAATGCAGATTCTAAAGATGATGCGAATTCAGAGTCTAAAGACGAAAACGATGCAGATTCCGAAGATAAAAACAATTCGGATTCCAACGATGAAATTTCAAAAGATGATTTAGCAGAAGGCCCCGCTGACGAACCGTCCGCAGCCCCTGTAAATCCGGACAATGCATTGTCTGCTGATCTTAAATCGGATGCCTGTGACCACATCTGGTCGAAAGACTGGAGTTATGATGAAAACGGACATTGGCATGAGTGCGGCAACAAAGACTGCCCCGTTACAGACAACAGCGAAAAAGACGGTTACGGAAAGCATACTTATGATGAGAACAATGAATGCAGTATTTGTGGTTATGTTGATCCTGCATCCGTCAGCCAGCTTTCCAAAACAGCAGGAACTGTTCCCACCTACGAAGAAGCCTATGAAGCCATGATTGCCTTAAAGGAAACCTATCCTGAAGGAATGGAATGGACGAATTTTAAACCCTATGGACGTGATAGTGAGAAGGATGCCTATCGCTGGCACGGCGGTAAAATTTTCGGTGCAAGCAGCGGTGTGGGCTGTTCTGCCTTTGCTTTCATTCTCAGTGATGAAGCCTTTGGTAATTTACCTGCAAGGGCAACCACAAGGGGCAACTTTAAATTCGAGGATGTAAAAGTCGGTGACATCCTCCGAATAAATAACAACAGCCACAGCGTGATTGTTCTGAAAAAGAGCGCAGGAGGCGTAATCATCGCAGAAGCAAACTACAATAAGTCCGTTCACTGGGGGCGCGCAATGAGCAAATCCGAGGTTGAAGCCGCTGATCATATCATCACGCGCTATCCCAAAGATTATAAACCTCTGGATGAATCTGAAAGCGAAAAAGTTATTAAAAACGGAACTGCCGGAAACCTGAAATGGACACTGACCAATACAGGAGTACTTACAATCTCCGGCAGCGGAGTTATCCCTGATTACTCTGCAGGTTCTGCGCCATGGAATGAACTCAGTTTTAACACAGTTGTTATTGATAAAGGTGTGACTGGTATAGGAGGCTACGCTTTTAATCAAAAGGAAGAACTTCTCAGTATCTATATTCCTGATGGCGTAAAGAAGATTGGTGAAAGTGCTTTTGAAGGGTCTGGTTTGATTTCTGTAACAGTTCCTGGATCAGTTGAAGAAATCGGGAATTATTCTTTCCACGATTGTGCAAACCTTACTTCGGTAACGGTTTCTGAAGGAGTAAAAATCATCGGGGAACGGGCTTTCCAGGGCTGTACAACTCTGGCTTATATTGATTTTCCAGCAAGTATTACGTCAGTAGGCGCAGGAGCATTTATGAGTTGTAAAGAAATGACCCGTGTAAGATTTATGCCCGGAACTGGTACAGTTACTATGGGTGATAATCTCTTTTCCCAGTGCTGGAATTTAACAAGTGTAACACTACCTAAAACAACAGACCGAATTAGTCCTGGCATGTTCGCGTCTTGTAGTTTATTACCCACGCTTTATATTCCAGCAAGCGTAACAAAAATTGGAGAAATAACGGAAGAATCTCCATTTTTTTCATGCGATAGCCTAG
>VSOC01000071.1 GCA_009774615.1 Lachnospiraceae bacterium
CTAGCTTGTGTGTTTGTTTTTGCAACTTGTACTTTGCAATTTGTTTTTTGCAATGCCAGTATAGCGCAGTTTTTGTCGGATGTCAATGAAAATTCATCCTGAGATAATTTGCGATATTTTGCGATATTTTCAAAATAACACTGGATCTGTTTGCCCGTTCATGCTATACTGTTTTCAGCGCTTCATGCCGCCGGGTATGGAGTTTTGCGTCAGGCTTTCTGTCATTAGGCCAAAGAAGACAGGAAGTGCTGGCGTTATTTTTTTGATTCGGGATGCAGCTGCTGGTCAGCCATTTTTACGGTATGGGAAATAAGCCGCAGACGAGGATGGTTCTGCGCTATGCGATGGTTACTATGCTTGTGCTGTCCGGGATGATTTATGGGTTGATTGGTCTGTTTACACAGCCGATTATTGGCATATTTAACAGCGAAAATAACCGGCAGCTTCAGGAAATAGCAGCGGTGGGATTGCGGCTGTATTTTGTGTCTTCTCCTTTTATTGGCTATAATACAGTTCTTGCCATGTTTTTTACTTCTGTGGAAAGAGCCATGCCCGCCCATGTTTTGTCCCTGCTTCGGGGCTTTATTCTTATTATTCCGGCAGCGTTTGGTTTTTCGGTTTTATGGGGAATGACCGGGGTGTGGATGGTCTATCCGCTTGTTGAAGCTGTGGTTATGCTTTTTGGCCTTTGGGCAGATAAGCGTTATAGAAGTTTGTTACTGTTCACGTAGGTCTGCGCACTTGCTGCGCTGACCGTAGGTTAAACTGGGCCAGTGAGCAAAAATCCCATCGACGAAGGCGATTTTCATGGATTTTTGCCTGTTGCTGTGAATGTTTGAACAGTAACAGAAGTTTTAGATGACAACAGAGGATGATTGCTTTTTATTGACGTGATTAATGTCATATGATATTATGTACAAAGAATTTTTGATGTTACAGTGAAGCCGCAGCGGGGAGGCAAGATTCTTCCGGTATTTCACAGAAGGTTTTTTCACAAAAGAACCCTTTTGCACGGAAACGGGCTGCGGCACTCTGGCTGGAAAGCGGTCTGTATGGAGGGTGTGCGTATGAAATATTCAGGGGGACTTTTTGAGCGAACCGGTGAAGGGGCCATGGACATTGTGAAGGATGAGCAAAACCGTGATATGCAAAGTGTTCAGCATCTGGAGGCTGTTATCAATGAAGGGCTTCGTATCGCTCTGATGGAGGAAACTCCGGATCAGTCCCTGGAGGTGCTGCTTGCCTACCTGGGAAAGGTGATGCAGGGGGAACGAACCTATATCTTTGAGCGGAATGAAGCCGGCGGTGATGATAATACCTATGAATGGGTGGCATGCGGGGTGAAGCCGGAAAAGGAAAATCTTCAGAATGTTCTTCCCGAGGTGTGCGCAAGCTGGTACAGGAATTTCAGTGTCGGCAGGCACATTGTTATTGCGTGTGTTGAGGATATTCGGGAAACAGAGCCTCTTCAGTATGAGAATCTTAAACGGCAGAACATCCATTCTCTGGTTGTGGTTCCCCTTTATGACGGCAAAAAAATTATAGGCTTTTACGGTGTGGACAATCCACCGGTAAAATCTATTGAATATGCGTCGAATATGCTTCAGACCGCAGCCTATTTTATTGTATCCTCCCTGAAACGGCGGAATTTGTTCCGGGAACTTCAAAAGCGAAGCTATAACGTCCTCCACGCCCTCAGCGTGGATTATCTGCTCATTTATCAGGTGAATTTTGACACAGGCGAGCTTGAGATATTCCGCAACAGCGAACAGATGCGCATGGACTGGACGGTGCATTTTGAAGAGGGCTACCAGGCCGCCATGGAGAAATATATTTCCCGCTATGTGGTTGCAAAAGACCAGGAGAGGCTTCGCACACTGACGAAAAAAGACCATGTGCTTGCCGAACTGAAAAGAAAGAAAAAGTTTTCTGTTCGCTACCAGGTAAAGGACAGTCCTTTTGGATTAAAGCATCTGGAGGTTCATTTTTCTGCGCCGGAGAGTGCACTGGAGGAAAATAATGTAATTTTTGCTCTGAGGGATGTCAATGCAGTCGTGGAGCAGGAGGAGAAGTACAAGCGTGAGGCAAGGCGGAGCCTGGAGGATATTCTGGAGGGCGCCAGGACGGGGATCTGGACGATTGAAATGGAGGATGGATGCCTGCCAAGGATGTACACGGATCGAACCATGCGGCTGCTTCTGGGTGTGTCGGATGAAATCGAGCCGGAGGAATGTTACCGTCACTGGTTTGAACATATAGAACCGGACTATGTAAAGATGGTGCAGGAAGCGGTGCAGGAGATATTAAGAACCGGACGCTCCGAGGTTATCTATCCCTGGAATCACCCGACCCTGGGCAAAATTTATGTCCGCTGCGGCGGTATTCCGGATAAAACATTTAACAAGCCCGGTACCTGTCTGAGCGGCTATCATCAGGATATTACGGAGATCACAGCAGCGAAGAAGAAACAGGATCAGGCCATTATGGAACTGCTGGAGAAGGTCAGACGGGCAAATTCGGCAAAAAGTGAATTCCTTTCCCATATGTCCCACGACCTCCGCACACCGATTAATGGTATTATGGGGATGCTGACGATTATGGAGAAAAACGGGGATGATTTGGAGCAGCAGAGGGAGTGCCGTAAAAAAATCCGTGTATCGACCGAACATCTGCTGTCCCTGGTAAATGACGTCCTTCAGGTCAGCAAGCTGGAGAGAGGAAGATCGGCAGTGGTGGAGGAGCCATTTGATCTTTACCAGGTATTGGATGACTGTATTACCATCCTGTCCCCGCAGGCAGAGGAGGCAGAAATCCAGCTGACTTTAAAGAAGGTCGATCTGCAGCACAGCCGGCTGATTGGAAATCCGCTGCACTTAAAGCAAATCCTGATGAATGTTATTGACAATGCCATTAAATATAACCGTCCCCATGGTTCTGTACATGTCCAGGTAAAGGAAACCGCCTTCCAGAATGGAAATGCAGGCTATCGCTTTGTAATAGAAGATAACGGAATCGGCATTGGCGAGGAATTTAAAAAGCATATTTTTGAACCGTTTGCCCAGGAGCATCAAGGCGCAAGAACGAATTATAACGGTGTTGGACTTGGTATGCCCATTGTAAAAAAGCTGATTGACCAGCTGGCGGGAAGCATTGTAGTGGACAGCCGGATTGGGAGGGGAAGCATGGTTCAGATTACGCTGTCATTTCGGGTGGATAAGGCATGGAGCGGGCTGCCCGCAGATGAGGTGTGGAGCGGACAGTCTGTGGATGAGAATTTAAGCGGACAGCCCATGGATGAGGACTGGAATGTGCCGGACAATATTGCCGGAATGCAGGTTCTTCTGGTGGAGGATAATGAGATCAACTGTGAAATTGTAGAGTACATTCTCAGGGAGGCAGGCGCGGAGGTTATAACCGCCAACGACGGAAGAGTCGCTGTGGATGCATTCACGGCGTCTGCTCCCGGAACATTTGACTGTGTGCTTATGGATTTGATGATGCCGGTGATGAGCGGGTATGAAGCAGCCCGGGTGATTCGCAGCCTGGAAAGGGAAGATGCTAAAAACATCCCCATTATAGCGCTGTCAGCCAATGCATTTGAAGAAGATATTGCTCTGGCAAAGGACGCCGGGATGAATGAGCATTTAGCCAAGCCGATAGATATCCGCAGGATGTTTAAGGTTATGAGCCAGCTGCAGGAGGAAGCGGCGAATAAAACGGAACTTGGGCAGCGTACAGATAATGCAAGTGTTAAATAACTGAGGTGATAGAAACATATGAAAACGATAGCTTTGCCACGTTCCTTAAAGGTTAGTATAGGAGTGATTATCTGCCTGACTGTTTTTGTGTTTTCCTTCCTTGGAATATCCATTCACAGGCAGAGTGAAAATACCATTGAGGATGTGGGTACTGCTTATATGGCTGGAATGAATGAGCAGGTATCTTTACACTTTGAAACGATTATTGCACTCCGCCTGACTATGGCAGAATCGATAGCGCACATAGCAGCGGATAAAGAACATTCCCGTTACGGATCGAAGGAAGATATAGAATATGGTGCAAAGGCAAGGCATTTTCTATGTGCCGGTCTGTATTCATCAGACGGCAGGATAGAAATGATTTACGGAGATCCTGTAAAGCCCAACCATCCAGAATCATTCCTGGAAAACTTAAAAAAGGGAGAACGCAAGGTGGCATCTGCCGTCGATGAGCATGGGGACGGCGTGATTTTATTTGGCGTTCCCTGTGAATATCCCATGTCGGACGGAAACAAAAGCATGGCTGTTGTTGTAGGGCTTTCCACCAAGTACATGGGCGAGGTGCTTTTCCTTGATGCAGACAGTTCACTGACTTATTCTTTTGTTATACGAAAAGACGGCAGCTATGTTGTCGGGAATGAAAGTGATGCTTTTAAAAATTATTTTGACCGGCTTTATGGTATTTTTGATGATCAAAGCGAGGAGGTTGCTTCTTATATTGAACAGATGACAGCCGCTATGAGTGAAAACAAAGATTATTCTGTTATTCTCAAAAGCGGCGGTTCACGTTACCATCTGTACTGCACCGCTCTCCCTTACTGTGAATGGTATCTGGTGACGATTCTTCCTTTTGACGGGCTGGATCATGCAATTGCAGGTATGGGCAGACATTGGCTTACCATTGTTTATATCTCCTCTTTTGCGGTAATCGTTATGCTTCTCTACATATTCAGCCGGTATTTAAAATTATTCAGAAACCAGGTTTCGGAGCTGGAGTATATGAATAAAGAACTGAATACGGCACGGGAAGAGGCTGAGAAGGCACAGAAGGAAGCCGAATATGCGAATGCGGCAAAACAGGACTTCCTTTCCAGCATGAGCCATGATATACGTACCCCCATGAATGCCATCATCGGTATGACGTCGTTAGCTATAGAGAATACACATAATCCGGAACAGGTTCAGGACTACCTGCAGAAGATTGCGCTGTCCAGCCGGCATCTGCTGGGGCTGATTAATGATGTGCTGGATATATCGAAGATTGAAAGCGGCAAAATGACACTGAATGTTCAGCCGGTATCATTAAAAGAGATTATGGACAGCATAGTAAACATGATGCAGCCGCAGGTCAGGGCGAAAAAGCAGAAATTTAATGTAACTGCCCGTGATGTATTTGCGGAAAATGTGTGCTGTGACAGCGTGCGGCTGAACCAGGTGCTGATTAATTTACTGGGAAATGCCGTGAAATTTACACCGGATTACGGTTCGGTTCAGGTGTCGGTGTACCAGGAGGAATTGCCGGAGGACGATTCACGTGTTCGGACACATTTTTTGGTGAGCGATACAGGTATCGGCATGTCCAAGGAGTACCAGGAGGTAATCTTCGATTCTTTTAGCCGGGAGGACAATACGCATGTGCAGAAAACCGAGGGATCCGGACTGGGAATGGCGATTACCAAGTGCATTGTCGATGCGATGGAAGGTACCATTTCCGTTCAGAGCGAGCAGGGCAAAGGCAGTGAGTTCCATGTTGTTCTTGACCTGGAAAAGGCGGCAGAGCAGGAACACGATACATTGAAGGAATTTACCGGCACTGCCGTTGGGGAAGCTGCCGGTACAGAAAACAAGGACGACAGGACGCTTCGAGGGAAGCGCATTTTACTGGCAGAGGACAACGAACTGAACTGGGAAGTTGCAAAAGAACTGCTTTCTGTTCTTGAATTAGAAATTGACTGGGTTGAAAACGGGCAGATTTGTGTTGATAAATTTAAGGAAGTTCCTGTCGGCTATTATGACGCGATTATTATGGATGTGCGTATGCCTGTGATGGATGGCTATAGAGCCACAAGAGCTATACGGGAATTGGAACGCGGGGATGCAGATATTCCTATTATTGCAATGACAGCAGATGCATTTTCGGAGGATATTCAAAGATGTCTGGACTGTGGAATGAATGATCATTTGGCAAAACCGATTGATGTGCAGACGGTTGCCGGTAAATTGAAAAAATATCTGCGATAAGGAGCTTTACCTACCGCAGAAAAAGGCAGGGTGCGATGGCAGGACACAATGGTACGCGATGAAAATTCACGATGAAAATTCAAGATGACAAGTGTCGAAAATCGTGCTACAATAGCCTCTATGAATACGATTGAGAAGAGGAGGATTATCATGTTGGATGCAAAGGTGGCAGAACTGTTAAATGTGCAGGTGAATAAGGAATTTTATTCGGCTTACCTGTATTTGGATTTTTCTAATTATTATATGGAACAGGGCCTGGAGGGATTTGCCAACTGGTATAAGGTACAGGCGCAGGAAGAGCGCGATCATGCGATGCTGTTTTTACAGTATCTCCAGAACAATGGCTGCAAGGTAACACTGGAAGTAATTGATAAGCCGGATAAGGTATTTTCTTCTTTTGCCGATCCGCTTCATGCCGGTTATGAGCATGAGCAGTATGTTACCGAATTAATACATACCATCTATGAAGCAGCCCATAATGCGAAGGACTTCCGGACCATGCAGTTTTTGGACTGGTTTGTAAAGGAGCAGGGTGAGGAGGAAACGAATGCAGAGGCTCTGATTAAGAAATTTGACCTGTTTGGTTCCGATGCAAGGGCCTTGTACATGCTGGACAGCGAACTGGCTGCAAGGGTATATTCTGCACCCTCTCTGGTTTTATAGATTATTTTCAGCTTGAAAGTCCACTGGAAGGAGAACTGCTGGTGATCGTAGAAGAAATCCGGAAAAAGCTGAGAGAAGCCGAGGAAAAAGAGAAAATAAAGATTATCTATGCCGTAGAATCGGGAAGCCGTTCCTGGGGATTTGCTTCACCTGACAGTGACTATGATGTGCGCTTTATCTATGTCCGAAGGCTGGAGGACTATCTTCGCCTGGATCAGAAGCGCGATGTGATAGAATGGCAGATGGATGCGGTTTTTGATATTAATGGATGGGATATAAGAAAAACTTTAATGCAGTTTTATAAGAGCAATGCAACGGTTTTTGAGTGGAGCAATTCGCCGGTTGTCTATGATGAAGCCCCAGAGTGGAAGGAAGTCTGCCAGACAGCGAGAGCCTATTTTTCAGTAAAGGCAATGCTGTATCACTATTATGGGGTGGCTAAAAGTACCTATTACCAGTTTCTTACAGGAGATGAGGTAAAGTATAAGAAGTATTTTTATGCCCTGCGCCCGCTTTTAGCCTGCCGCTATATCTGGGAACACCGATGTCCGCCGCCCATTGTACTTTCGGAACTGATGTGCATGGATATGCCTGCCGACCTCCGGAAAGAAATTGAGGAGCTGGTAGAGAAGAAAAAAAAGACCATGGAAGGGGATAAGCATTCTCCTGTTCCCCGAATCCAAAATTTTATTGTCCGTGAGCTTGAAGTCTGGAAAGAACGGGCAGAAGCGATGAAAGATGACAGGAAGGATGACTGGACGGCATTAAATCAATTATTCTTTAGGCTGCTTGAAGAACAAGTGTAAAAGAACAAATTTAAAAGCTGTGGTAAATCAACAAACAGGTGATTTATCGCAGCTTTTTCCTTTCTTTAACCTTATTTTTTTTCACTTTATTTCTTTTTTTCCCTTCAATCTTATGATGCTAAAAAAACATATTCGCCCAAAATGGATGAAGCATCCTAAATTGTATGTTGACAAAAAATAATATCAGGTGTTTCTACATTAATTATCTGATAATTAAATGATATATTATATAATGACAAATTATCTGACAATTTCCTAAAAAAAACTATTTACAAACGGTGAGAAATGTAGTATTATCTTCACAAGTTCAGTACTTCAATTTGCTAAACCGTTTTATCTGTTCGTATCGGGCAGGCAAAAAGCGGATATTGTGCAGACAGGAGAATGATAACGAAAGGAAGGTTTACTCTATGGAAAAAATACAAGAGCATACAGCTGTTTCTTATTCTTTGCCCCGTCCCCGCCTCTACGATCCAAGGTTTGAACACGATAACTGCGGGATCGGTGCCGTGGCAAATATTAAGGGAATAAAAACACATAAAACCGTTGATCAGGCGCTTCACATTGTCGAAAACCTGGAGCACCGCGCCGGGAAGGATGCGGAGGGAAAGACCGGCGACGGTGTGGGGATTATGCTGCAGATTTCTCATAAATTCTTTAAAAAAGTGACAAAGCCCCTGGGCATCAGCCTTGGCGGAGAGCGGGAGTACGGCGTGGGCATGTTCTTTTTCCCGCAGGATGAACTGGCAAGGAACCAGGCGAAAAAGATGTTTGAAATTATTGTAAAAAAAGAGGGGCTGACCTTTCTTGGCTGGCGCGAGGTGCCCAACCACCCGGATATTCTGGGAAAGCGTGCGGTCGATGTGATGCCCTATATCGCTCAGGGCTTTGTACAGAAACCCGCGGATCTGGAAAAGGGGCTGGCGTTTGACCGCAGGCTCTACATTATCCGCCGTGTGTTCGAGCAGAGCAATGAGGACAGCTATGTTGTGTCCTTAAGCAGTCGAACCATTGTTTACAAGGGAATGTTTCTGGTGGGCGAACTGCGGCTGTTTTTTGAGGATCTGCAGGACGACGATTACGAAACTGCCATTGCCATCGTCCACTCCCGTTTTTCCACGAATACCAATCCAAGCTGGATGCGTGCACATCCCTATCGTTTTATCGTCCACAACGGCGAGATTAACACGATCCGCGGAAATGTTGACCGCATGAAGGCGCGGGAAGAAACGATGGAAGCGGAGCTTTTAAAGGAAGATATGTACAAGGTTCTCCCCATCATCAACCAGGAAGGCTCGGATTCTGCGATGCTTGACAATGCCTTAGAATTTATGGTGATGAGCGGGATGGAACTTCCCAAGGCGATTATGCTTGCCATCCCTGCGCCGTGGGAGCACGATAAGTCCATGGCCCAGGAGGTAAAGGATTTTTACCGCTACTATTCGACCATGATGGAGCCGTGGGACGGGCCGGCATCGATTTTATTTACGGACGGGGATATGATGGGGGCGGTTTTGGACCGGAACGGACTGCGGCCTTCCCGGTATTATATTACGGATGATAACTATATGATTTTAGCTTCCGAGGTGGGAGCAATCGATATTGACCAGTCCCATGTGGTGAAGAAGGATCGCTTAAAGCCGGGGCGGATGCTTCTGGTGGATACGGTGAAGAAGGAACTGGTGAGTGACGAAGAGGTGAAAAGAACCTATGCGGCGGGCCAGCCCTACGGGGAATGGCTGGATTCGCAGATTGTCAGTCTGAAAGACCTTCCGATTCCCAACAAGGGGGTTAGTGAGCTGGAACATGACCAGCGCCTTCGTCTGCAGAAAACCTACGGCTACACCTATGAGCAGTATAAAACCATGATTCTTCCCATGGCTCTAAACGGGGCGGAGGCGGTTTCTGCCATGGGTGCGGACAGTCCTTTAGCGGTGCTTTCCCGGATGCATCAGCCATTGTTCAACTATTTTAAACAGCTCTTTGCCCAGGTGACGAATCCGCCGATTGACGCGATCCGCGAGGAGATTGTGACCTCGACCACGGTCTATATCGGGCGGGAAGGGAATCTCTTAAAGGATGTGGCGGCGAACTGTCATATTTTAAGCCTGGACAGTCCGATTTTAACCAGTACCGATCTGCTGAAAATCAAGGATATCGGACATGGGGTTAAACATTCGGATTTTAAGGTGGAAACCATTTCCATTACCTATTATAAAAATACTTCGCTGGAAAAGGCGATAGAACGCCTGTATCTTGAGGTTGACCGCGCCCATAAGAGCGGGGTGAATATCCTGATTTTAACCGATCGGGATATCGACGAAAACCGGGTGCCGATTCCTTCGCTGCTCGCCGTTTCCGCCCTGCACCAGTATCTGGTTCGGACGAAGAAGCGCACCAGCATGGCGATGGTTTTAGAGAGCGGGGAGCCGCGGGAGGTGCACCATTTTGCCACCCTTCTTGGCTACGGGGCCAGCGCCATCTGTCCGTACCTGGCGCACGAATCCATCCGCTATCTGATTGAAACGAAGATGCTGGATAAGGATTATTATGCGGCGGTGAGTGATTATAACTCGGCAGTTCTGCACGGTATTGTAAAAATTGCCTCCAAGATGGGCATTTCCACCATCCAGTCCTACTTAGGGGCGCAGATTTTTGAAGCTATCGGGATTTCCAAGGACGTGGTAGATAAGTATTTTACCAATACGGTCAGCCGCGTGGGGGGAATTACGTTAAAGGATATTGAAAATGATGTGGACGCGCTGCACTCGGCGGCGTTTGATCCGCTGGGCCTGGATGTGGATCTGACTTTGGAGAGTGTGGGCAGCCACAAGCAGAGAGCGGGGCAGGAAACGCATCTTTATAACCCGCAGACCATTCACCTTTTGCAGGAGGCGACGAAAAAGGGCGATTACGGATTATTTAAGGAATATTCCCACGCGCTTTACGGGGAGAATGAGGACGGCGAAAGCCCGATCAGGAACCTGCGCAGTCTGATTGACTTTGCCTTCCCGGAGGACGGCGGGATTCCGATCGAGCAGGTGGAGAGCGTGGAATCGATTGTCCGGCGGTTTAAGACGGGGGCAATGAGCTACGGCTCCATTTCCCAGGAAGCCCATGAAACCCTGGCGGTGGCGATGAACCGGCTGCACGGGAAGTCAAACTCCGGCGAGGGCGGCGAAAGTCTGGAACGGCTGAGCCCTGAACCAAACGGGGTGAATAAGTGCTCGGCGATTAAGCAGGTGGCTTCCGGGCGGTTTGGCGTGACCTCACGCTATTTGGTGAGCGCACAGGAGATTCAGATTAAGATGGCGCAGGGGGCAAAACCCGGTGAGGGCGGGCAGCTTCCGGGCAATAAGGTCTATCCCTGGGTGGCAAAGACCCGCCATTCGACCACCGGCGTCGGTTTGATTTCTCCGCCGCCGCACCACGATATCTATTCGATAGAAGACCTGGCGCAGTTGATTTACGATTTGAAAAATGCCAACACCGCAGCGCGGATCTCCGTAAAGCTGGTTTCCGAAGCCGGTGTGGGTACGGTTGCCGCCGGTGTGGCAAAGGCCGGGGCGCAGGTGATTTTAATTTCCTCCTTTGACGGCGGAACGGGAGCGGCGCCGAGAAATTCGATTTATAATGCCGGGCTTCCCTGGGAACTGGGGATTGCCGAGGCACACCAGACCCTGATGATGAACGGGCTTCGGGATAAGGTGATCTTGGAAACCGACGGAAAGCTGATGACCGGGCGGGATGTGGCGATTGCCTGTATGCTGGGCGCGGAGGAGTTTGGTTTTGCGACGGCACCGTTGGTGAGCCTTGGATGCGTGATGATGCGGGTGTGCAACCTGGATACCTGCCCGGTAGGCATTGCCACACAAAATCCTGAACTGCGGAAGCGCTTTAAGGGAAAGCCGGAGTATGTGATGAACTTTATGCAGTTTATTGCCCAGGAACTGCGGGAATATATGGCAAGGCTTGGGGTCCGCACCGTGGATGAACTGGTGGGGCGGACGGATTTATTAAAGAGGAAGGAAAACATCACATACAGCCGTGCAGCCCGTGTGGATTTAAGCAATATTCTGGGCAATCCCTATGAGGGGCAGAAGATTGCGGGCTATCATGAGAAGCAGGTCTATGATTTTGAACTGGAAAAAACGGTGGATGAGCGCGTGCTGATGAAGAAGATGAAATCGGCGATTTCCTCCCGGCAGAAGAGAAGTATTTCGGTCGATGTGACCAATGTGGACCGGGCGCTGGGAACGATTCTGGGCGCGGAGATTACCCGGGTGCATCCGGAAGGACTGGCGGAAGATACGTTTACGATTTTGTGCAATGGCTCCGGGGGGCAGAGTTTTGGGGCGTTTATCCCTAAGGGTCTGACGCTGGAACTGGTGGGAGATTCGAATGATTACTTTGGCAAGGGGCTTTCGGGCGGGAAGCTTGTGGTCTATCCGCCGACGGGAGTGAAGTTTAAGGCAGAGGAGAATATCATTATCGGAAATGTGGCATTGTACGGGGCGACCAGCGGAAAGGCGTTTATTAACGGCATTGCCGGGGAGAGATTCTGCGTGCGCAACTCCGGGGCGACGGCAGTTGTGGAAGGCGTGGGCGACCATGGATGTGAGTATATGACCGGCGGGCGCGTGGTGATTTTAGGCGCGACGGGGAAGAACTTTGCGGCAGGGATGAGCGGCGGCATTGCCTATGTGCTGGATGAGCAGAGGGATCTGTATAAGCGGCTGAATAAGGAACTGGTTTCTTTTGAGGAAGTGACGAATAAGTACGATGTGCAGGAATTAAAAGGGATGATTCAGGAGCATGTGGCTTATACCAATTCGGCGAAGGGGAAGGAGATCTTAGAGCATTTTGGGGAGTATCTTCCGAAGTTTAAAAAGATTATGCCTTACGATTACCGGAGAATGATGAATACGATTGTGCAGATGGAAGAAAAGGGTCTGAGCAGTGAGCAGGCGCAGATTGAGGCGTTTTATGCGAATATTCATCGCTGAGAAGTGTTGTTTTGCTGTTACGCTGCGGTTGAACCATATTCCATCGTCACCGCGCTTTCGCTCCGCTCCACACGTAGCGGACGCTGAACTTAGTTGAGGAAGTTCCTCTTCTCTTCGTTTAGAGGAACCACTTTCGCACTAAACTCGAAAAAACCTTGCTAAGTGCTCAATGTGAAGCGCCGACGTGCTCCGAGGGGATTCCTCATGGAATATGGTTCGACCTTCGCTGGTAATTAGCTGAATGAACGATAAATGCGGCGAAATGTGCACAGATTGGAGGAGATTATGGGAAAGTCTACTGGATTTTTAGAATATGACCGGGAAAATAACGCGGCGGCGGAGCCGAAGGCCCGGATTAAGCATTATCAGGAGTTTCACCTTCCGTTAAATGAGAAGGAGAGGAAGAGGCAGGGGGCGCGGTGCATGGACTGCGGGGTTCCGTTCTGCCAGTCGGGAATGATGATGAAGGGGATGGTTTCGGGTTGTCCGTTAAATAACCTGGTTCCTGAATGGAATGACTTGATTTATACGGGGAACTGGCAGCAGGCGTTTAACCGGCTGAAAAAGACGAACAGTTTCCCTGAGTTTACTTCACGGGTTTGTCCGGCACCCTGCGAGGCGGCCTGCACCTGCGGGCTGAACGGGGACGCGGTGACGGTGAAGGAGAATGAGTACGCGATTATTGAGAAGGCGTATGCAATGGGGTTTGCGAAGGCCACGCCGCCGAAGATCCGGACGGGGAAGAAGGTTGCGGTGATTGGTTCGGGGCCAGCGGGACTGGCGGCGGCGGATCAGTTGAATAAGCGGGGGCATACGGTGACTGTTTATGAGCGAAGCGATCGGCCGGGCGGGCTTTTGATGTATGGGATTCCCAATATGAAGCTGGAGAAGTGGGTGATTGAGCGCAAGATTGAGATGATGAAGGAGGAGGGTGTTACCTTTGTCCTCAATGCCGATGTGGGGAGGAATTATAAGGGGAATAAGATTTTGCAGAAGTTTGACCGGGTGATTTTAGCCTGCGGGGCTTCCAATCCGCGGGATATCAGCGCACCGGGAAGGGATGGACTGGGGATTTATTTTGCCGTGGATTATCTGAAGTCGGTGACGAAGAGTTTGTTAGATTCCAACCTGGAGGACGGGGCGGCGATTTCGGCGAAGGATAAGCATGTGGTGGTGATTGGCGGGGGCGATACGGGCAATGACTGCGTGGGAACCGCCATCCGCCAGGGCTGTGCTTCGGTGACGCAGCTTGAGATGATGCCGAAGCTTCCCGATATGAGGACGGAGGATAATACCTGGCCGGAGTGGGCGCGGGTCTGCAAGACAGATTACGGGCAGGAAGAGGCGATTGCCGTGTTTGGGCATGATCCGAGAATTTATCAGACGACGGTGAAGGAGTTTGTGAAGGATGCGGAGGGGAAGGTCTGCAAGATTATTACCGTGAAGCTTTCGCAGGAAACAGATGCCGAAACTGGGCGGAAGGTGATGAAAGCGGTGGAGGGGAGCGAGAAGGAGATTGCTGCCGATTTGGTTCTGATTGCCGCCGGGTTTTTGGGAGCGCAGGGGTATGCGGCGGAGGCATTTGGCGTGGAGATAAGTGAGCGCGGGAACGCGGCAACCGAAAAGGGGAGCTACCAGACCGGCACAGAACGGGTGTTTGCCGCCGGGGATATGCGGCGCGGGCAGTCGTTGGTGGTCTGGGCGATTCGAGAAGGGAGAGAAGCGGCGAAGGAAGTGGATAAGAGTTTGATGGGGTATACGAATTTGGCGTGAAATCGATAAAAATATGAAGATAGTGACAGGGGAAGTGCAGTTTGTTTGGCGTTCCCCTGTTTTTATGTGTCAATGTTATTTTTTCTGTATACAGTCAGCTATAAATCATATTGTTCGTTATTCTAATAAGTCTTCCCAGGAAGCGTCTAAAATTCTCTTAATGGCTTTAAGCTGCACCAGTTTAATATTCTGGCGTCCCCCTTTTAAGATAAGTGGTTTTCGATAAGGAGAGTTTTTCCAGGCAATCCGTCGTTTCATCCGCAGGCGTTCCATGCAATCGACCTCGATTTCACATAATTCTATAGATTTTTGTGATAAAAATCACAGTTTTATTCTATATTATGTGATTGGGAAAAGTTAAGTGCCAGAAATTTGTCGGGGAATATGTATTCATTTCCACTTTTTCGTTTGACTTTCTGTAAAATCTTCCTTATACTGAAAGATAAACAGGTAAAATGGGGGTAAACGATAGATATGAAGCGATTTGCAATGGAAAAATTAGTAAACTGGAAAAACGATGAATACCGACTTCCGCTGATTATCCGCGGTGCCAGGCAGGTGGGAAAAACCTGGCTGATGAAGGAGTTTGGCAGGCTTTATTTTGAAAAGGTGGCCTATATTAATTTTGATCATAATAAAAGAATGGAGCAGCTTTTTTCCGGGGATTTTGATGTAGATCGTATGTTAAGCGGTCTTTCTATAGAAAGTGATGTGGAGATTGAACCGGAGAATACATTAATGATATTGGACGAAATTCAGGAGGTTCCGGCTGCACTGCAAAGCCTTAAATATTTTTGTGAGGATGAGCGGCACAGTTATTTTATTGTTGCTGCAGGTTCACTTTTGGGAATTGCAGTGCATGAAGGGACATCATTTCCTGTGGGTAAAGTGGACAGTATGGATCTTTATCCTCTGTCATTTTCGGAGTTTTTGGAAGCGACAGGAAATGGCAGGCTGTTAAAATTGATGCAGAAGCAGGACTATTTGATGATAACAGCATTTAAAGAAAAATACATCGATTTGCTGAAAATGTATTATTATGTGGGAGGAATGCCGGCAGCGGTGAATGCTTATCTTGCGGATAAAAATTTAAAAAATGTGCGTCATATACAGAAGCGGTTAATTTCCAGCTATGAACAGGATTTTTCTAAACATGCTCCGCTTTCTTATGTTCCCCGGATTCAAATGGTCTGGGATGGCATTCCTTCTCAGTTGGCGAAAGAAAATAAAAAGTTTATTTACAGTGTACTGCGCGAAGGTGCCAGGGCCAGGGAATTTGAACTGGCAATTCAGTGGCTTACGGATTGTGGACTGTGTCATAAGGTGGGACGGGTGAGCAAGGGGGGAATACCTTTAAAAGCTTACCGGGATCTTCCTGCATTTAAGCTTTATTTGGTGGATGTTGGTCTTCTTGCCGCAATGACCGATTTAGATGCCAAAACGCTGTTGATGGGAAATGATATTTTTACCGAATTTAAGGGGGCATTGACGGAGCAATTTGTCTGCCAGGAACTTTTAGCGGAATTAGAAACCGTACCTTATTACTGGTCAGCGTCAAATTCCAGCGGTGAGGTGGATTTTGTTCTGCAGCATGAGGGAGAAGTGATTCCTCTGGAAGTGAAAGCAGAAGAAAACTTAAATGCCAAAAGTTTAAAGAGTTTTGTTCAGACATATAAGCTTGCCTGCGGCATCCGTACATCGATGTCGGATTACCGCAGAGAGGAAAAAATGATCAATCTGCCATTGTATATGATTTCGCAGATGTGGGAGGTTTGCGGCAGGCATTGACGGGAATTTATGCCTTACTGTGAACGTGTAACCGTAATATTTATGCAATGCGGTCCCGGGGCAGTCCTGAGGATACAAAAAAGATACATCACCGTGCTATTATTCAATACATCAACAACCGATAATGGGAAGGCGGTAAAACGGTAAGGAAGGCGAAGAGGCGAGATGAAACGGAAACTGCTGATTGTAGAGGATGATTGTCTGCTGGCAGAGGCGGCAGGTGATTATTTTACCAGTAAGGGCTGGGAGGCGGAAATAAAGGAAGACGGGATACAGGCCCTGGATGTGCTGCGCGAGAAAAGCTTTCATTTAATTTTGCTGGATGTGATGATGCCGGGAATGGATGGTTTTGCACTGTGCCGGGAAATCCGGAAATCCTGTGATGTTCCGGTGATCTTTATTACGGCGCGTGTTTTGGAAGAGGATGTATTAAACGGCTATGCTCTGGGTGCGGATGACTATGTGACAAAGCCTTTTTCTCTTCCGGTACTGTATGCAAAAGCCATGGCATTGACCGGGAGGGTACAGAAAAGCCCGGTTTTTCTGGAGGTGGGCGGGCTGAAGGCCGATCTGCACAGCCATAAGGTGATAAGCGGTGAAAAGATTCTTCCTCTGCCGCCGAAGGAATATGCGATGCTGCTGTTCTTTATGCAGAATCCCGGACGGGTGTTCAGCCGTGAACAGCTGCTTATTCGCTTCTGGGGCTGGGATTTTGACGGAAATGAGCGGGTGGTGGACAATCATATTAAAAAACTCCGAAAAGCTATAGGTCTTTGCGGCTGCTCCATTCAGACCGTGCCAAAATGCGGTTATCGGTTGGAGATACAGTAAACGATACCTGTCGGTAAGCAAAGGGCAGGAGGCGCTGTAAATCGTGCACGAAATGGAGGAAATCATGCGGAGAAAAAAGAAGAGTTTTTGGAAACCGACAGCAGCAGGTTTTGCGGTGATGTATCTGGCAACGATGGGACTGGCAACAGGACTGGTGAAAGAGAGATTTGTTCAGGAGGACGAACTGCGTCTGGAAGGTGCAGCTTCGGCGATTCTTGACCGGGCAGGTGAAAAAGAATTTTCTATGGAACAGGAAATGATAGACGAACAGGAAATTTTAGACGGGCAAAAATCGTTTCAGGAGCAGGAAGATTCTGACCGGCAGGAGGATGCATGGAGCAGGGAGAAACGGAAAAGCTTTTATCAGGATTTGGCGAACAATTCTTTTTGGCGGGTGAATAGTAAATATATGCAGATTTCCATTGCCGCATATGATGAGCATAAAGATTTGCTGGCAAAAAGCCGGGATGAGATTGGAAGTTATGCGGTCAGTACAACCGGACGGGAAGAATGGTATTTTGCACTGGACGATTATCTTTCTTCGGAGGAAAAGGAAGTGTTGGCAAAGTATCAGGCGGAGGATATTCAGTATTGTTTGCAGAAGCCGGATGTTTCGGAAAAATACCGCTTTTCGATTCGGGTTTCGCCGGATGTAAAGGAATTATGGGAGATTTATGTCCAGGAGATTGTCTGGGAGGAGGATAAGGAAGAGGAGGGAGAAAAAGAAGCGGGAGAAGAATCGGGGGATGAAGAAGCGGACGGGGAAGAAGCCTATATGGACCCGCTGACCGGGGGCTATCATTTTATGTCCGGCAAGTTCGTGGTTGACTATGCAAGCGGCGAGGAAATGGAGGGTGCGAGGAATTTTCACGAGGTAAGCGGAGAAGTCGTCTGGAAATGGACGAATCCGAATGTGGATAAGGCAAAGCTGGAGGAAGGGGAAATTGTCCATACAGAGCTTACACTTCCCTACTTAAATCTTTATTTTGCAGGAACACTTGACCAGTGGCAGAGGTGGAGAAACAGCAATTATCTTCAGGGGTTTAAGGAACAGGGAGAGTTTGTCTGGGAGGAAGGGACGGAGGCTCCGACACTGATGATTGAAGAGGACGACATTTGCAGGCGTGGAAAGATGCAGCTTCGGGTGGGGATGGTGGAAAACCCCTTTGCTTATCTGGAAATCCGTATGGAAAGCCGCCCATGGCTTGCGGCTGTGGATTATATGAAGTATGTGTATCTGGCAGGGGCTGTGCTGACGGCAGCCTGTATGCTTGCAGTGATTGGCATGATGAATAAGGTCTATGCACGGCAGGCAGCATTGGAGGAAACCCGCCGTGATTTTACCAATGCCATGGCCCACGAACTGAAAACACCGCTTGGGGTTATCCGCAATTTTGCTGAAAATTTATTGGAACATCATAAGGAGGAGAAGCGGGATTACTACCTTTCACAGATTATCGGCCAGACGGAGGAGATGGATCGGCTGGTTGGGGAAATGATCGAGGTGTCGAAACTGGATTCGGAAAAACTGGTGCTTGCAAAAGAAGAAGTGTCCTTTCTTGCATTGCTTCAGGAAGAGCTTGGACGTTTTGCCCCGATGATTGAGGAGAAGAAGATTCAGGTGGAATTTTCTGCCTGGAAGGATGATTTTCTGGTGCAGGGGGACAGGGATTACCTGGCAAAAGCTGTGTGGAATCTCCTGGCCAATGCGGTGGATTATAACCGGGAGAGCGGGAAGATTTTCATTCAGGTGGATAAGGAACAATGTGTTATCGAAAACAGCGGAGAGGCGATGGGAGAGGAAGCCCTGCTTCATGCCTTTGATTTATTTTACACCAGCGATAAGAGCCGGACAGGAAAGGATGGGCACATGGGGATGGGGCTTTACCTGGCAAAGAAGATTTTGGAACTTCATCATTTAAAGCTGGTATTGAGCAATGTGGAAGGTGGAGTGCGGGTGGTGGTTTGCAGGGAAAGAGGTTAGTAGAGAAAGCAATTTTCAAACATAACTTTTCTTATTCGAGAAATATAATTGTTCCTAAAATTATTCAAAAACTGCAGGTGGCGCTATTGGCACTAATGGAAATGTCTATATTGGTACAGATGATGATGAAACAATTAGCATAAAGGTTATTAAGAAGTGGAAAAGTGATGCTGAAAGTACGGAAGATATGACAGGAGAAGAACTGGGAAGTTCTGGCGGTGTCAATGAAATGTTTACCAATACGCTTAATACTGGAAGTCTGTCCATGGAGAAAACCGTAATTGGTGCTGGTGGAGATAGGTTGA